>NZ_LLYU01000003.1:0-366496 GCF_002049515.1 Marinobacter sp. tcs-11 | reverse complement strand
AACTGCTTTTCGGAAATACTATCGGCTGCCATGGGTCATCCACTCACTGAGAACATTTTTAGTATATACATTGTATATAGAAAAGATAGGCTCAGGCGCCCAAGGTGTCGCAGTCAGATTTGGTGTTGCTTTCGAAAGCTGTTGATCTCTTCCACGACTTTGCGGGCGACCGTGCAGTTATCCGAACCTGCCTAATTGGCCTGGGCCTGGTAACGTAGAAGAATGAGAGCAAAACGATTCCAATAGGTGTAAAGCCCGCTCTGGCGGTCGATTCACTGACCCAGTCCTAATGGTAAGGTTTTGAAGAACTGATATACTGAGGTGACCGGTTGAAGCTTAAGAGCACGTATAATTTTGCTCAAACCAATCAAATTTAGCTGTCCACTATAGGGTTATTTCACGATGGCTCGAAACGCAGAAGCTAGAATGCCTTCAGACGAGCAGAGAGCCGCACATGTCCGGAAGACCAGGATGGCCAACTATCACGCCAGCATGCGCCTGGAAGGCTTTTACGTGGAGGAAGGTGCCAAAATGTCGAACAAAAAGACTTTGATCAGGAAATACAAAAAGCTGGCCATGAAGTGTGCTTGATAAGTATGGCGTCGGCAACGACAGCTACTGCTATGAAAACTCAGATGTTCTAATCAACCTTTTCGACATCAGGGATGGCGAGCTGATACACGAAGCAGAACGCGAGATCTCGAACGTCAATGCCGATACCATCGAGTTCATCCATCCCCTTATGATTTAGACTACCTCAAATCGATTCATCGTGTGCTGTTCCAGGAGATCTACTCCCGGGCCGGTGAAATAAGAACGGTTGATATCTCGAAAGCAGACACACGTTTCTGCACTGTCCGACGAATCGAAAAAGAATCGGAAAAAATCTTCGACTGCCTCAAAAATGAGGAACACCTCACTTCGCTCTCCAGGGATAAGTTGGTGGCAAAGGCCGCAGAATACTACGGCGACATCAACATGATTCATCCTTTCAGAGAAGGCAACGGACGGGCTCAAAGGATCTTCTTTGAACATCTCATCGTAAACGCTGGGTTCGACATCTCGTGGGAAGGAATAGATCCGGAGAGGTGGATTAAAGCAAACGAAGCCGCCGTGGTTTGTAACTACGCTCCCCTCGCAGATATTTTTGAGAACTGCATTGGTGAACCATTGACACCCTGAGATTGCAATTCTCGCGCAATAGCGCCGCTATGCTATAGCGACTGAAAGTGTCCACAAAGTGTCAATGAAACTGCGGTTTTGAGTGGTTCTGTGTGGAATGCCGCTTTTGTAAGTGGCTGTTTTATGGGCTATTGTGGTTTTCTGTGGGGCAGGGAATAGGTGCGGCATCGGGTTCAATTCCCGCCGTCTCCACCACCTTGCAAGAGAAAAGCCCCTGATTTCAGAGGCTTTTTTCGTTTCTGGAATGACTCAATTCCTGCAGCACCTTCGCAGCACTCTGGAAAAGGAAGCCAACCATGAACCAGCCAAACGACCCGGAAAGCCTGACAGAGCTGGTCGCCAGAATACGGGACCATACGCGGAATCAGGATCGGGTATCAGTCGGGGATCTGATGACCGCAGTGGGTGAGCGCTCTTTTGGCCCGCTGGTCCTGCTGGCCGGCCTGGTAACGGTGGCGCCGCTAATTGGCGACATTCCCGGCGTACCCACCTTACTGGGCTTGCTGGTTCTGCTTACCTTGGGGCAGTTGCTGTTCCAGCGTCGCTCAGTCTGGATTCCCTCCCGTTTATCGAACCGCCATATTTCCAAACAGACACTGTTTAAAGGCCTGCAATGGGCAAACAAACCTGCGGCATTTGTCGATCACTGGACCCGGCGGCGCTTGCCCTGGTTGGTTTCCGGGGCTGGCCAGTATCTGATGGCACTGATTTGCATGGCGGTGGCCGCTGCCATGCCGATGATGGAACTTATCCCCTTCAGTGCCAATGGCGGTGGCCTGGCACTGATGGCGTTCGGGCTGTCCATTGTCGCCCGGGACGGGCTGCTGGCTCTGGTTGCCATCGCCACTAGCGTTGGCACTGGCTGGTTGGTGATTACAAACCTGCCCTGGTAGGCGAACTGTCAAAAGACCTGTCACCATTTGATACAAAGCTGATGACGAATCGCTGAGCATAAAGCTGCTATTATTGCTACATAACCTTTTGATCGCTGGCGCCTTGTTTCATTTCTCAGAGCACCAATCGTGACAGCAAGCTCAGCAAGGAGCTTTCATCTTTTTTGCAAGGATCGGTTTATGTCCAGCAAAGCGAAGCAGTCCCAGAAACTCCTTCTGTTCCGCCTGTTCGGATCGCGGCTGTTTGGCATTGGCACCCTGAAAATCCGGGAAATACTTCCGTTTCAGCGATTAACCAAACTGCCCCACAGCCACCATGCCGTGATCGGAACCGCAACCTTCCGGGGCTCGGCCGTGCCGGTCATTGATATGTCTGCGGCCGTAGGCTACCCGGCGCTTACCCGCGAGGAGCAGGAAAAAGCCTCCATCATTGTTACCGACATCCAGCGCCAGGAAATCGGTTTTCTGGTGCGTAGTGTTCAGCAGATTATCGAGACAGACTGGAAGAGCGTGATGCCGCCGCCCAAGGCTCTGGGCACCAATGCCTTTATTACTGGCTTGCTGGATGTGGATGGCGACATTATCCAGCTACTGGATGTGGAGTTGCTGCTGGCCAAGGTGTATCCGGAATCCCTGGATGCCCAGGATGTTGTACTGTCAGATCTTCAGAGCGAAACGCTCAAGTCTCTGAATATCCTGCTGGTAGACGATTCCCAGGTGGCCCGTAAACAGCTGAGCGATGTACTGGACAGCAAAGGCATCAGCTACCACGTCACCACCAATGGCGATGAAGCCCTGCAGGTGATGCTCAGAGAGCACGAGCTGGGGCACCCGATCGAGATTCTGGTAAGCGACATCGAGATGCCGGGGCTGGATGGCTACGAGCTGACCTTCGATGTCCGGGATAACGCCAGCCTCAAGCAACCCTACATTATCCTGCATACCTCACTGAACAGTGAGATGAGCCTGAGCTACGCCAATCAGGTCGGGGCCAACGAGGCCCTGACCAAGTTTGACGCAGATGAACTGTTACAGGCCATGCTGCGTGGAGCTGCCCAGGCCGGCTAAAGCCGGCAGGTGAGCTCCGCCAGCTCTTCATCAAAGACCCGCCGGTTCTCGCTGTAGTCCACCGGCACATCCACCAGGTGGACACCACCGGCCTCCAGTGCGCGCTCAAGAGTCGGGCGTAATTCCTCGGTACGGGCAACCCTGTGGCCAACTGCACCGTAGGAGTCCGCGTATTTCACGAAATCCGGGTTGCGGTAATCCAAGCCGAAATCTTCATAGCCATCCTGCCCCTGCTTCCATTTGATCATGCCGTACGCGCTGTCGTTGATGATCAGCACGACCAGGTTCAGCCCAAGGCGAACAGCCGTCTCCAGCTCCTGGCTGTTCATCATGAAGCCGCCATCGCCGCAGATCGACATGACCTTCAGTTCCGGATAGAGCATGGCCGCCATCATACCACTGGGCAGGCCCGCGCCCATGGAGGCCAGAGAATTGTCCAGCAGCACGGTGTTGTTGTCGTAAGCCGGGTAGTTACGGGCAAACCAGAGTTTGTACATACCATTATCCAGCGCAATGATGCCGTCATCCGGCATCACGGATCGCACATCGTGGACAATGCGCTGGGGGATCACCGGAAAGCGGTCATCGGTGGCCCGTTCCTGAAGATGCTTGTCGACCGCCTGTTTCACTTCCATCAGGCCGGTGAAATCGTGGTTGGCACATTGTCCGCAGTGCTCGGCCATGTACTCCACACTGTTGGCAATGTCACCCACCACCTCATGCTGCGGAAAATACACCGGATCGACATCGGCTCCGCTGAAATTCACATGGATGACTTTTTTACCGCCCGGCGTCATGAAGAACGGGGGCTTTTCCACCACATCGTGGCCAACATTAATCACCAGATCCGCCCGGTCGATGGCGCAGTGAACAAAATCGCCGGCGGACAGGGCCGCATTCCCCATGTAACGGGGGTGACGCTCATCAATCACGCCCTTACCCATCTGAGTGGTGAAGAACGGAATGCCCGTCACATCCACCAGATGCAGCAAGGCTTTGGATACCCGTTTACGATTGGCGCCGGCACCAATCATGATCAGTGGATGATGGGCCCTGCGCAGCATGTCACAGGCCATATCCAGGCTCTTCTCGCTGGCCGTTGGCCGGCGGGCATCACTGGGATTAAAGATATGAATGCCCGCTTCGGCGGATTCCTCGGCAATGTCCTCAGGCAGCTCCAGGTGCACAGCACCGGGGCGTTCTTCCGAGGCAAGGCGAAAGGCTTCACGAACCTTGGCGGGGATGGTGTTGGCGTTACTGATCTGGCGGGTGTATTTGGTGAGCGGCCGCATCAGATCCACCACATCCAGAATCTGGAACAGCCCCTGTTTGGAGGACTTGATGGGCTTCTGCCCGGAGATCATCATCATGGGCATGCCGCCCAGCTGGGCGTAGGCCGCGGCCGTCACCAGATTGGTGGCGCCCGGCCCGAGGGTGGACAGGCAAACCCCCACCTGGCCGGTCAGTCGCCCATAGGTCGCCGCCATGAAGCCGGCAGCCTGTTCGTGCCGGTTCAGCACCAGACGGATACTGGAATTGCGTAACGCTTCCAGGAACGCGAGATTCTCTTCACCGGGCACGGCGAAAATGTATTTTACGCCCTCATTCTCAAGTGCCCGGATAAACACTTCGGCGCCGTTAAGCGCCTGTCGATGATCATTGGCCATAACTGTCCTCTTGATCTGAGAATTCTCAAATCAAGAGGATAGCATTACCTGAGCTTGAGCGTTGACAGGGTCCGTTCACGAACGCTGTTGAGCAGCTCCTCATTATCCACCAGAGACTGGCCATAGGATGGCACCAGCTCCTTCATGCGGGACTGCCACTGCTCGCTCCTGATCTTCTCCGGGAAGCAGCGCTCAAGCACATTGATCATGGCGTTAGCCGCAGTAGAAGCCCCGGGAGAGGCACCCAGCAAGGCGGCGAGGGTGCCGTCTTTAGCTGCGACAATCTCGGTGCCGAACTCAAGCTTGCCACCACCCTCTTCGGTCTGCTTGATAATCTGCACCCGCTGGCCAGCCATCTGCAACTTCCAGTCATCTTCACGGGCATCCGGGAAGAAGTTGCGCAGGGAATTCACACGGTCGGCATGGGATTGGAACACTTCGCCGATCAGATAACGGGTGAGGTCCATATTGCTCTTGCTGACTGACAGCATCGGGCGCAGGTTGGTAGCGCGCACCGAACCAATCAGATCGAAGATGGAGCCCTGCTTCAGGAAGCGGGTGGTGAAGCCAGCAAACGGTCCGAACAGCAGGGCAGGTTCGCCATTGATGATGCGGGTATCCAGGTGCGGGACAGACATCGGCGGCGCGCCAATCGGTGCCTTACCGTACACTTTAGAATGGTGCTCCTTGACGATGTCCGGCTTCTGGCACACCAGCCACTGACCACTGACTGGGAAGCCACCGTAACCGCGGGCCTCATCAATGCCAGACTTCTGCAGCAACGGCAGCGCGCCACCACCAGCACCGAGGAACACGAAACCGGCTTCCAGCTTGGTCAGTTCGCCGGTTTTCTGGTTTTTCACCCGCAGTTTCCAGCGGCCATTGTCGCGCTGATCAATGTAGTGCACCGGGCTGCTGAGCATCAGTTCAAAGTTGGGCTGGGTTTCCAGCCATTTCACCATGCTGCGGGTCAATGAACCGAAATCCACGTCGGAACCATGTTTGATTCGGGTCGCGGCCACACGCTGCATAGGATCACGGTGGCGAACTACCAGCGGCATCCACTCTTCGAGATCCTCCGGGCTTTCCGTGTATTCCATTTCCTGGAACAGGTGGTGCCCGCTCAGACGCTCGTAACGGCGCTTTAGAAACGCCACGTCTTTCTCGCCCCAGACGAAACTCTGGTGTGGCGTACGATTAATGAAAGAGGTCGGCTCCGGCAGGATGCCCTGCTCCACCAGGTAAGACCAGAACTGCAACGACACCTCGAACTGGGCATTGATTTTCAACGCCCGCTCAATCTCGACATCGCCATCATCGGTTTCGGGGGTGTAGTTCAGCTCGCAGTAACCGGCATGCCCGGTACCTGCATTGTTCCATCCGTCGGTGCTCTCATGGGCAACGTGGTCAAGACGTTCCACCATGACGATGTCCAGGGACGGATCCAGCTGCCTGAGCATCATGCCGAGGGTCGCGCTCATGACGCCCCCACCGACCAGCACTACATCTGCCTGTCTAACGGCCATTGGTTTTCACCCTAGCTTAGTGTTGAAGCCTGCTGCCACTCCACGATCAGCAAAGTGGCCTGTCGGAAGCCGGCCTGGCGCGAGGTAGACGGCGCTGCCGTGAGCTTCCGGTCTGAAATTGCGCGCAATTATCCCGATTTTCGCCGAAAGAATAAATTGCGATTATCAATTGATGCGTGTCGGTTGCGGGCACGGCTGGCACCAGTGGTGCGATTACCGGTATGTTGGCACATTGCCCGTCATCTTATCGTTTTGCCGGGATTGTCTCGTGTTTTGTTAACAATATCAGCGCCACTTTAGTCTGATACCCCGGCGCCCAACCATTGGATCATCCGTAGTTACCTGCAACGGCGCGCATCTCAGTGCTGACCAATCGCCCCCTAATACGGTATCTTGTGCGCCAAACACTTTCCTCCGGGCCATGGGCCGGAGTTTCCGACGTTAATCTTTTTGAGGTTTCTCTATGTTGATGGCCATCGGTGCCGTTATTGCCGGCCTGATCCTGCTGGTCTGGAGCGCGGACAAATTTGTGGAAGGAGCCGCCGCCACCGCGAAACACCTGGGCATGCCTACGCTACTGATCGGCATGGTCATTATCGGCTTCGGCACCTCTGCTCCGGAACTTGCGGTCTCTGCCATGGCTGCGTCTGACGGCAACCCCGGCCTGGCTCTCGGAAACGGGTACGGCTCCAATATCACCAACATCGCCCTGATTGTTGGCCTGACCGCCATCATCGCGCCGATCGCTGTGCACTCACAGGTGATCCGCAAAGAACTGCCACTACTGGTCGTACTCACTCTGATTGCCGGTGCGCAACTGATCGACGGAGAGCTGAGCCGACTGGATGGCTGGGTGCTTCTGGGCGTCTTTGCCGCGGTCATGGGTTGGTCCATCTATCAGGGGATACGTGGCAAAGCTGACCCGCTTGGAGGGGATGCTGAGTCCGAAATCGTTGCCCACCCCATGCCCCTGAAAACCGCAATTATCTGGCTGGTGATCGGGCTGATTCTGCTGATTGTCAGTTCAAGGCTTCTGGTGTGGGGTGCGGTCGCTATTGCCCAGAGCCTGGGTGTGAGTGATCTGATCATAGGCCTGACCATTGTCGCTATCGGCACATCCCTGCCGGAGCTGGCCTCAGCTATTGCCGCCGTGAAGAAGAACGAGCACGACCTGATTCTGGGCAACATCCTGGGCTCAGGCATCTTCAACACCCTGGCCGTGGTGGGGCTCGCCGCGGCGATTCAACCGTTGTCGGTAGACCCTGAGGTGCTGTATCGGGACTGGACGTTAATGCTGGGCCTGACTCTGGCGCTTCTGGTCATGGGCTTCGGCCTGACCGGTTGGCGCAAGCTCGTATCGAGGGTTGACGGTGCCCTGCTGCTGGCCGTTTACATCGGTTACACCGGCTATCTGTTCTCTACCGTGGTCTCCGCCGCCTGAGCATCGCCGGCGGGGCAGCTTATTCTGCCTCGCCATTGCCCAGTAATTCCTCCAGATTCTCCCGCACGCCCGCCATAATCTCCGCAATGTCGTCCTTGCTTTTTCCTGCCGTGTCGATGGGGGTGCCCACCCGCACATCCACCGGCTGCCCCAGGTTAATCTGCCAGGTGCGCGCGGGCAGCACCCGATGAATCCCCCGAATCGCCACCGGTACAATCACAGCCTGAGTATCCAGGGCCAGGTGAAAGCAGCCTTTCTTGAAGGGTAACAGCTGACCGTCCGGAGAGCGGGTCCCTTCCGGGGCTGCCCACAACACAATGCCACTTTCCATCATCTGACGGGCTTTCTCGAGATCCTTCACCGCCCGGTTTCGACGGGAACGGTCAATAGATGGAAACTCGGCAGCCCTCATGGC
This sequence comes from Marinobacter sp. tcs-11, assembly GCF_002049515.1. Lineage (NCBI taxonomy): Bacteria > Pseudomonadati > Pseudomonadota > Gammaproteobacteria > Pseudomonadales > Marinobacteraceae > Marinobacter > Marinobacter sp. tcs-11. The sequence goes on along the minus strand of NZ_LLYU01000003.1, from coordinate 358,304 downwards.
CTGCCCCAGCAGAGGAATGCTGAACAGCTCCTTTTTGGCGAGCATGCGGATTGAACCTGGCAGCGACACGAAACTGACCGGGATGTCGTAGTGGCTGGCATGGGTGCTCATGATGATGTAGCGCCGGCCATCGTTGAAATCCGGCACTTCTCCGCGAACAACCAGGCTCGCCCGAACCAGCCGCAACAACGCCGCCGACCATTCCCGGCAATATTTGTCGACAATCGGCCGGTTCAGGCGTCCGAAAAGCGCCCGCAACAGGATCAAGAGCGAATACAGCGCCGTCAGCCCCACGGAGCCAATCACGACGCCGGCACGTCGGAGCAGGGTAGCCGATTCAGTGAGCGGGTTTAATTTCAGTCTGACCATCGATCACCTTTCACCAGAGCCGATTTCAGATGGTCGGCCCTAAAAAGAAAGGCGCATTATAGCCGCAACAAAGAGCTCGCGATATTCAGACTCTAGTTCGATTCAGAGAACACCATTGCAATGGAGTTCAGACAATAACGCTGCCCGGTAGGTGGCGGCCCATCAGGGAACACGTGGCCCAGGTGACTGTCGCAACGGGGGCAACGAATTTCGATACGGGTCATTCCAAGACTGGAGTCCTCCAGGTATCGGATATGCTCCGGGTCGAAGGGCTGGAAAAAACTTGGCCAACCAGTGCCGGAATCAAACTTGGAATCGGAACTGAACAGCGGCAGATCACACAACCGGCAGTGATAGGTGCCGGACGTTTTGTTATCCAGCAACGTGCCACAGAAGGGACGCTCGGTACCGTGATCAAGCAGCACCCGGCGTTCTTCCTCAGAAAGATGCTCGGCCCGGGCTTCCACTTCTGCCCGGGTTAACGGTGTCAGGTCATAGCCTGCTGCAGATACAGACATCGGAGCCTCCTCAAGCCTGGTCCAGGTCGTCTTTGCTGAATTCGGGCTTCAGCTGTTCGGGCCAGGTGTTGGCCAGTTTTTCCATCTTCGGTGCCGCTACCGCCATGATGTATGGTTGCCAGGGATTACGGGCGGCAAAGTTCTGGTGGTGCTCCTCGGCCGGATAAAAGGCTTCCAGGGGCTCCAGGGTGGTCACGATGCGATCCTGATACACGCCGGCGGCATCCAGCTGGCGGATATACGCCTCGGCTACATCGTGCTGCTCTGGGGTCTCATAGAATATCGCGGAGCGATACTGGCTGCCGACATCGTTACCCTGTCGGTTGAGCTGGGTGGGATCATGGGCCACCGAGAAGAACAGCTTCAGCAGTTGGCCGAAGCTGACCCGTGCCGGATCATAATGCACCTCGATGACTTCGGCGTGCCCGGTTTTCCCGGTACAGACCGCCTCGTAATTCGCGGTACTGGCTTCACCGCCGGCATAACCAGAGGTCACACGTTGAACACCGTCAACCGCCAGAAAGACCGCTTCCACACACCAGAAACAGCCCCCCGCCAACACCAGCCGGGACTCACCGGCCGCTTCAGGCAGATCCTGTTCAGGGTCCGGGAAACGACTCCTGGGAACACTCAGGCCGGGCAGATTACATGCATCGGTCATGGGCCACTCCGTACACTATACATCGTCGAATGATCACTGATTGTGGCGTCTCAATACTGAAAAGCCAAATCAGCACCTGTAATTTGCACTACCCAGGGCAACAACCATAATTAAGACAGGAACCACTGATAAGGTTCCGCTCGGCATCAGGGATAACAGCATGACCGCAAGGGTTCGCGTATCGGAAGATCAGGACGAGCTGCTCCACTACCGCCTGAGCCTGAGGCTCGGGCCCGTCCATGCCCGTCAACGCCTCGGCATTGAGCGGGAAACCGAAGCCCGGGTGTTCGGGCGGGACAAGCGCTCGTTCCATCTGGAAAACCTGACCAACGCTCCGGGACTGATTCGTTTCTGCCTGAAGGCCGTGGGCCTGCTACGCCGGGCTCAGGCCAACAGTTTGAAACTGACCACCGAGCACAACACCTTCGTGTTGCCCGATCTCCCATCGGCCTTCGAAGGCTTCCGCATCCTTCACCTGACCGACCTGCATGTCGATATGGACGAAGCGAACCTGCAGGCAGTTATACGGCAAATCGCCCCGCTGGATTACGATCTGTGCGTTCTGACCGGCGATTACCGCCAACGCACCTGGGGCCCTGTAGACGATGCTCTGGACGGTATGGCCAGACTGCGCCAGGCCATTCACGGCGACGCCTATGCCGTGCTGGGCAACCACGACAGTGTACGAATGGTGCCGGCTCTTGAAGACATGGGCTATCGCCTGCTGATGAATGAAATGGTGCCGCTGGAGCGGGGCGACAGTCGCCTGTACCTGGCCGGCGTGGACGATGCCCACTACTACAAGGTTCACAACCTGCACCGGGCCGGCGACGATATACCCGCAGGGGGAATCAGCCTGTTACTCAGTCATACGCCGGAAATCTGGCGGGAAGCCGCCCATGCCGGTTACGACCTGTTCCTCTGCGGCCACACCCACGGTGGGCAACTCTGTTTGCCTGGCGGCATCCCGCTGACGCTCGACTCCGATTGCCCGAGGCGCCTTGGCCGCGGGCTCTGGCAGGTGAACGGCATGCAGGGTTACACCTCACCGGGAGCCGGCACTTCGGTCCTGAATGTGCGTCTGAACTGCCCCCCGGAAGTGACCATTCACACCCTCACTCGCGGGCCCTGAGTTCAGTGTGGCTGTTTACGTATACCGAGGCGGTAAAACAGCGGAGAGAACAACATATTGGACAATGCGAACAGAAGGGCAACGGCGACCGCCTCCCACAGTGGCAGCGGCAGCCAGTACCAGGCCATCACCATAGGTAACAGCGCCTCGGGCAGCTGATCCAACCAGACCGCCCTGGCGCTGGAAGCCAATCCCATACGGCGCTTGGTGAAACTGCTGAGCATATCGCCCCACAGCGACAGGAAAGCAAACAGCGCTCCGAACAACCAGCCCAGACCCACCCACAGGGCGAACAGCGCGCAGGTCAGAACGCCAGAAACCAGCCCACGCCAGGTTTTGCTGGGCCCCAGCAGCGGTCGGCCATCGCGCCACAGCCGGCCACCATCGAGGGGCCAGCTGCCATGCTGATGAAACAACCGCGCCACAACCACCGGAGACCCGTTGGCCAGCACCAGCATGACAAACAACTCAAGCGACAACAGCACTCTGCTTTCCCCTGTCAACAGCCGGCCAGATCAGGTCAGTCCGCCCCGGGTCAGCTTGAGCGGGTTCATCAATTCCTCAAGCCGTTTGCGGCTCAATCCGCTCCGCTCCTCGGCAACGTCGATAACCGGGCGCCCGCTACGGTATGCCTCTTTGGCAATATCCGCGGCCAGGGCGTAGCCGATTTCAGGGTTCAATGCCGTCACCAGAACCGGGTTTCGACCCACCCCCGCGTTCAGGTTTTCGGTGTTAACGGTGAACCCTTGCAGGGCCTTGTCCGCCAGCAGGTTCGAGGCATTGGCCAGCAACCCGCACATATCCAGCAGATTTGCGCCCACCAGTGGCAGCATTACATTCAACTGAAAGTTGCCGGACTGGCCCGCCATGGCGACAGCCGCATCCAGCCCGGTCACCTGGGCACTCACCATCGCCACCGATTCCGGTATCACCGGATTCACCTTACCAGGCATGATGCTGCTGCCCGGCTGCAAGGCCGGCAGGTTGATTTCCGCCAGACCATGGATCGGCCCACTATTCATCCAGCGCAGGTCATTGGCGATCTTGGTGAACACCACGGCCACACCACGGAACTGGGCAGACAATGCCACAGGCGCATCAACCGCACTCTGCCCCAGAAACTTGTGCTCCAGCGACCGGAACGGATAGCCCGTATTCTGCTTCAGAAACTTCACAAACTGGCCAGCAAACTCCGACGCGGCATTCACCCCGGTACCGACCGCGGTACCGCCCTGCGGTAGTGCCGCCAGGTCCTCCATGGCCCGCTCAAGGCGAAGCTCGGTCGCCGCGACCTGTTCCCGCCAGGTTCTGAGCTCCTGGCCAAGTGTCACCGGCATGGCATCCATCAGATGGGTGCGCCCGGTCTTCACCTGCCCGGACAGTTCAGCCTCCCGGCCGTAGATCACTCCCCGGAGATGCGACAGCGCCGGCAGCAGCCGGCTTTTCACTGCCAGCACTGCGCTGACATGGATCGCAGTCGGGATCACGTCGTTGGAACTCTGGCTCATGTTGACGTGATCATTGGGATTTACCTCCACGCCCTGCTCGCGCGCCAGAGCCGAGATCACCTCGTTCACGTTCATGTTGGTGCTGGTACCGGAGCCGGTCTGGTAACGGTCCACCGGAAACTGATCCGCATGTTCCCCTTTCAGCAACCGGTCGCAGGCGTCACAAATGGCATCACGCAGTTCCGGCTCCAGCAAGCCCAGTGACGCGTTGGCCTGGGCCGCCGCACGTTTGACCTGAACCACAGAGGCAATGAATTCGGGCGGCATCGGCTGCCCGCTGACCGGAAAATTGTCCACCGCACGCTGGGTCTGCGCGCCCCAGAGCGCACTGGCCGGTACCCGGACCTCACCCAGGCTGTCTTTTTCAGTTCTGAACTCGGTCATCACATCCTCCTTATGTCACGCTCGATAGCTTCCCACAGCGGCCCTCAGGTGCCGTTACCATGGGATTTCAGGCGGACATGGTCGCAGATGCCGGTCACCTGCTCAAAATTCAGAATCAGTGTGTGCACGGTATTGGTGTAGGTGTCGTGCAGGTGAAACTTGAAGCGGCTCTGCTTCTCGCCCTGCAGAAAGGCATCGTACTCGCGCACCAGCTCTCGTACATCACCGCCGGAGTCCTGGCTCCAAGTGGCGTTGAACGGACCCAGTACGGCGCCACCGGCAAGGCAGATGGTGACTTCGTGGTTAGTGAGATGGCCGTCTTGAGTGGTCATGACATTTCCCTCCTGAAAGCACTCAGCGATAAGTGTAGTCGCTCTCAGGCACCGGGCTCTGGCAATTGCCAAAGTCATCACAGAAACAAACATTTCCGGCAACCCATCCTGCATTTGTAGGATTTTCCTACAAAACGACGAATGCCACCCTGATAACCTGTCCAGCCGATTCGATATCAAGGAACGACCGGTAAACATGGGGCACTTCCACTCACCTGCGGTTTTACTGCGCTACCATAGCGAAGGGGCAAAGCAGACGTTCGAGGCCTTGTTCGCGCAGGACTTCTCGATACACGCCTTTAGCTCGGATGAGGCAGTGCTTGAGCACATAGCGGCCGCTGAAGCACCGCCCGCAGCGCTGGTGATAGCCGGATGCGAAACCTCAACCGCCATTAACTCCACTCTGCTGGTCCAGGCCAGAACACAATATCCCGCCGTGCTCCGGGTGTTGATAACCGAGCGCGTTATCCTGAGCGAACTGGTGGCGCTGCTGGACACCCAGGTAATCGATCGTTGCTTCGAGCAGCCCCTGGACCCAGACCTCATACGCTCACACCTTTTGACAGCGGCCCTGACAAGCCCGGAGCTGTCCGGCCAGACCGAGCACCAGCCATCGCTGCCGAACACCGAGGGGCAGCGCCCCGTTGTGCTCATTGTCGATGACGAACCTGCCGCCACGAAATATCTGATCCGTCAACTCGAACACCTGCAGGATGAGTTCTCCCTGCTTTCCGCAGACACTGCGGAAGCGGCACTGGAACATCTGCGAACGCCAGGCGCGCCCATTGCAGTGGTGATGACGGACCAGCGGATGCCGGGCATGCAGGGCAAAGAGCTGCTGGATGAGTTGCGTCAGTCTCATCCGGCTGTTGTCCGGATTCTGACTTCCGCCTGGGGCGAGGTGGACGTTGCCCTCAATGCCGTGAATGAAGGCCGGATCTTTCGCTACCAGAAAAAACCCTGGCAAGCACAAACCTTGCTGCCACTGTTCCGGGAAGCCATCGCTCGCCACCGTGAGCTGGCGTCGGCCCTGGACAACACCCGCTGCGAAACCCGGAAACGCTTTGCCGAGCTTCGCCTGCAACGCCACGGCAGGCTCCTCGATCATCTGAGGCCGATCCTGAGCGCCCAGGTTCCCGATACCACACTGAACGCTTTTCTGGATACCGTGGCCAGCATTGACCACCTGCCTGCGGCGAAAGCACACCTCAGGGCCAGCCAGGACATGCATCTGGAACAGGAGCTTGTCCGGCGGTTCTGCGACCATGTGCGGCAGGAACTCAGTCGGCTGGAAAACATCGTCCCGGCAGGCCCCGGGCAGAGCCGGATGACGTCACTATTCAGCGGGACCCCGCCCCAGGAACGGGCCACATCGTCTCCACCCTGCTCGCCGGCAGAATTACTGGGGCAAGCCCTCAACACCCTGCTTGTCAGCTCCGGTCTTGACTGGAGCCACCTGGTGCTAACCGAGAGTCGCGATCAGCTTCACGTAGCCCCGGAACAACCGCTACGCATCTACAGCCATCTACTGGCTCCGCTAACGCGGCTCTCCGATCCGCTTCTTGAACAACAGGCAGCACTTCTGATGCTGTTCGTCACCACCAGCCTGCTGGGCGGGGACGTCAGTGCTGAGGCAGATGGCCAGTGCCTGCATCTGGCCATTACCCTGCCGGTACTCCCGGGATCGGGTAACTGACCGTGAACCCTCAGCGCAGACTCCGGCTGTTCGCGACCGTCAGCCACCGTCTTTTCCGCGACGGTTTGCTATTCCAGATTCTTCATAACGAAGACATTGAGTTAGTAGGCGAATCCGAGACCGGCGTTGAGACGCTGCAACGCCTGGCTGCTGTCAGACCCGGCGTGCTATTGATTGAAGAGAATCTGAAAGACAATGATGGACTCACCATTGCTGAAAATGCCCTCAGCCTGCACCCGGCGCTCTCGGTGCTGCTGATCTCCGACACTCCGGTCAACAGCTCGCGCATGGCGATTTACCTGGAATCAGGAATCAAGGCGGTGGTCTCGAAACAGCAGTCGATCCAGGAACTGATCAAAACCCTGTTCTACATTCGCAGCGGTCAGGTATACCTTGGCAACTGGCAATCAACACGCGACCGGGCTGATGACGCTCTTACCGCTTACCAGGCGTTGTCCGGCCGCGAACGGGAGGTGGCGAGACTGATGTCACAGCGGATCGCGGTTCGAGATATCGCTGAGGAACTGGGGGTGTCCTGTAAAACGGTGCATTCCTACAAGGACCGGATCTTCGTCAAGCTGGGCTTCGAACGCCTGCCGGAGCTGATTCTGTTTATGCAAAGACATCACCAAAGGGCGTTACCATGAACCTGCTCTCCGGTATTGAGCAGATCAAACAGCTGCCCGTTGATCGGCAACGGCGGTTCGAACGTTTTTCGCGCACCCAGTACCGGTACCGCGTGCTGCCGCTGTTCGCCGATGTTTACCTGATCATCGCGTTTATCGGCACCCTGCTTTTCCTGGCCGGACAGCTCTCGCACTCGGTGGAGCCCCCGGTGTTTGCCGGTTACCTGCTCTACACCGGGGTGCTGACAGCGCTCATTCTGGCTCATCGCTTCACCCGGTTGCGGCGAGCGGCACCGCTGGTTGTCTATCTCGTATTCATCAACATGGCGACATTCAGCTACCTCGGCTATATCGGTGCCGGCGCCGCCATCGCGCCTGTGGTGGGGCTGTTCTTTTTTATCAGCTCGGTCGGCATCATCACCCTGTCGCTGAAGCACACCAGCATCATTTTGGCGGCCAACCTGATACTTCTGGTGCTGGCCACCGCGGTCACAGTCCCGGCCGATCAGATTGTCACCGTGCTTATCGGCGTAATCACCAACTGGCTGATTCTGATGTGCCTGGTGGTGTCACCGTTATCGGCGTGGTTTTTCTCCCAGTTCCTGCGCAACCTGCTGGCCCTGCAGTTTCTGCTCAGAGATCGAAACCGGCAACTTTCCCGCGCCTTGCAGACACTGGAGGCCACCGAGGACAAACTGGCCCAGGAGCAGAAACACCAGGCCCTGAGCCACATGGCCAAGGGTCTGCTGCACGAGATTACCAATCCGCTCAATTGCGCCATACAGGCGGTAGACTTTTCCGCGGCGATCAACCGGAATCCGGACGTAGCCGAGGCGCTGGACGATGCGGCAAGCCATCAACACCGGATTGCAGAGATCGTCTCGGATCTGATCGAATTCTCCCGCCCGGCGCCGGATCATGGCCCGGAGGCTGTAAATCTCGACAAGCTGGTGCAAACGGCGCTGCGATTTTGCCGGCACCAGTTGCAGGGCACCGCAGTCACCACCCAGATCCCCGCTGGCCTCTCGGTCGCCTGTTTTCCGTCACCGCTGATTCAGGTGTTCGTCAACCTCCTGATGAATGCATCGTCAGCCATCCGTGCTGCTAGCCCTGCACGACCGCAAATCCGGATTACCGCTGCCTCCACCGAAGCCGTGACCAGCATTACCGTCCGGGATAATGGCAAAGGCATCGACTCCAGTGACCTGCAGCGACTGACTGACCCGTTTTTCTCCACCAGCGAGACGCCGGATAACCTGGGGCTGGGATTGAGTATCTGCCACACCATCATGCGGCATCATCGTGGTGTCATGAAAATTGCCAGCGAACCCGGGCAATGGACCGAGGTGATACTGGAACTACCCCGGCATATCGATGGGCCCGACAAAAGCACTCGCCCTCCAAACTAAAACCGGTAAACCAGCCGCAGGGTCGCGGCATTGCCCCCGGGATCCGGCGACAGACGATTACCGCTGATCTCCGGCATCAGGTAATTCAAGCGAAGCTGAATGTCTTTACCCAGATAGTAATTCAGGCCCACGGTGGTGACGCTGGCTTCCGCCCCGATGCTTCGATCCCTCAGGTCAACGGCACTGTAACGCGCCACCAGTTCCCAGGCGCCGCCGGTACTCTTTGGCTTGATGCGCTTGAACTCGCCTCGCTCGTATGGGCGCGGGTCGTCGGTCAACAGCAGGCCGGCCTGGACATAGCCCCCGGTAAACCGCCACCATTCGCCGCCTTTACGACGCACCTCCTGAGCCATGACTTCTGCTGTCACCGTCAACCGATGGAACTGCCAACCGGCCTCCACGCCCGCAAGCCTGCTTTCACGGGCCTCAAAGCGGGGACTGCGAACCACGTTGTCAGCGCTGAACACCTCGGCCTCATCCTTGATCTGGAACTCCTCCTCTCGATGCTGTCGCCAGGATGCCGCTGCACCGATGTGGAGTACCTGATCCTCCGAGCGGACGGGAGCGCGGGAGACCCTGGCAGTTACAGCGCTGCCGTCTTCCGGTTTACGCTCATCGCTAAATATACCCAGCGCCCAGGTTGAGGATTTCCGGTACTGCCCTACCATAATCCCCAGTGAACGGCCCGGTGCAAAGGCCGATGTAGCCATTGAGCGCTCACCCGTACCGAGACTTGAGTAGCTGGTCAGCCGTTCCATACCGAACGGCTCCTTGAACTGGCCCAGCCGGATGGCGAGGCGATCAGGGCCGTTGTACTGCACAGAGGCGTCGCCCAACTCTGCGTCTTTGTTATCGCCTTCAATCTCGTAGCCGCCGTCAATCTCAGCCTCCCAGGCGTCGCCCCACGCCAGTTCAACCTGGAGCTTGGCGTTGCGCAACACGCCATGCGTGGTGGATTCTTCTCCGTCCTCATCATGGAACGCGCCGTAGTGGTCGACACCGGCCGCGATGTAACCACTCACCTCCGCCTGAGCACGCCCGTCGCCATCACTCGCCAGGGCGCCTGCACTAATCATCGGCAGCAGCGCAAAGGCCAGCAGTTTGCCAGTTTGTTCAGTCATGCCCCGCCTCCAGGTGATAGTGCATCCGAAGCATCGCGGTGTCTCTCAGGTAGCTGACAGACACCACATCAACCCGGAACACATCCAGCCCGGTGCGTTCCCTGAGATCGGCAATCAAGGCTGCCTGTTGTTGCCGGTGGACGTTCTCGATCTTTTCGTATTCCACCTCCTTCTCACCGTGTCGCGGTAACAGGATGCGGGTCTCGAGCACAACCGCCAGGGCGATGACCAGGCCATTCAGCATGATCAACTCCAGGTGGTGCATGGTCCCGACTGCCGCCAGCAAGGCCATGGCGATCACCAGGAACAGGTAGGTCATCTCCTTGATACCCAGGGCTTCGGTGCGATAACGCAGCATCGAGAACACGGCAAACAGGCCAAAGGCAAAGCCCATCGTGACCGTGACCGAATGCAGCAGCGCCGTCACCAGAAACACGCCAACGCCGAAGAGAATGAAAGAGGCGGCATTCTCCCGGTGACGGGAATAGCGGTAATAACAGCGAATCAAGACCAATACCGAGGCCGCATTAATCAACAGCCGGATAACAAAATGGAGGTCAACTGCAGATTCCATGAACGCTCCTTAACAACGGTTTGAATCGATTGGTTTTCAGGTTGTCTCCGTCCAGAAAAACCCGACCAACGCAGTACTTGCTGAAAGTCACCGGCCTGTATCCGAGCGCGGCCAGACGCGCCATCAAAGGCGAGCCAGAGGCTTTCCGGTCATATTTGATTTCGAAAATGGCAAGACCTGGGAGCGCAACGGAATGCTGTCGATCAGGCGTCTGGAATGAGAGCCCGGTATCCACCGTCACCCGCTCATGGCCGTCCCGCCGGAGCAATGTCATCCGTTCATACCGGACAAAAAGTGCCGGCCGCATCCCTGCAGCCGGAAGGCCGAATTGCCCGGAAAGGAAATCATTGATGACGCGCGGGTCCCGACCGTCTCCGGTTAACGACAAGCGGGTTTTGATGGTGCGTTGCCGGTTGCTCTTCTTCTTGACTTCAAGAAAGCTCTCTCCGCTTTGCCGGTAGTGACGAATCCGCAGCTTGAAACGATTGAGCTTGCCGTTGTGATGATCCAGATACAGCTGGCTGTCCGGCGTATCCAGATACAGGGTGTCGTAGGTAAAACGCCGAGCCGCCCCAATCTCAAGCATCGAATACTCGCGCTCCAGGCCCTGAAGACACTGGTCTAGCTCCTGAGCCGGAATCATGAACTTGGTGTCCACACGGTTCATCAGGAGCGCTCTTGACTGCGCCTCAAGGGAATGCCCGGCAAATCTCGCCACCGGGCTACCAACGGCCATGTTCATGGCACGTCGGCCACGTACTCCAGGGTGGCATCCAGGGTGATTGCCACGTCCCCGGCCTGCTCCCCGGTGCCAACACTGATCAGGGTAATCTGCCCTTGAGCTCCCAGAGCAATCGTCCGGACATCTCCGGGCAGGCTCTCATCCACCTCAAACAGCAGCGCATTGGTGGCAAAGCCATGGAGGCGATGGCTACCCGGTACGTAGTCCGACGATTCAATAAACAGCTGAAGCACATAGGGTTTGAAGCTGTCACCGGCATCCACGCCGATCATCAGGAGGCTAACGACCGCCGGTTTGGTTTCCCGGTCCACGGAATACACCAGGCTGTCCACTTCAAAGGCGGCGTAGGTCAGGCTGGCACTGACGTTGCGCCCGTCCGGCAAGGTGAAATTGAATGCACCTCGGTCATTTCCGCTCTGGGATGTGATGTTGCCCGTCAAAGCCGTCGTGGTGGGCGCGCTGCAATCCGGCTCCTTGTCTGCCAGAAGCGAGACTTCGCCTGTCGGCGTCTCCGCCGCCATCGCCTGTTCCAGAACAGCCCTGCGGGCGGGCTGGTAATCATCGTCGCCCGGCTCACCGTTGCCGATGATAAAGCGTTGCAGGCTGGCCGCCGCCTCCTCGGTGGTTCCGGTCAATTGACGAATGCGCGCCAGGCGGTCGGTCAAGGCATTCTCATCCCACTGGGTTTCCAACAGGTTCTCCAGCTCCGCATAATAGGCTGCCCGGTATTCGGGTATCTGGAACAGACGATCTGCGAGCCGGAAGTTGCGATAGAAAACACCGGTTAGCGGCTTGAGCGGATGGTCCCCGCGAAAAGCCGTGTCGGCCCCCCAGGGAACGAAATGGAACAGTCCGTCCTCCGGGTTACGGTAAATATGGAAGTTGTTGGCATTACCGGTGGCAGAATCCCAGGCGCCGAGCAAGGTCTCCACCGCCCAGAAGCGGATGAACTGGTCCACATCGACCAACTGCGGCAACACGTTCAGCATCTGCTCATCTGGCAACGCCAGAGCTTCTGCAACGGCTTGCAGATCGCTTCGGTCGTTTTCCTTTTCGTTGGTCTTCTTCTCCAATCGCTGGCTCAGCCAGGTACCAAAATCGGCGGTCTGCGCCTCATACTGATTACCCTCATCGTTGCCGAACGCACGGGTCAGGAAAGGCTTTTTAAGAGGCTCTACATTGGTAAACACGCCGAGTGTTTCGCCGTTCACGGTTACCCTGGCGTAGTTGCATCTTGGTGCCGCAATGCCGGCTTCACGGAACTGGTCATACGCCATGCATTGCCTGGCATTGGAAGGATCCTGGCGATTGTTGTTCAGGGTCATCCGTGAGGAATTCTGGTAGGTCCGGCCTTTCTGCAGGTCGTTGAAATCCAGCTTGAGAGAGGGAATACTCGGGCTCAGGGAGCCCATATAGCCTTTTTTGCGAACGATAACCTTGTCCATCGATTCGCCATCGATCGTTACCCGGGCCGTAAACTCGGTGTATTCGAATGCCGGCACACACTCTCGATCGGTACTGGCCAGGGTTCGGGCCTCGCTGCGGAGTTGGCGAAACTCGTCAGCCGGCATGCGGATGTCTACGGCCAGCACCCGATCCGGTGCGTATAGATCGCCGTCACCTCCGACGTTCACCGGCTCAACCGGGGCATCAAAGTCCGAGGGATCAGAAGAGTCCGAGCCTCCGCCCCCACATCCCTGCAACAAGATCAATACCGCGCCGGCCACCAGCCAACGATAGCCACCCCTGAATGTTCTGGATTCCGCCGTTATTGTTTTCATGTACCACTCCCTGAATATTATTGATCTTTGCCGGAACCGAACCGGCTTCAGGGAGTATTGCGAGGAGACGCTCAGGAGTATGTAAGAAGGTATTACAGGGGAGACGGCAGGCCGGAAAATCCGGGGCGAAGCCCCGGCTGTTTATCGTCCCAGGGAGTAGAACTCGGGGTTTGCGCGCATGCTGGTGACATTGGCCATGCGGTTGGACAGGCCGAAGAAGGCCGCGATGCCGGCAATATCCCAGGCGTCCTCATCGGTGAAGCCATGCTCGTGCAGCGTTTGAAAATCGCTGTCGTTGACTTCGTATGCTGATTGGGAGACCTTCACGGCGAAATCCAGCATGGCCTTCTGCCGCTCGGTGATATCGGCTTTGCGATAATTCACTGCACCTGATCGGCCACCAGCGGGTTCTTTTCCCGGATCCGCAAAATTGCCCCGTGGGCCACCACGCAATACTGACACTGGTTCAGGTTGCTGGTGGCCACCACGATCATTTCACGCTCACCCTTGGTGAGGTTGCTGTCTTTTTCCATCAAGGCATCGTGGTAATCGAAGAACGCCCGAAACTCCGCTGGCCGGTGCGCCAACGCCAGGAACACATTGGGGATAAAACCGGACTTCTCCTGAACCTTGAGAATACGGCTGCGGATATCCTCCGGCAAAGCATCCAGCTCGGGCACCGGGAAGCGGCTGATGGGCAATTCGTTCTGTGCTGGCATGGTACGTCCTCTGTTTCTTTGTATCGTTAGGGAGACGGGCCGGAATTACCCGGCCACGGGAATCACAATCCGACCCCGGATCTTGCCGTCCATCAGCCGGCTGGCGGCGTCGATGACGTCGTCAAAGGCCACTTCGGTGATCATGCTGTCCAGCAACTCAGGGGACAGATCCTCAGACAGACGCTTCCAGGCGTGCAAACGGTCTGCTTTCGGCGCCATCACACTGTCGATGCCACACAGGGTCACGCCACGCAGAATGAAAGGCGCCACTGTCGCCGGGAAATCCATGCCCGCTGCCAGCCCGCAAGCCGCCACCACACCGTGGTATTTCATGCCGGCACAGACGTTTGCCAGCACCTGGCCACCGGCCACATCCACCGCCCCGGCCCAGGTTTCACGAGCCAGCGGCTTACCGGGCTCGCTCAGCTCGGCCCGATCCAGAATCTGTTTGGCACCCAGAGATTTCAGGTAGGCTTCTTCTTCGGGCCGGCCGGTCACTGCCGTTACCGAATAACCCAGCTTGGCCAGGATGGCGACGGCTACGCTGCCGACTCCGCCAGTGGCCCCGGTCACCAGAATGTCGCCGGAATCCGGTGTGACGCCGTGCTTCTCCAGCGCAATCACGCACAACATTGCGGTATACCCCGCGGTACCTATGGCCATGGCCTGACGGGCCGTGAATGGCGCCTGCAGCGGGATCAGCCAGTCCCCGGACAGTCGTGCTTTCTGGGCCAGACCACCCCAGTGCTTCTCGCCCACGCCCCAGCCATTAAGAACCACTTCGTCTCCGGCCTTGAACTCAGGGTTGGACGATTCCGTCACCACGCCAGCCAGGTCAATGCCCGGCACCATCGGATAGGTTTTCGCGATGGGCGCGCGGCCGGTAATGGCCAGTCCATCTTTGTAGTTCAGGGTGGTGTAGGCCACCTCAACGGTCACATCGCCTTCGGGCAACTGGGACTCATCAACGGATTTCAGCGCCACCTGCTGGTCGCCACGGCTGCCTTCTATCAGGATTGCTTTGAACATGTTGCCTCCACTGTTTCGTGAACGTGAGTAGATCGGTTGTCATCAGGAACCGCGCACCAGCGCCATAAAGCCCTGGGCAAAACGGTCAAGCGGTTCCGGGGATTGTTCCAGCTTGGCCCTTAGCACCGCACCTTCCCACCCTGTCCAGAAGAATTGTGCCATCTGGTCGCAGGACAGGCTCTGGGGCACTTCACCAAGCTTGCGAGCTTCTTCGAGAACCCGCTCAACCCGCGACTCCCAGTCCCGGAAAACGGCGCACAACAAACTCCGAAAGCTCTCTGGCAAAGCCGCCATTTCCTGACCGAGATTGCCAATCAGGCATCCCCGGCGATAATCGAACTTCTGCATGCCCGCTTTGGCGCCATCCACAAAGGCCTGAATCCGCGCCAGGGGGCTGAGGGACGCATCGGACAACGAGCGCTCCAGCTTCTTCGCAAAGAACTGGCCGTAAGCCTCAATCAGGGCCCTGCCGAAGGCTTCCTTGTTGTCGAAGTAATGATAGAAGGAGCCCTTGGGCACGCCCGCCTGTCGCAGGATTTCGTCTATACCGGTGTAGGAGTAGCCCTTCTCTGTCAGCACCCCCAGGCCCACTTGGATCAAGGTATCCCGGGTGTTCTGATAACTCGCTGCCGAGGATTTGGGCGGCCTGCCCCGTCGGCGCTTTACTGGTAGCTGATTCATCCATCACCCTTAATTAGACCGAGCGTCTAATTAATATCCCAGAAATTAGACCGAGTGTCTACAAAATATAAAGTTGGACGAACAAAGCGGCCACGGAAGCCCGCGGCCGCGCACCCATATTATTCAGAAGAATCCGAGTGGGTTGGTGTCGTAGCTGGTCAACATACACTTGGTCTGCTGGTAGTGCTCCAGCGCCATCTTGTGGGTTTCCCGGCCAACCCCGGATTTCTTGTAACCACCGAACGCGGCGTGGGCCGGATAAGCGTGGTAGCAGTTCATCCAGACCCGACCGGCCTGGATGTTGCGGCCCATGCGGTAGGCCAGGTTGGTGTCTCGGGTCCAGACACCGGCACCCAGACCAAACTCGGTGTCGTTGGCAATCGCCAGGGCTTCTTCCTCGGTCTTGAAGGTGGTAACGCCCACCACCGGGCCAAAGATTTCTTCCTGGAAAACCCGCATCTTGTTGTCGCCCTTGAACAGGGTTGGCTGGATGTAGAAGCCGTTGTTGAACTCACCTTCCAGGTGCTCACGGTCACCGCCGGTCAGTACAACCGCGCCTTCCTGGCGACCGATTTCCATGTACGACATGATCTTGTCAAACTGTTCCCTGGAGGCTTGGGCACCCACCTGGACGTCCGTATCCAGCGGGTTGCCACGTTTGATGGCCTTGGTACGCTGAACCACCTTGTGCATGAATTCTTCGAACATGTCTTCCTGAACCAGCGCCCGGGACGGGCAGGTACAGACTTCCCCCTGGTTGAAGAACGCCAGCACCAGGCCTTCCACACACTTGTCGATGAACTCCGGCTCGGCCTTCATAACATCCGAGAAGTAGATGTTCGGCGACTTGCCGCCCAACTCCACCGTAGACGGGATAATGTTTTCCGCCGCGCACTTGAGGATATGCGAACCAACCGGCGTGGAACCGGTAAAGGCGATCTTGGCGATACGCTTGCTGGTCGCCAGGGCTTCGCCGGCTTCCGGGCCATAGCCATTGACGATGTTGATCACACCCGGAGGCAACAAGTCACCAATCAGCTCCATCAGCACCAGAATACTGACCGGAGTCTGTTCGGCGGGCTTGAGCACCGTACAGTTGCCGGCGGCCAGGCAGGGGCCCAGCTTCCAGGCCGCCATCAGTAACGGGAAGTTCCAGGGGATGATCTGACCAACCACGCCCAGCGGTTCGTGGAAGTGGTAGGCGACGGTATTATGGTCAATTTCGCCCATGTGCCCTTCCTGAGCCCGGATACAACCGGCGAAATAACGGAAGTGATCGGCGGCCAGCGGGATGTCGGCATTCAGGGTTTCACGCACCGCCTTGCCGTTGTCCCAGGTTTCCGCCACGGCCAGTTGCTCAAGGTTGGCTTCAATGCGATCGGCAATTTTCAGCAGGATGTTGGAACGTTCGGTTGGCGACGTTTTGCCCCAGGCCGGCGCCGCCTTGTGGGCGGCATCCAGCGCCAGGTCGATATCCTCGGCCGAGGAACGGGGCACTTCACAAATGACCGCACCGGTAACAGGGGTGATGTTCTCGAAATACTGGCCTTTAACCGGCGCCACCCACTCGCCACCGATAAAGTTTTCATAGCGGGATTTGAAGGAGACAATGGAACCTTCTTTTCCGGGTTGTGCATAGATCATGACATCTTCCTCTTTGTTGTATTTGTCGCGGGGCAACGCAGCCTTTCGCGCTAACAAAACAAAGGTAGACCTCAATCCGGAACATTTGTATGGAGAGGGAAGATAATCCGCTTATCCGATGGTCTTAGTCGGCACCGAAGTGCTCCAGCTCTTTCAGGCAATCCTCAACAAAGGCTGCAGGATCCGCCATCACAGCCTCGTCCGCCACAACACCAAACTGCACTTGTCCGCCGTAGCTGACAATGCTGACACCCAGCCCGATATCACCGGCCTGAGGCACCCAAAACATCTGCTCGGTGATCTCACATCCAGCCAGATAGCGGGTGTCCGGAGTGCCAGGAACGTTAGATACCACCGCCGAAGCTTTCCCGAAGAACAGGTCGGCGAAGGGCCTGCGTCCCGGTTCGGGAATCAGTGCCGCGCAGCTGGTTAGCCCCCAGGCCAGGCCAGGCTGCCAGCTCTTCTTCAGTTTCCGGGTTTCATGCTTGATCCGGAACAACCGCTCCAGGGCACTCTCTCCATCCACCGGCAAAGGCACGAACACCGTGCCAAAGCAGTTACCGGGCTCGCCCTCTTCCGGCCGCACGCCGTCGGGCAGGCGAGCCCGGATGTCGACCGGCACCGCCGCGTGCATCACCGCCTCATCCAGTTGCTCCGGAGTCATGCCCAGTCGGGGCTTGACTGCCGCCGCCACGCAGGCGAGCAGGACATCGTTGATGGTTGTACCGGTTGCCCGGGCAATCGTGCGGAAGCGGGACAGAGGTACCGGGGAGGACCAGCGGCAGCTGCGTCGGCCCAGTAGCGGGCGTTTCAACTCAGACGGAGAGTCCTCTGGGCTCACCAGAAACTCACTGAATTCGTGCACCAGGCGCAGACTGTTTTCCAGGGCACGGCCTGCCATGCTCTTGCCAGTGCCTGGCGTTGATGGCGTATCGACAGAACCAGAGACGGCCGGAATCGCCTCTGCCATCCGGGCTTCCAGCCAGCTTTGGGCAGCCGCCATCCAGGCTCCAGCGCGGGGCTCCTCCGTTGATCCATAAACGGCCGGATACTGTCGCGGCGATGCCGGGCACAGGCGGTCAAAAATACCCAGCAGGGACAAGCCATCAGCGTAACAGTGATGCAGCCTCAAAACTAACGCAGCGCCACCCTGTGCGTTGGGTGCCAACCAGAATTTCCAGCGTGGACGATACAGCGGCAAGGGTTCGTTCAGGCGCTCGGAGACCCAGTCCTGCAGCTGTTCCGGCTCGAATCGGTCCAGCGCCACATCAAGGTGCTGGGGGGCGGAAAAGGTCTGGTCTTTCTCCCAGTACCAGGCAGGCGCACGCCACACCGGGCGGCAGCGGAACCGCTCCCAGGCCAGCCAGTATACCTCCAGAAACTCCCGGAAACGGGTCGGCGTCAGCCCGTCGACCCTCAGCATGATGGTGATGGTCATCGGGTTTTCGGGCCGTTCCAGAGCCAGCCAGGCTGAATCCGAAGGCAGCATGAGATGCGATTGCTCCTGGCTCAAACCCGATTATCCCCGATCAATAGCGTGCCTGTAGGAAAGAAAACCAATCCGGCATTGTGCCAGAGTCCGGATACCGGCTCCATCCTCGGGCACCGCGCACAGAGTTACAAAAAATTACACGTGAGTAACTGTTCAGTCCTATACTGGTTATATGGCCCGGTGCCATGGTTATAAAACCGTGCCCCGGATCGGCCAATTGGCCTCAACACACCATTTTTGCAGGCACTGGCGCCACTAAACCCGTTCGGCATTCACGGTACAAATGTCATACCGGCTCAGCAAAACCAATAACACAACGAAAAGCGGCCGGAGGGAGATGAATCATGAAAGCCAGTCATGTTCGCAAGCTGATCAAACCGATCGAAAGCGCCTATTCCGAAATGTTTTCCGGCCGGGTTTACCGCGTGGGCCGGGGTGCTGTGTCTGTGCGTAATCACAGTGGCACAGCAGAGCACACCGTTATTGGCGTGCATGGCTTTCTTGAGAATCACTGTTACTTTACCCAGGCCTACGATGGCCCCACCACCGAACTGATTCTGCTCACCTGCAGTAACTATCACATCCCGGTGAACGGTGTAACGCCAGAGAATCCGGCCTGGGAAGTGCCCATCAAACACCTTGAAGGCACCATCGAATACGACGCCTGCATCCTGAACCAGTCGTTGCAGAACCTGCCCAGCACCGAGAACATCCGGATCCATGGCCATTCCCGGGGTGGCGCGGTGATTCTGGAGGCCATCCGGCAGTGGCCGGAGCTTTACGAAAACGTGGAAGTGGTACTGGAAGCGCCGGTCCTGCCCCAGGGCAAACTGCATGCGCTGGTAACCACATTGCTCGAACCAGTCAGCCATGGCATGTGGCCCTGGTTGATTCGCCTGATCAACAGCGCCCCCCAGTCGGCCTATGGTCAGACCTTCTTCGGCAAGATGAACCCGCGCAAGCGCCAATTGCTGAGCAAACTGTTCTATGCCACCAAAGACCATCTGACCATTGTTCGCAACATCGAGAACATCATGGAATGGATGGCCCGCACCGACACCTCGGTGTATCGCCATGTGCGCCACGGGACCTTCCTGATACCGGCCACCGACCGAATACTGGATCGCCAGGCCATGCTGGCCAGCGCTCGCACCAGCCCCACCACCATGCGCATTGTCGAAACCGAAGCCCCCAGCCACTTCATCACGCTGGACAGCAAGGAGTGGGTGCCGGGCCTGGAAACCCTTGAGGCTGCGGCCCAAGGCTGAATTCAACGCAAACGGGCAGGTGCGTCACACCGAAGGCTTCGTTAAACTGGCGCTTTTCTGCCCGGTTGATTGGAGCCTTTAATGTATCGTGAGCGGCTGGTTGCCACGGATGTGCACACAGAGAACGCCCACCGTCTGAAACACCTGCTGCTGGAATACCACGATTTCCGCCAACACAAGGCCGGGCACCCCCTGCGGGATGAGGCCCACCAGGTGGCAGACTGGCAGGCAGAGCGGCTGAAAAACACCCATCTGGATCTCTACCGTCACCCGGGCTACCACACCGGCCTGGAATTTCTGCTGACCGACCTCTATGCCCCTGCCGGCATGACCCGCCGGGACGACAACATCGACCGGGTATTTCCGAAGATGGTGAAATGGCTTCCCGACCACCTGCTGGCCACCTTTGCCGGCCTGGTCGAGCTCAACCTGATTACCCAGAGCCTCGATCTTGAGCTGGCAGAGATACTTGCGCAGCAGGGCTTTTCGGCAACAGGTCTTGATGATGAGCGTTACTGCGAGGCTTATCGCGCCAGCAAACAGCTTGCAATTCGCGAGCGACAACTGGCTCTGGTAGCGGAAACCGGGCAGGAACTGGATCGCTACGTTCGCAATCGCACCCTCGGTTGGCTACTGTCCATGACCCGCGGTCCGGCCGAGATGGCCGACCTGGGTGATCTGCACAGCTTTCTGCACCGTGGCTACAGCGCCTTTCGGAAAATGAATCGGGTCGACCTGCTGATTGATCGCCTGCTCAGCCGGGAGCAACGAGTGATGGACAACATTCTGGCAGGCCACCCGACCCCTTTCTCCCTGCCGGATGACCTGTAGCGGGATTCAGGCCTGAATGATCTGATCCAGCTGGGAGTGAATTTCCTGCTCAATGCGGGATTTGAACGGCCGCAGCATCAACCCCAGCTCCAGACGGATATGCAGGTCGTTCTCGGAAATATCCAGCTGCCCTTTGACACCGCTGCGTTTGAACTTCAGCAGATCGCCTTCCCACTGGTAATTGACATCGAATTGTTTGGACAAATCCTTGGCCAGGGTTTCGGCCGCCTCGCGGGCGTGCTCCTTGTCCAGGGAATGGGCGCGATGGATATCGATAACAGACATGAATCAGTTTTCTCAGTGATTTGGAAACGGTTTTACAGTGTAAGCCGGCAATAAACTTGTAGCCAACCCCTCAAAGGTTAGAATACAGGGCTTAGATTCTGACAGGACCAACTTCCATGAGCGAGCAGCAAGCACCGGGCACCCAAGGCAACGGCCAGGACGACGTTACCCACTTCGGCTTTCGCAATGTGCCGAAAAGCCAGAAGGCCGGTCAGGTGGCCCAGGTTTTCCACAGTGTCGCCGGCAAGTACGACCTCATGAACGACCTGATGTCCATGGGCATTCATCGCCTGTGGAAGCGCTTTACTATTGAATTGAGCGGCGTACGCCCGGGCCATCAGGTGTTGGACATTGCCGGCGGTACCGGCGACCTGACCATGAAGTTTTCCGATCTGGTGGGCCCGTCCGGCAAAGTGGTGCTGGCCGATATCAATGCCTCCATGCTGCAGGTGGGTCGCAGCCGCCTGACCGACCGGGGTTACGCCGGCAACATCGAATACGTACAGGCCGATGCCGAACACCTGCCGTTCCCGGACAACAGTTTCCAGGCGGTGTCTATTGCTTTCGGCCTACGCAATGTGACCGACAAGGATCAGGCCCTGCGGGATATGGCCCGGGTACTTAAGCCGGGCGGCAAGCTGATGGTGCTGGAATTCTCCAAGCCCACCAACCCGCTGCTGAGCAAGGCCTACGACACGTATTCCTTCACCGCCCTGCCCCTGATGGGCCAGCTGATTGCCGGGGACAGCGAGAGCTATAAGTACCTGGCCGAGTCCATCCGCATGCATCCGGATCAGGAAACCCTGAAGGGCATGATGGAAACTGCCGGCCTGGTGAACTGCAAGTACTACAACATGACCGGCGGCATCGTGGCCCTGCACGTGGGAATCAAACCCTGATGTTCCCCGGCCCGACCCTGCTGTCTGCGACAGGCGCCATTATTGAGGGCGCCCTGAACCGGGCGCTGGCACTGGACCCGGCGGGCCAACGTGCCTTGCTGGGCGCCTTGGGCGGGCCGGTTCAGTTCACCATTACGGCCCCGGTCACCATACACTGGACCCTGAATCGCGTTGGCGAACGGGTACAGGTTCGCAGTCAGCCGGATCCGCAACCGGTGTTAATCATCACCGGGCGGCCGGTCGCCTTTGCCGCCCTGGCACTGGGCGATGACCGGGTATTTGCGGACGAACGCCTGACGGTGGAGGGCGACACGGCCCTGGCCCACCAGTTGCAGCTCGCTCTGAACCAGCTGCAACCGGATTGGGAAGCGGCCATGGCAAACCACCTGGGCGATGTGCCGGCCCATTTCATCGGCAAACGCATCCGCCAGGCAGTCAAGTGGAGCCGCCAGGCTTTCAGCACCATGAACGCCAATGTGGAGGAATACGTCCACGAAGAGAGCCGCACTCTGCCCGGCCGGCGGGAGCTGGAGGCCACATTTCAGGATATCGATGAGCTGAGCCTGCGCACCGAACGCCTGGAGGCTCGGCTGAAGCAACTGCAAGCACCCGGCAGCGATAACAATACGGAGACCCTGTGACCCGCCTGCAACGCCTGTTCCGAATTGCCTGGGTATTCTGCCGCTACCGGCTGGACACATTTCTGCCGCTGTCTGAGCTGCCCACACCCCTGAAAATCTTTTTTTTGCTGGCACCCTGGCACCTGTTCCCACAGCCAAAACTGAGCCGGGGTGACCGCCTGCGTCTGGCCCTGGAAGAGCTGGGCCCGGTTTTCGTTAAGTTCGGACAGATTCTCTCTACCCGCCGGGATCTATTGCCGGATGACATGGCCGAATCCCTGAAACAGCTACAGGATCGGGTTCCGCCATTCCCCAGTGAACAGGCCCGAGGCATTATCGAGAAATCGTTGGGTGCGCCCGTCTCGGAACTGTTTGCCGAGTTCAGTCCAGATCCGATGGCCTCGGCGTCGGTGGCCCAGGTGCACGCCGCAACGCTACCCAACGGCCAGAAGGTGGTGGTCAAGGTTTTGCGCCCCGGCATCGACAAAGTCATTCGCCAGGATCTGGGCCTGATGTACCTGATGGCCGGCCTGCTGGAGAAGTACTGGTCCGAAGGCAAGCGGCTGCACCCGGCGGAGGTAGTGGCAGACTACGACTCCACCATCCACGACGAACTGGATCTGCAACGGGAGGCCGCCAACGCCAGCCAGTTGCGACGGAATTTCGAGAACTCCCCGCTGATCTACATCCCCTTTATCGACTGGGACTATACCCGCAAATCGGTGCTGGTGATGGAACGCATTCACGGCATTCCTATTGCCGACGTACCCGCACTCGAAAAGGCGGGCGTCAACATGAAGGTACTGGCGGAAAAAGGGGTGGAGATCTTCTTCACCCAGGTGTTCCGGGACAGCTTCTTCCATGCCGACATGCACCCGGGCAACATCTTTGTGGATATCTCCAATCCGGCCGACCCAAAATATATTGCCATCGATTTCGGCATTGTCGGCACCCTGGCGCCGGACGATCAAAGCTACCTGGCCCGCAACCTGCTGGCGTTCTTCCGCCGGGATTACCGCCAGGTAGCGCAACTGCACATCCAGTCTGGCTGGGTGCCGCCGGAAACCCGCGTCAACGAGTTTGAGGCCGCCATTCGCACGGTGTGCGAACCCATCTTCGAGCGCCCCCTGAAGGATATTTCCTTTGGTCACTTCCTGTTACGCCTGTTCCAGACCGCCCGGCGCTTCAACATGGAAGTGCAGCCCCAACTGGTGCTGTTGCAGAAAACCCTGCTCAATGTCGAAGGCCTTGGCCGCCAGCTTTATCCGGATCTGGATCTGTGGAGTACCGCCCAGCCGTTTCTGGAAGACTGGATGCGGAAACGCATCGGTCCGTCCGGCCTGATCAAGTCTCTGCAGAACCACCTGCCATCATGGCTCGAGCAATCGCCAGAGATGCCCCAGTTGGTTCACGACGCACTACTACAGATACGCTCCAGCGGCCCCACCGAAGCGCAAAACCGGGCAACCCTGGCGCTGATGAAAGAGCAGCAAATGCGCAGCGAACGCCGTTGGCGCCGGGGCTTCATCGCCCTGGTTCTGGCAGGCGCGGCCCTGGTGGGCAGCCAGCCCCACGCCGGGCAGTGGCTGGCCGATCTGCCGGTCTGGAGCTGGGTCTTGCTTGCCGGAGCGGCAGGCGTCATGCTCCGGGGCAGTCGCTGAACCATCAAAGATTCAGGATTCATAAAAATGCAAGATTCTCCCGCTAACGTCGTACAGCCTGACTGGCTCGACGAGATCCAATGGACAGAAGACGGTCTGGTGCCGGCCATTGCCCAGGATGCCAATAATGGCGATATCCTGATGATGGCCTGGATGAACCGGGAATCTCTCCGGCTCACGGTTGAGGAAGGACAGGCGGTGTACTGGTCCCGTTCCCGTGGCAAACTCTGGCGCAAGGGCGAGAGCTCCGGGCACCAGCAGGTGCTCCGGGATATCAGGCTCGACTGCGATGCCGATGTGGTGCTGCTGAAAGTGGAACAAAAAGGTGGCATTGCCTGCCATACTGGCCGGCGAAGCTGTTTTTACCGAACCCTGAAAGATGGCCAGTGGGTGAGCGCCGATCCGGTTCTCAAAGACCCGAACACCATCTACGGCAGCAACTGAGGAGCAGACACCGTGAGTGATGTACTGGAACGACTGGCACAGGTACTGGAAGCCCGCAAAGACGCGGATCCCGACACATCCTACGTCGCCAGCCTGCATGCCAAGGGGCTGAACAAGATTCTGGAGAAGGTGGGCGAAGAGTGCACCGAGACGCTGCTCGCTGCCAAGGATGCAGAGCATTCCGGCGAAACCCGGGACCTGGTGTACGAGACGGCCGACCTCTGGTTTCACAGCCTGGTGATGCTGTCACGGTTAGGCCTGGGCCCGAAGGATGTTCTGGATGAACTGGCCAGCCGCTTCGACCTGTCAGGCCTGGAAGAAAAAGCCTCCCGGAATCCGTAAAGGAGTACCCCCAAGGGGTATTTCCGCAAGGGGTAGCGGTTGGCGTACAATGTCATGCAACAGCAACATTTGAACGAGGAACCCTCATGGGTATCAGCATCTGGCAACTTCTTATCGTACTTGGCATCGTCATCCTGTTATTCGGAACCAAGAAACTCCGGAACATCGGCAGCGATCTCGGCGGCGCCATCCGTGGATTCAAGAAATCCATGAACGACGAGGAAGAGAAGAACGCCGAACAGCAACCGCTGGAAAAACAGAACGCCGAGCACCAAGCCCAGGCGGAAGACAAGCCCAAAGAAAAGCAAGGCTGAGCACCCCCTGAATGTTCGACATCGGCTTTCTAGAGCTGCTGATCTGCGGCGTGATTGCATTGCTCGTGCTCGGCCCGGAGCGTTTGCCGACGGCGGCGCGGGCGGCTGGCCGCTGGATCGGTGGCGCCCGGCGCATGGTCAGCCAGTTCACCAGTGAACTGGACCGGCAGTTGAAGGCCGAAGAACTCCGGGAGGAGCTGCGCAAGGCGGGTGATGTGGGCCTGGACGATGTGGAGAAGACCGTGCGCGGCGCCCTGGATGAGGCGAAAAAGTACGAGCACATGATCCTGCCGGACGATCAGACCCGCAAGCCCAGGCCGGCGCCGGCAACCCGGCGGGTCACGCCCCCCTCTCCGGAGGCGGACGACCAGCCCGAACCTCCGCATGAACCCGTCAGGGACGAGGCGGCGGCCAGCGATCAACCCAGTGAATCCTCACCGACCAGCCCTTCGGACAAGCATTCATGAGTGCCACCCAAAACGGCCAGCAGACGTCGTCTGAACAGCAGGAAATGCCCCTGATCGAGCATTTGCTCGAGCTCCGCAACCGGCTACTGAAAATGGTGCTGGCGGTGATTATCTGTTTCGCCGTCATCTATCCGTTTGCCAACGAACTCTATCTTCTGCTGTCCCAGCCGTTGCGCGAACTTTTGCCGGTCGGCCAGACCATGATCGCCACCGACATCACCTCGCCTTTCTTTGCGCCCCTGAAGCTGGCACTGGTTCTGGCGGTATTTGTCGCCATTCCGATCATTCTCTACCAGCTCTGGAGTTTTGTGGCGCCCGGGCTCTATGCCCATGAAAAGCGGCTGGCCTTCCCGCTGTTGTTTACTTCCGTGCTGTTGTTCTACGCTGGCGCGGCTTTCGCCTATTTCGTGGTCTTTCCGCTGGTGTTTGGTTTCTTTACCGCCATCGGCCCGGAGGGCATTGTCGAACTGCCTGATATCAGCAGTTATCTGAACTTCGTGCTCAAGATGTTCTTTGCCTTCGGCATTGCGTTTGAAATCCCCATTGCGACGGTACTACTGATTCTGACCGGCGCCACTACTCCGCAAGACCTGGCCGCCAAGCGCCCCTATGTGGTCGTGGCCTGTTTCATCATCGGCATGCTGCTGACCCCACCAGACATCATCTCCCAGACGCTCCTGGCCGTGCCCATGTGGATTCTGTTCGAGTTCGGCATCATATTTGGTCGCCTCGCCTACCGGGAACGGGAAGAGGCCGACGGAGAAGAGCCCGAAGCCTGATGAATCTGGCCCTGCTGTTTGAGGAAGACTTCGTCGCCCCGGACCGGGTGCGTCTCCGCGGCCGTCGGCTGGAGCACCTGAAAACGGTGCTCAAAGCCGGCACCGGCCATCGCATACCGGCTGGCCGGGTAAACGGCCTGATGGGCCATGGTGAAGTGCTGTCAATGACAGAGACCGAGGCCGAATTGCTGGTAACCCTGAATCAGCGACCCCCTGCCCCCTTACCGCTCACGCTGATACTGGCTATGCCCCGGCCCAAGATGTTCCGGCGGGTACTGCAGACCTGTGCTTCTCTGGGGGTAAAGGACCTCTGGCTGATCAACAGCTACAAGGTGGAGAAGAGTTTCTGGCAAACGCCCTGGCTATCCCAAGATCACCTGAGAGAGAACCTGACCCTCGGGCTTGAACAGGCTAAAGACACGGTGATGCCCAAGATCCATATCCGTAAGCTGTTCAAACCCTTTGTGGAAGATGAACTGCCGGCACTGCTAAGTGGCAAGCGGGCGCTGGTAGCGCATCCGGGCATGGCGGCCCCCTGCCCCACCCACCTCAATGAGCCGGCTGCCCTGTGCATTGGTCCGGAAGGGGGCTTTACCGATTACGAAGTCGGAAAGCTGGAGGAGGCCGGCTGCCGGAGCGTGCATCTGGGCCCGAGAATTCTTCGGGTTGAAACCGCTGTGCCAGTGCTGATCAGCCGGCTGTTTGACGCCTGCCTGTGAACGGGCCGGCCCCGCCACGGATTACGCCGCCCGGCGCTCCCAAAGCTTCGCAACGGGCGTAATAACAAGAACCAGAATAGCACCGGCCAGCAGGCCAAACAGGCCATCCCCGACCGTGGTGACCAGCACTTCCGGCACTGAAGAAATCATTCCGGCCACATGGTGAATGGCCCCGTACACCGCCGGTATACCATGGGTCAGAATACCTCCGCCCACCAGGAACATTGCAATGGTGCCCAGTACCGACAGGGTTTTCATCATCCAGGGCGCCAGCCACAGAATGCCCTGCCCCAGCTTCTGAGCGAAGGCACTGGTTTTCTGGCTCAGGTAAAGGCCGGCGTCGTCCAGCTTCACAATACCCGCCACCAGCCCATACACACCGACGGTCACCATCAACGCCACGACGGTCAGCACCGCAAACTGCATTCCGAAGCTCTTGTCGGCCACAGTTCCTAACGTGATGGCGATGATTTCGGCGGAGAGAATAAAGTCGGTCCTGACAGCGCCCTTGATCTTGTCTTTCTCAACCGCTTTAAGGTCCACCTCCGGCTTTTTCAGAGCCTCCCGCAGCTCTTGCCGGTGCTTTTCTTCCTGCTCTTTGTGCAGGAACCTGTGAACCAGCTTCTCGGCCCCCTCAAAGCAAAGGAAGGCACCACCGAGCATCAACAGCGGGGTAATGAGCCAGGGTACAAAAAAGCTGATGGCCAGTGCCGCCGGCACCAGAATGGCCTTGTTGATAAACGAACCCTTGGCGACCGCCCACACCACCGGGATTTCCCGGGCAGGTCGAACACCGGTGACCTGCTGCGCATTCAACGCCAGGTCATCGCCCAGCACACCGGCGGTTTTCTTGGTAGCAGCTTTGGTCATCACCGCCACGTCATCCAGTACGGCAGCAATGTCATCAAGTAATACGAGCAGGCTGGAGCCGGCCATAGACAGTTCCTTTGCAAATTGAACACGAAGGCGAGGAGTTTACGAAAACAGGCCGCCGGAAAACAGTTCCGGCGACTCAGAATGGACAACCGTTAGCGTTTTATACCCATAGCCTCGGCGGCAATGCGGTTCTTCAGCGGCGCCAGGTTGTCCAGCCAGCGCATACCGGTATTGCGCAACCACCGGATAGCCAGCTCATCCCGGGCAAACAACTGCTTGAAGCCCTCCATGGCCGCCATCATCGCCAGGTTCTCGCCTTTACGGCGGCGCTGATAACGAGCCAACACGGTCTGGTCTGCCGGCGAAAGTGCGAGCTCTTTGGCCCGCCCCAGCTCGCCCAGTAGGGCCGACACATCGCCATAGCCGAGGTTTGCACCCTGGCCGGCGAGCGGGTGAATGGTGTGGGCAGCATCGCCCACCAGTGCCAGGCCGTCGGCAACATACTCCTTGGCATGACGCTGACGCAGCGGAAACGCAAAGCGGCGCGAAACGGATTCGATAACCCCGAGCTGCTGCTCAATCGCCCGCTCCAGCTCTAACCGGAATTGCTCGGTCTCCAACGCCATCAGGCGGCGGGCTTCGGCCGTATCCTGTGACCAGACGATAGAGCAATAGTGCTCGTCTCCAGACTCCGTCAACAACGGCAAAAACGCCAGCGGCCCGGTGGGCGAAAAACGCTGCCACGCAGTGTACTGGTGCGGCTGCCGGGTACGGACGGTGCACACAATCGCTTGCTGATCGTAATCCCATTCCCGGGTAGCCAGTCCCGACCACTGGCGCAGCCGCGACTGGGCACCATCGGCCCCGACCACCAGTTTGGCGGACTGCGTTCGGCCATCGTCCAACTGGATTCCGGCTCCGGCACTCCAGCCCTGCACACGCACACCATCAATCACCGTAACGTTACTGTCCGCCAGCTCGGTAAACAAAGCGCGGACAATCGACCGGTTCTCAACAATGGTACCCAGGGTATCAGCATGAAGTTCAGCCGCATCGAAGTGAATTCGCCCGGTGCCGTCGGCATCCCAGACCGTCATGCCACGATAGCCGCAATGCCTGCCGGCCTGGACATGGCGCCAGGCCCGTAGACGCTCCAGCAGCTGCTCACTGGCCAGGGAGATGGCGCTGACCCGGGGCTCGAAGTCATCGGTATGGCTGGCGGTCGCTCCCGGGGCCAACAGATCCTGAACCCGGGCTCCTTCCACCAGCCCGGTATTCCAGCCTTGCCGCGACAACCCCAGAGCCAGGGCCGAGCCGACCATTCCGCCACCAACCACCAGAATGTCAAAACACGCCGCACCCACCGACTTACCTGTCATGTTTTTCCGCCTCGAAAGATGACACTCCGGAACCTACCAGCGGCTTGCGCCCACCGGTGCCCATGGCTTTGCGAGCGAACCAGCGTTTGGCCCCCGGCAACAGATCCAGCCCCACCAGCCCTGCATCCCGGGCGGCGGCAACGGGCGCCAGCGGCTGCCCAAATATCCGGATCAGGGAATCGGAGAACTGCACCGTCTGCTGCCAGTCCTGCCGATGCAGTTGTTGGTAACGCCCCAGTACCGAAAGTTCACCAATAGAAATCCCTTCATCAACCGCCCGACGAAACTGTTCCACCAGGGTCATCAATCCTCTGAGTGCCAGGTTAAAGCCCTGGCCAGCCACCGGGTGCAGGGCATGAGCGGCATTACCAACCAGCACAACCCCCGGGCGGGCGGGTTCATCTACCGTAGTCAGGTTCAGGGGATAATGATGGCACTGGCCAATGTGGGTAAAACGCCCAAGGCGCCAACCGAACCGTTCCTGCAGTTTCTGACATTTCTGTTCATCCGACAGTGACAGGATCTCGTCCAGAGCCTCGTTTTCCAGGGTCCAGACCAGGGCCGATTGATGCCCCGGCCGCTTCGGGGAACCATGGGGCAGCAAAGCCATGGGACCGGCCTCAGTAAAACGCTCATAAGCCGTAAACTGGTGGCTGTCGCTGGTGGAGACATTGGCTATCAGCGCGTTCTGACCATAGGCTTCGGTGCGGGTTACAAAGCCCAGCTTCTCCCGCAGCCCGGAACGCCCGCCATCGGCGATCACCAGACAACGCGCGGTCAGTTCCTTCTGTGCACCATCCTTTCGGATGGCCACCCGGACACCGCCAGCCACGGGCTTCATGCCTTCCACCTGAGCCGGCGCCTGCCAACTTACCCTGGTGTCCAGCAAAGCCCGCATCAGACACAGGCCCATCCAGCGGTTGTCTGCCACATAACCCAGGGCATCCTGACCGTGTTCGTTGGCATGCAGACGGGTAGCGCCAAAACGACCCCGGTCAGAGACATGAATGTGGCGGATCGGGGTGGCGTGCTCAGACAACTGCCGCCACAGCCCCAACTGATCAAAGATCAGGCGGGAGCCCCAGGCCAGTGCCGTCGACCGGCTGTCATAGCTGGGCTGGTAATCCTCCGGCAACGCCTCTGGTGACAGCGGAAACGCCTCAACTACCGTTACCTTCAGTTCCGGCACCAGGCGCGCCAGGGCCAGGGCCAGAGTGGCCCCGGACAGGCCGCCACCGGCAATGATCAGGTCAGTATCCACGCGCTCGGTATTCACTGAATCAGTCCGCCATCAGAGCTTCAATATCGGCAATGGTCTTCGGCACGCCCTCGGTCAGGTTTCGGCAACCCTCTTTGGTGACCACCACATCGTCTTCAATACGGATGCCAATACCCCGCCAGCGCGGCTCTACGTCGGTATTGTCGGGCGCAATATACAGCCCTGGCTCAACGGTCAACGCCATCCCCGGTTCCAGTACCCGCCAGGCATCGCCCACCTTGTAATCGCCAACATCATGGACATCCAGCCCCAGCCAGTGGCCAGTGCGGTGCATAAAGAAAGGTTTGTAGGATTCGTTGGCCAGAGCATCGTCCAGCGTGCCTGCGAGCAGGCCCAGATCGATCAGGCCCTGGGTCAGCACCCTCAGAGCCGCTTCATGGGGCTGGTTCCAGTGATTGTCCGGCTTCACCGCATCGATCGCCGCGTACTGGGCCGCCAACACCACTTCGTAAAGCGCCTTCTGTTCCGGGCTGAACTTGCCACTGACCGGGAAGGTGCGGGTGATGTCCGAGGCGTAGCATTCCAGCTCACAACCCGCGTCTATCAGTACCAGGTCGCCGTCTTTCAGCGGTGCCGCATTTTCGATGTAGTGCAGGATGCAGCCGTTGGCACCACCACCTACGATGGAGGGATAAGCGGTAGAGCGCGCACCATGCTCCATAAAGGTATGAATCAGTTCAGCTTCAAGATTGTACTCATACCCGCCCTGACGAGCCCGCTTCATGGCCCGGCAGTGGGCCTCGGCACTGATCTGGCCGGCCTTTGCCATCACCTTGATTTCGGCAGCACTCTTGTACAGCCGCATATCATGCAGCAGGTGCTCCAGCGCCACCAGCTCCCCAGGGGGGTGCGCTCCGGAACGAACCTTGCTGCGAATCACCTTGAGCCAGTCCATCACCCGGTTATCGAATGCCGGATCCTTGCCCAGCGGATAGTAGACCCGGCTTCGGCCTTCAATCATGCCGGGCAGAATATCGTCGATATCCGCAATGGGGAAAGCATCGTCGAAGCCGTAACGTTCGATGGCGCCCTCAGGGCCCACCAGAAAACCATCCCAGAGCTCTTTCTCCGGATTCCTCTCCTTGCAGAACAGAACCGCTTCACCATGCTCGCGGCCTGGAATCAGGGCCAACACCGCTTCGGGCTCGCCGAAGCCAGTCAGATACTGGAAATCGCTGTCCTGACGAAACGGGTGTAACACATCGCGGTTACGCACCCGCTCCGGCGCCGCAGGCAGAATGGCGATGCTGTCCGGGGCCATCCGGTCCATCAACTTGCGACGGCGCTCGGCAAACTCTTTCACGGGAATGGTCACAGCCATGATAGCTCCTGATCAGTGCAGGGTGGGCGAATCGCCTGCCGGCTTCTCCGGCTCATTGAACTCGGTGAACACCGCCAGCGCGCCAAGGCGCACGTACTCGGTAATTTCAAGCAGTTGCTGTTCACTTTCGTCGTCGGATTCTTCGTCCTCCGACAGCTGGCTGATGGCCACCATATCCTCGATCAGCTCCCGGATCTCATCCGGAGCCTGGCCAAGGGAAGCGCCGGCCGCCAGCGCCATGCCTTCCAGAAATCCTCGAACCCAGGCCACCAGGGCTTCCAGTCGTTGTTCGATGGCATAGTCGTCATCTGGCAACAACGGCTGAAAACTCATGTCGGTGGACTGCAATTGCTTGAGCGTTTTACCGTAGGCGCTGTTCATAAAGGGGGCGAGGTCATCCGACTCTTCAGCCGCTTCATCAGCCAGCCCCATGTGTTCGCAAACCATAGCCAGCCACTCGGGCTCGTCAATACGGGAGCCTGCCGCCAGCCGGCCACAGAGCACGCCATGCAGCTCAGAGGGGTGGCTGAACGCCTTGTGCGCGGTAAACACGTTGGCCCAGCGTTCAAATTCAGCCGCACGGGCGGCGGAGGTATCGGTTTCGGACATGAAGCTGCCGTTTCCTTAAATCGGTGGTGTACGTTCAGATACGCGCCGGGGCGGTGCCCCGACGAATACCGTATCCTAGCATTCTGGGGAAATCCTGGCACGAATACCCGGGCAGGCGGGGTTGCTTTTATCTTCACGTCAGACAAAAATGTTATAACATATCAGATATGGACAGAATGACCCGATGCGCAGATACGTTATGCCTCTCATGACCGTGGCACTGGCAAGCGCCGTACTGGCTCCGCTGCCCGCGGGCGCGGCCAACAACCCCAGCGCCCATCAACATGGCCACGCGGAGCTCCAGGTAGCCATAGACACCAACACCGCCGATGTCTTCCTTCGCTCACCCGCATACAATCTGCTTGGCTTCGAGCACGAGCCACGCACAGAGCAACAGCATCGGCAACTGGCGGATCTGGAGCAGTGGCTGATATCGACCCCTCTGATTAACACTGAGGATGGCAACTGCAACGTGGAAGATGCCAGCTTTCACAGCTCGTGGCCCGAGGCGACCCGCCATCACAGTGACCATGCGCACGAACACCATGACCACGACCACGAGGACGGGCAAGCAAACGACCACAGCGATATCGAGATTACCCAATCACTGACCTGTGACGGACTTGCCGATCACCAGACACTGACCACACCAATGGTGAAGCACTTTCCGGCACTGGAACACCTGGATGTTCAGTGGATCGGCCCTGAAGGCCAGGGCGCCACAAGACTGGAAGCCGGCGACCAGCAATTCCGGGTTGGCCGCTGAACCGTTACTCGGTGTAAGGTTCTACCGACTGCGCCACCATGGAATAGGAGGAAGTGCCGAGATCATTCTCGGTTCGCTCAATCACCAGCTCCCCCTCGATCCAGACCGGGTCGTATAGAGCCTCCAGGGTAAACCCTTCATGGTATTTTACGTGGATGATCTGGTTTGGGGGTGGTGGCGGCACATGGATGCAGGCGCCGTAGTAGGGCACCAGGAAGAACTCGAGAATGCGCATATCGTCCGTGGTTTTCAGAGGTACCACAAAGCCCGGAATCCGGCCCTCGACGTTGCCCATTTCCGGAACCACCCGCCCGGTCATGATTTCGTCCGGCAACAGGGGCGGGCCATCGCCCTCATGTTCGATTTCCGGCATAGTCTCGAGCAGCGCCAGATCTTCCGCAGGCATTAACTCAAGCCAGTCGATCTCCCGGGGCTCGGCACGGACCGCCAGGGAAACCAATAACAACAAGCCCAGGCCAAGACAGGCAAGCAGCTTGCGGGACAGAACATCAGTGAACATCAACACGGGTTCTCCAAAAAACCAGATCAGCAACCGGCGCCATCATACAACGGCGAGCACGATACGGATATGAACAGCGAGACACGACAACCGCCGGACAGTTCCCGCCCGGACACTCTGGCCATCCGAACCCGGAATCTGCACTTCCGATGGCAAAATCAGGCTCGAGAACTGGCCTTCCCCGATATTCAGCTGACACGGGGTGAACACCTGTTCCTGCACGGCCCCAGTGGTACGGGTAAAAGTACGCTGTTGGGACTACTCGCAGGCATGCACACGCCCAGCCGTGGCAGCCTTCAGCTGCTGAATCAGGAACTGACCACCATGAAGGCCGGCGCCCGGGATCGACTTCGCGCCGATCATATGGGCGTCATCTTCCAGCAGTTCAACCTGGTGCCCTA
Organism: Marinobacter sp. tcs-11; assembly: GCF_002049515.1. Taxonomy (NCBI): domain Bacteria; kingdom Pseudomonadati; phylum Pseudomonadota; class Gammaproteobacteria; order Pseudomonadales; family Marinobacteraceae; genus Marinobacter; species Marinobacter sp. tcs-11. Next base: position 324,106 of record NZ_LLYU01000003.1, on the reverse strand, counting down.
TCTGAGCGCTGTGACCAATGCACTTTTGCCTTGCCGGCTATCAAATCTGCGCCATTCGCGAGCGATACCCTCCGCCACCGAAGCTGCCCAACACCTGCTGACACAACTGGGCATTCCGCAAAGCCACTGGCACCAGGGAGTGACCCGGCTATCGATCGGCCAGCAGCAGAGGGTGGCTGCCGCCCGCGCGCTGATCGGCGTTCCGGAGATCATTCTTGCAGATGAGCCCACGTCTGCTCTGGATAGCAACAATCGGGACCGCTTTCTTGAACTACTGCTAACTCTGGCCGAGCGCAGTAACAGCTCGGTTGTATTTGTCAGCCATGATCAGTCACTGGCCAGGCACTTTCATCATCGCATGGCCCTGGAGGTGGCGCCATGAACAAGCTCAAGCTCACCATCTTCCTCTCCGCCGCCAGTCTGTGGTACCGGCGCCGTGTACTGGCTCTCGTTTGCCTGACCCTGACGCTGAGCGTAACCCTGCTGCTTGGCATCCAGTACCTGCGCACAGAAATCCGACAATCATTCACCAGTACCATCAGCGGCACCGACCTTATCGTAGGGGCCCGCAGTGGCCAGCTGAATCTGCTGCTTTACACGGTGTTCCACATCGGTGATGCCACCAACAACATTCGCTGGTCCACCTATCAATCCATGACTGAGGACAGCCGCATCGACTGGCTGATACCTATTTCCCTGGGCGACAGCTACCGCGGCTTTCGGGTTGTCAGCACCAACGAGCAGTTCCTGGCCCGCTTCCGCTATGGCAACGACCAACCGCTGACCCTGGCGAGCGGAGACTGGTTTTCTGACCTGTTTGACGTGGTGATCGGCGCCGGCGTGGCACGGCAGCTTGACCATAAACTGAACGACGACCTGGTGCTTTCCCATGGCGGTGGCCGCACCAGCTTCTCGAACCACAAGGACCTGCCATTCCGGGTATCCGGCATTCTCGCGCCAACCGGCACGCCCGTCGACCAGGCGGTTTACATCAGCCTTGAAGCCATGGAAGCCATGCATGTGGGCTGGGAATCCGGCGTGGCCATCCCGGGCCGGACCCTGTCGGCCGACCAGGCCCGTAACCGGGATTACACACCGGACACCATCACCGCCGTGTTCGTTGGCCTGGACCGCCCGATCCTCACCTTCCAGGTTCAACGGGAGCTGAACCAGGCCCGCGAGGAACCTCTGTCGGCCATCCTGCCGGGTGTGGCCCTGAGCGAGCTCTGGCGGATGATGGGGCAATTTGAAAAAGCCCTGCTGGGCATCAGCGGCTTTGTCGTGATCACCAGCCTGGTGGGACTGATTGCGGTTTTGCTCACCCTGCAAGCCCAGCGGCAACGGGAGATTGCCGTTTTGCGAGCGACCGGAGCTTCACCGGGGCTGATTGCCGGCCTGTACAGCCTGGAGTGCGTCGGGCTTGCCCTGGCCAGTTGCCTGTTCGCCCTGCTGCTCGGCGCTGCCGCCATCGCCGGCCTCAGCCCCTGGCTCCTGGAACACTACGGACTGCAAATCCGGCTTCGGCCGCTGGCCCGGGAGGAGTGGCTGTTACTGGTGGCAGTGCCGCTCTCTGCGTTGGCAGTGTCCGCCCTCCCCGCACTGAACACCTGGCGAGCAGGCCGACAACAGGGGTTCGGGGCACCGGACTCCAGCTGAACTGACGCAAAAGGTGACAGGCCTCACGGCGAGCACGCCATGACAATGCGGTAAATTGACCGGTCTGGCGCGCGCACTTATAGTAACTCTCATCAAAATCACCGATGTTGGGCAGGTCATGGAACAGTCCGAAGTACAGGCATTAGCGGACAAGCTGGACAAGCTGATCGAGCGCTGCGACAAGCTGGAGAAAGACAACGCCCTGCTAAGGGAGCTGCAGGACGACTGGAACCGGGAACGGGCCCAGCTAATGCACAAAAACGATCTTGCCAAAAACAAGATCGAAGCCATGATCGGCCGTCTTCGGGCACTGGAGCACCACTGATGTCACAGACCCCAACCACCGTGGAAGTCAGGATTCTCGACAAGGAATACCTGGTGGCCTGTCCGCAGGAAGAGCAGGAAGCCCTTCTACGTGCGGCCCGGCATCTGGACACCAAAATGCGTGAAATCCGCTCCAGCGGCAAGGTATTCGGTACCGAGCGCATTGCCGTGATGGCCGCCCTGAACATCACCCATGAACTGCTGGAACGCGACACCATGTCAGACGCCACCAGCAGCATCCTGCGTGCCATGGATAACCGGCTTGATGAAGCGCTGGGAGAGCCTTCGGACAACTGATCCGGAAAGAATCCGGAAACGGGGTTGCAATCCTCCCCGGCCCTGCCCGTATAATGGAACCAACTTCCTGGGCTGTTCGCTGGTCGGGTACGTCCTCGAGCCGATGCGCATTACCCAGGTGGCTACTTCAGGGCATTGTGAGCATGTCCCCCAAGGGGGAAAGCCTAATATGTCACAGCGGCCACCGACCTTGAACTTCTGGGTTCAAGGGCTACATCCGATAACGGCAGCCCGGGAAGCTTTTCACCGTTACTCCGATTGCGACTTCCTGAATCTCAAGTGCAGCAAAGCGTCCTGAACCTCCTGGTTACCGAACCGCTCATCGAACAACAGTCCAGACCACACTGAGTCGTCCGACCTGGCCTGATCCTTTCGTTGCTGATACAGCGAATCCCAGCGTTCCAGGTACTGATAGGCCAGCTCATCATCCGGGGCCACCTGCTCACCCCGGTAGTACATCAGCCCGAGGTACGCCAGGGCGGCCATGTTCTCCTCCTCCGCCGCCCTCTCCAGAAGCTGTCGAACTTCTTCTGCATGAACCTCAGCCTGACCGGCGTAATACATTGCCTGTCTATAGCGCGCATTTGAGACAGCTTGACGCAGATTATCCGGCACATCGGCAACCGGCATAAATACAAACCGCTCGCGAGCTTTCGCAGCGCTCTCATCCCGGCCATCCTGCTGCAACTCTCGCGCCAAAAGCAGCTGTGCGGGCAGGTGGCCCTTATCAGCGGCGCGCCTCAACCAACCTACAGCATCCACCAGACTGGGCGGAATACTGGCCAGCCCCTGACTGTAGATCGCACCAAGTTTGTAGGCCGCCTCCGCATCCCGGTAAGCCATGCTTTCCAACAGATCCAAGGCTCGGCGATGCTGTTCTTCGGCCATACCCGGCAGGCTCGAGAGATAGATATCGGCCAGCAAGTGCTTGGCCCGATCGTCTTCTCGCTCTATCTGTTCAAGACGCGCAACGGCCAGACCCACTTGCATCGAGCGCCCGTCTTCGGGATTCAGATACAGGTGAGCCAACCAGAGATTCGCCTCTTTCTCGCCCCGGTCGGCCGCACGCTCCAGCTGATCGAGCGCCTCAAGATAATCAGCCTCGGAACGCTGCTTTCCGCGAGCCAGCGCCACACCTCGGGCCAGCAGTGCTTTCGGGTAGTTCTGATCGGCAGACCGTTGCAGCCATTGCTCTGCTTCGGCAGGGTTAAACCAAGGTGAATCTGGCGCTCCGTATATTTGGGCCATCATGTACTGGGCGCGGGCGCTGCCTTTATCTCCGGCATACCGGTACCACGCTATCCGGCGTTGCGCACTGGGATCCACCAGGGCCGGATACAATGTAGCCAGGTAGCGCATGGTGCCTGCATCGGTGTCCGGACGACTTGCGCGCCATACCTCGTCTGCACTCTGGAGAATAAACTCGCCTTCCTCATCCAGACAGGCCCAGGCAGGTACCCTGTCCCGGGTGTCGGAGCCGCAGTATTCAGCCAGAGCCCGGTGATGAAACAGATTCGAAGCATTATCTACCTCACCGATTTCGGGGATCAGTGCCACCGCCTGTTTGCGATCCTGCTCGACCAGCTCCCCGGACCAATAGATCATCGCGAGATCAATCAAGGCTCGCGGATAGTCCGCCGCACGGAGAAGCACTAACGACCTGGACACATCACGGTTCTCTGCCTGCCCTCGCCGATAGATCTCCGCCAACAAATGCCGCGCTTCGCGCTCGTAGACCGAAAACGGTTTCTGAAGCTCTCGCTCCAGCAACTCGGCAGCTGCCTGCTCATCCGCTGGCCCGCCCAGGCCAAGATACATTAAGCGAGCCAGTTCATAGCGCGCCCGACTGCTTTCATAACTCTCGGTCTCACCGTCAAGGTAACTCTGGAGATGGTGGCGGGCACCGGAATATTCAGCAGAAGCCAACGCACGAACACCCACCCGGTAAACCTCGGGGGATCCGGTCGCGCAACCAGACAAAGCAACAATCAAAACCGCAGGAAGCAACAGGCGAGCGTATCGGGGGAAATCCATGGCAGAATACAGCCTCTGAAAAAACAACGGACTGCAGACTAGCAGAATTTTAACGGGGCGTTATTGATGTGATACAACATAGGCCGAATTCACGACGCAGCAGCAGGTAATCGCCATCTTGAATCCGCATCATCAAGCAAGGACGTTTGACGCCGGCAATGATCGGGCCTCACGCCGCCAGCTCCGCCAAACTCTTCGCCAGAAACGGAGAAGTCTGTCGTTTGAAGAACAGCGGCAAGCTTCCGAACGTCTCGCCCTTAACCTGCTGAGGCACCCCGACCTGCACCGGGCACGCCACATTGGCATCTACCTGGCCAACGACGGCGAAATTGACCCGTCCCTGTATATTGATCTGGCTCGCAAAAAAGGCATCCGGTTCTACCTGCCCATTCTGCACCCGATCTACACGGGCAAGCTGGTTTTCAGCCCCTATTTTGATGGAGTGCAACTGACGGCAAACCGCTTCGGCATTCCAGAACCCCCGTTCCCGCGCTCAAGACGCAAGCCGGCCTGGGCACTGGATGCAGTGCTGTTTCCATTGGTAGGGTTTGACGAAACCGGAGGGCGACTGGGTATGGGCGGCGGCTTCTACGACCGAACCTTCGCGTTCAGCCGAATCAGGCCCTGCATGGCACCAAAGCTGGTTGGCCTGGCCCACGATTTTCAGCGCGTGGAACAGTTGCCAATTGAGCCCTGGGATGTGCCTTTACACGGTGTGGTAACGGATAAGCGTTGTTACCGTTTCAGACCCTGATTGGCAGACAGAACATAGCCTACTGCAGATGCTTCGCGGTCGGCACGCTTGTCCTCAGACGCCTGAATGGACGTAAAACCCGTAATCACAAGGCCGACAGCAAAGATGAGCACAATGGCACGAATGATGTCAGGCTTGCTCCCCATTTCTTGGATTCCCGTTATTCTTTCATTCAATTGGCAGGAAAATCAGACAACTATTACTGATTCGCAGAATTAGACGAAAGACTAACACGTAACTTGATTTTTACAATTTTTGACAGATTACCGTTATGTAAGAGTTGTGGCGTTCCACCCTCAGGTGGAACGCCCGTTGCCTGCTCCCAAAAACAGCCGATAGGCCTCGTTGTCAGTCATGTTTTCATAACGAAAACCGACCTTGTCGAGCATGCCCTCAAAGTCCGCCACCTCATTGTCCTCAACCTGCGCGCCCAATAGCACCCGACTGTAGGCCGCACCATGATTGCGGTAGTGGAACATGGAAATATTCCAGCGCGTTCCCAGCGACATCAGGAACTTCAGCAAAGCGCCCGGCCGCTCCGGAAACTCGAACTGGAACACCTTTTCGTTGGTAATCGTCGGCGCATGGCCCCCGACCATATGGCGAATATGCTGCTTGGCCAGGTCGCTGTCGGTAAGGTCGACCACCGAGTACCCGCTTTCCCGAAGATCCTGCACCAGTTCTTCCCGGCCATGTCCGCCAGCGGCAATCTGGATCCCCACGAAAATGGTGGCGTTCTGAGCATCCGCATAGCGGTAGTTGAACTCGGTGATGCTGCGCTTGTGCAGCGCATTGATGAACGTTTTGAACGCGCCCGGTTTCTCCGGGATCGTTACCGCCAGAATCGCCTCGCGCCTCTCTCCCACTTCGGTGCGCTCGGACACATAGCGCAGTCGGTCGAAGTTCATGTTGGCACCACTGAGGGTGGCGATCAGGTTTTCATCCTCGATCTTTTCCCGCTCGATGTACTTCTTGATACCCGCTACACCCAGAGCACCTGCCGGTTCGGCAATGGAGCGAGTATCTTCAAACACATCCTTGATGGCCGCACAGATCTCATCCGTGGACACTGTGATCACTTCATCTACGTGATCCTTGCAGATTTCCCAGGGATACTTACCGATCTGTTTGACCGCCACGCCATCGGCGAAGATGCCCACCTCATCCAGCACCACACGCTCACCGGCCTTCATCGCCGCCTGCAGACAGTTGGAGTCTTCCGGCTCCACACCAATCACTTTGATTTCCGGGCGCAGATACTTGATATAGGCTGCCATGCCGGCAATCAGCCCGCCGCCACCGACACAGATGAAGATGGCATGAATCGGCTTGCTGAACTGCCACATGATTTCCATGGCTACAGTGCCCTGACCGGCGATGACGTCCGGGTCATCGTAGGGCGGGATGTAGGTGTACCCGTGTTTCTGGATCAGCTCCTGGGCGTGGGCCGCAGCCTCATCAAAAGCATCGCCCTTGAGAACCACCCTGGCACCATGGTCGCGAACTGAGCGTACCTTGATCTCCGGGGTCGTCTGGGGCATCACGATAACGGCTTTGATACCCAGCTTCTTGGCGGCCAGAGCCACGCCCTGGGCATGATTGCCAGCGGAGGCGCAGATAACTCCCTTGGCCTTTTGTTCTTCCGACAGCTGAGCAATCCGGTTGTAGGCGCCGCGAATCTTGAAGGAAAACACCGGCTGAAGGTCTTCACGCTTGAGCATAATATTGTTGCCAAAGCGCTTGGAAAGACTACGGGCTTCAGTCAGGGGTGTTTCGATGGCCACGTCGTAGACGCGCGCATCGAGTATCTTCTTGATATAGCGTTGCGGCATGATGGTTCCGGTTGCTGGTGAGTGATCAGGAAAAACCCACAGTGTAGAAAGTTTGCACGCTTGCCGTCTATAAGCAGAGTTGCTGCAGGCGTATAATAGTGCCCAAATTCAACGCAAACCTCCGGGAGCCCCCCATGACCCAGGACGAACTGAAACAAGCCGTTGCCAAAGCTGCAGTGGATCACATCGCCCCTCACCTGGAACCGAGCAGCATTGTCGGGGTGGGCACCGGCAGCACCGCCAACTTTTTCATCGACTATCTGGCGGAATACCGCAACGACTTCGACGGCGCCGTCGCAAGCTCCGAGGCAACCGCCGAACGACTGAAAAAGCACGGCATCCCGGTATACGACCTCAACGCCGTCAACGAAATCGAGTTTTACGTCGACGGTGCCGACGAAACCAACGAGAGCCTGGAACTGATCAAAGGCGGTGGCGGTGCCCTGACCCGGGAAAAGATTGTGGCCGCCGTCGCCAAGACCTTTATCTGCATCGCCGATGAGTCCAAGCAAGTAGGCATCCTGGGAGAATTCCCGCTGCCCGTGGAAGTTATCCCCATGGCCCGCAGCCATGTCGGCCGCGAGATCGTAAAACTCGGGGGCGATCCGGTTTACCGGGATGGTTTTGTCACCGACAACGGCAACATCATCATCGACATCCACAACATGGATATCTCCCGCCCGCTGGTGGTGGAAGAAAAACTCAATAACATTGTCGGCGTTGTCACCAACGGACTGTTCGCGCGCCGCCCGGCCGACCTGCTGCTGCTCGGCACCCGTGACGGCGTGAAAAGCATTGTCCGCGGTGCATAAACCCCAGTAAGGCACTCCGCCTGACAAGCTGGCCATTCGGGCCAGCTTTTTTATTGTCTGAACAAAACTAAACCAAGCGCTTGCTTGGTGACCAGGGTTGCGCGACACTCACCTTATCGCAAAACAAGAACACAGGGAGCCAATCCGTGTCTGACTACTTCAACGAAACCCATGAACAGGTGCGCCAAACCGCCCGGAAATTCATCGAAACCCACGTACGGCCACACATCGACGACTGGGAAGAAGCCGGCGAATTCCCCCGTGAAATCTATAAACTCGCCGGCGACGCCGGACTGCTGGGTATCGGTTTCCCCGAAGCTCTGGGCGGCATCGGTGAAGGCGACATTTTTATGAAAGTCGCGGTTTCCGAGGAACTGATGCGATCCACCTCTGGCGGCTTCGTGGCCAGTATCGGCTCCCTGGATATCGGCCTGCCGCCGGTGGCCAAGTGGGCCAAAAAAGACATTCGCGAACAGATCGTGCCGCCCGTCCTGCGCGGTGAAAAAATCGCCGCCCTGGCCGTAACCGAACCCAGTGGCGGCTCCGACGTCGCCAACCTGAAAACCCGTGCCGTAAAAGACGGCGACCACTACATCGTCAACGGCAGCAAAACCTTCATCACCAGCGGTATCCGCGCCGACCATTACACCGTCGCCGTGCGCACCGGGGGCGAAGGCCACGGCGGCATCAGCCTGCTGCTGATCGACAAAGGCACCCCAGGCTTCACCACCGGCAACAAGCTCCGGAAAATGGGCTGGTGGGCCAGCGACACCGCCGAACTCTTCTTCGAGGACTGCCGGGTACCGGCCGACCGCCTGATCGGCGCCGAAAACGCCGGCTTTATCGCCATCATGAGCAACTTCCTGGCCGAACGCCTGAGCCTGTCCATCATGGCCTACATGACCGCCCAGATCGCCTACGAAGCCGCTCTGGATTACACCAGACAACGCCAGGCCTTCGGCCGCCCCGTTGCCGGCTTCCAGGTAACCCGCCACAAGCTGGTGGACATGGCCACCCAGATCGACATCGCCCGGGAATACACCTATCGGTGCGCGGCGCTGATGCAGGCCGGTAAAAACCCCATTAAACAGGTCGCCATGGCCAAGAATTTCTCTGTGGACGTATGCGAAAAAGTCACCAGCGAGGCGGTGCAGCTGTTTGGTGGTATGGGATATATGCGGGAGTCAGTGGTGGAGCGGCTGTACCGGGATGCCAAGATTCTGTCCATTGGCGGCGGCACGACGGAAATCATGAAGGAGTTGATAGCCAAACAGATCAGGCTGTGACCAAGGTTTAGTTTCGAATGGCAAGAGACTTCCGTATAATTGCGCCCACTTTTTAAACGCAGTTAAACGAACCCTAACGTACCAGGAAGGATCGCACATGCAATTCGACAACATCCCCGCTGGCAAAAACCCGCCAGAAGACATCTACGTTGCCATCGAAATCCCGGCCAACAGCTCCCCGGTCAAGTACGAACTGGACAAAGACATGGGCGCCCTGCTGGTTGACCGTTTCATGGCCACTCCGATGTTCTACCCGGCCAACTACGGCTTCATCCCCCACACCCTGGCCGACGACGGCGACCCACTGGACGTCCTGGTGGTCACCCCGTACCCGGTGCAGGCTGGCTCGGTTATTCGTTGCCGCCCGGTAGGCGTACTGAACATGGAAGACGAAGCCGGTGGTGATGCCAAACTGGTAGCCGTGCCCCACGACAAGCTGACCCAGACCTACCACAACGTTCGTGAAATCGAAGACCTGCCGGAACTGCTGCGTGATCAGATCCGTCACTTCTTCGAGAACTACAAGACTCTGGAGCCCGGCAAGTGGGTGAAAGTGCAGGGCTGGGACAACGCTGCAGCCGCCAAGAAAGCTATCGAAGACGCCATCAACGCCTACAAGGGCTGATCACGCTTCGAACATAAAAAAGCCGGGCAAGTCTAACGACTGCCCGGCTTTTTTGTGCCTGAGCCAAAGCTCAGACAACGGCGCTTATCAGCCCCGCGACAACAGGTCCCGCATATCACTGATCGCAGCATTCGCCCGTGACAGATAAGCCGCCATGGTCAACGAATGGTTGGCCAGCACACCGAAACCACTGCCATTGAGAATCACCGGACTCCACATGGAAGCCTGGGTGCCCTCCAGTTCGATAATGATCTGCTTTACGCTCGCCATGGCGTTCTTGTCCTGCAACACCTTCCGGAAGTCCACTTCCACCGCCCGGAAAATATGCAGCAACGCCCAGGCACTGCCTCGCGCCTCGTAAAAGACATCATCAATTTTGGTCCACGAGGTTTTGACATCCTCGCCACCGGTCTCTTCCGCCAGAGGATCATCCGGATTCAGATTAGCCACGGCATCCGACACCGACGCCTTGCCCACGCTTTCGCTGAGCGTGCGGGACAGGCTACCCAACCGGGTTTCCAGATCCGCCAGCCAGTTGTTCAGGTTATCCGCCCGGGCAAAAAACTGGGCGTCCGCCTGGGCCGGATCGGACAGGCGATTCAGATAGCGCTTGAGCGCATTGATACCACGCCGGTACTCGTTCTCGGTCGATGGAATGGCCCAGCTTTCACTGTCAAAGTGGAACTGGGGCTCGGCAATGGTCAGATCCGGGTCTTCCGCTGACTGGCTCTGGGAACGACTGATATCCTTACGCATCGCCCGGGAAAGATCCCGCAACTGGACCAGCACGCCATATTCCCAGTTCGGCATATTGTCCATCCACAGACCGGGAGGCGCGATGTCGTTGGAAATATAACCGCCGGGCTTATCCAGCAGGGTCTCGGCAATACGGATCATGGTGGCGGTGGAGGCAAAACCGGTCACCGGCTCCCTATCCATGGTGCTTGCCAGCGTACGGGTGTGATCACGTACAGAAAAGGTATCTGGCTCACTGCTCCAGTAGATACCCAGAACCATCGCAATCAGCAGGTAGACCACCAGCAAGGCAACCACCAACTTGCCAATAACACCGCTACCGCCGGTGTAATCCTGCACATCGTCTTTCTTGTCCCTGAAGTACTGTCTGATCTTGCCAGGCATAAGACTCCTGATCTCCTGTTGATTACGTGTCTGCGGCAAATGGTCTGCCAAGATGGTAGCCCATGGCGCCGTCAAAACCCAGTCTACAGAGTACCGAGTATTCCGCCGCGGTTTCTACTCCCGTAGCGTACACCTTCACCCCCCGACTATGGGCAATACCCACAACCGACTCCAGCCAGAACCGGTTTTCATCATGACGGTCCAGGTTGTGGATGAAGCTGTGATCAATCCGAACGGCCCTGAACGGCAACCGCTTGAGATAACTGAACGGCACACCGCCCACGCCGAACCGGTCCACCAATACCGGCACCCCGAGGCGAGACAACTCCCGCACCAGGGCACTGACCGCTTTGCGGTGGTGGTGAATGGTCACTTCCGCAATGCCCACCCACAAACGAGCAGCTACGCCCCCAGCCTGAGCAAGCATGGCCACCAGATTGTCTCGAAAGTCCTTGCTGGCTACCGAACTGCTACCCAGTGAGACCGCCAGCGCGCGTTCCGGATGACGTTCAAGACACTCCAGCGCGCGGGCAATCAGCATTCGGTCGATGTCTGCCAACAACCCCAGGCGTTCTGCCACAGGCACGTACAACCCGGCTTTCAGAGCACCCTCTGCGGTATCAATACGGGAGAACACCTGATAATGGACCAGTGACTGATCGTTACCATGCACCATTGGCTGGAGCCAGAGCGACAGGTTATCTTCCCGAATCGCCTGAGCAATAATGGTGCGCCAGGTCTCCATATTATGATGGTTCTCAACACCGGAATCGGGAAGCAACAGGCTGCAGGACTCCTCTCGTTGCTGGGCGGCCCGGAGGGCTTCATCCGCGGCGGCCAACAAGGCTCTGACACCTTCATCAGGCCTCGCCACAGCCAGGCCCGCATGCACATGGGCATCCATCGGGGCGGAAAGATCGGAGTAAATGCCATCCAACTCCTGCACCAGCTGCTCGGCCCAGATACGCACATCCGCTGCCGAAGCCCCGGGCACAAACACGGCGAATTCCGCGCCGGTTCTGCGCCCGGCGAAGGATTCAGCATGGCGGGCAACAAAGGCACGGATACCGGCAGCAACCTGACGCAGCAATCGGTCCCCCTCGTCCCGGCCATAGGCCAGATTGTAATCCGCGAAGTAGGCCAGCTGGAGCATGATCAGAACACCGGGCGCCGATTTTTCTTCCGATTCCACTTCCACCTTCATGCGCTGGTCAAAGGCGCTGCGGCTTGCCAACCCGGTCACCGGATCTTCATTGTTCACACGCCGCAAATGCTGGATAAGCTTGCCCTGCCCCTCGAACAACTGTCCCAGATCATCCGCCATCTGGTTCATGGCTTCCGTCACCCGGTTCAGCTCCCGGGTGGAGCGAATACTCACTCGCTTCCTGAAATCCCGCTGGCCAAGGGCCCGGGCCTGGGCCTCCACCTCTTTCAGAGGCTTCAATGTCCGCCGGAGTAGCAAAAACAGCCCCAGCAAGCCTCCAGCGGCGATCACCAGGGCGGATAGCACCAACCCCAGGGTAATACGCCAGAGATCGTCATAGGCCCGGCCCGGATGACTCACCACACGCACCTTACCCAACCGGCTCCAGCCCCTGACCACCTCCGCTTCCGCCTCCGGCAAGGGCAGCGCAGCCAGGGAGACAAACCATTCCGGTGCACGATTAGCCTGCAGCGGCATGCGCCGACCGGCAATCATCTCACCATCGTGCCCCAGATATTCGACAGCCAGGTAACGACCACTGTCGAATACCGCATCGATCAGTGACGCCGAGGCGACCGGGTCAGCGCCGTCAATGGCATTGGACAGCGAAAGCCCGGTTGCAGTGGCTCCATCGCGAGCATGAGCCGTCAGCTGATCGGCAACATAGTCCCGAAAATAGCCATAACTGGTCACGAACGCGACTACCAGAGTTAGTGTCAGCAGAGTGCCGGCGAACAGCAACAGCAGGGTCTGCAAGGTAATCTCCCCTCGCTGCCTGCGGGTAGGAAAGTTGTCGAGCATCCCTGCCATCACATCGGGGCTCCATCAGAGAAACGAGTATCAGGTTGGCTGTGACCCGGGCCGCAGAGTTGACAAACATTTACATAGCGCAACCTACGCCCACAACATTAAACACTATAGACTCTACACAAGGACCATAAAGCCTCTGTATAACTCATAAATGGCAAAAATTCGCGCAGACGGATATCGCGATCAACAATTGGACAGACAGGCCGGAGCACCATGAACGACGAAAGCCAGAAAGAGAAACTCAGGCAGCATTTCGCCCGCCGTGTCACCACCCAGGCCCGGGTGGTGCTTGATACCTGGCAGAAAATCCGCGACGACCGCAGTCAGGCGCCAGCCCATCGGGAAGATCTGATTGCCGCAGCCGACAAACTCGTTCGTTATGCCCGGCGTTTCGAAATGGACAGCCACGCGGCTGCCGGCGAGCTGATCCTGTCCCTGTTGACCGACTGGCATCAGGACACCCCCCTGGACGATGCCAAAGCCAAGGCCCTGGAAGATGCCACCGAAAACCTGCGCCTATCCACCCAGCGTCGCACCGACCAGGACACCTCCAGCGCGCCCCAGCAGTATCGTCGAACACCAGTTTATATTGCCCTGTCGAACGAAGAGATGGCCTCACGACTGATCCGGCAACTGGAATTTTTCGGTTTTCGCGCTTCCGCCTTCAGCGCATCAGCAGACCTGATTGAGGCCTGTGCGCTCAGCAAACCGGAAACCATCCTGATGGATGTCAGCTTCGGCGGCAGAGATAATGACGGCATTGCGACCGTGGAACAGCTGCAGGAGCAACACGACACTCCGATCCCCATCATTTTTGTCAGCGACGAGGATGGCAGCATTGAAACCCGGTTACGGGCCTCACGCTGTGGCGGGGAGGAATTCTTTTACCCGGCGGTGGATCCTGGCCAGCTGATTGAAAAAATCGAAACCTATACCCACGGCAACACTGTCGAGCCCTACAAGGTGCTGGTCCTGGACGATTCCCGGGCCCAGGCCAAATACATGGAAACGGTATTGAAAAAGGCGGGAATGACCGCTCACATCATCACCGATCCGATGCAGATCATTCATGCCCTGGAGGAGTTCTCACCAGAAATCATCATCCTGGACATGTACATGCCCGGCTGCACCGGCATGGAGATTGCCCGTGTCATCCGCCAGCAGGATCGTTTCCACAGTGTTCCCATCATTTACCTGTCGGCGGAAGAGGACGTCAGCAAACAGCTGCACGCCATGAGCCTGGGCGGTGACGACTTCCTGACCAAGCCCATCGATCCCAAGCACCTGATTGCGACCCTGCACAACCGGGGTCGGCGGGCCCGCTCACTGCTGGCACTGATGATCCGCGACAGCCTGACCGGCCTGTTCAATCACACCCACACCCTGCATCTGCTGGAGCAGGAAATCGTGCGTGCGCGCCAGAAAGATCAGCCCATGTGCTTTGCCATGATCGATATCGACTTCTTCAAGAAGGTAAACGACACCTTTGGCCACCCGATTGGCGACCGGATTCTGCGCAGCCTGTCCATGTTCCTGAAACAACGTCTGCGCAAGACCGATCATATTGGCCGCTACGGTGGAGAAGAGTTCGCCATCATCCTGCCGAACACCCGCCCGGGCGATGCCCGCAATGTCCTCAACGAAATTCGTGAGCGCTTCTCCGAGCTCACCCAGCAGGCCGGCGACCGGGAATTCAATGTCACCTTCAGTTGCGGTATTGCCGACTGGCAGGGTGAAACCGCCCAGGCCCTGTGCGAGCGCGCAGACCGCGCCCTGTATACCTCCAAGGAGCACGGCCGCAACTGCGTGACCCTGGCTGAGACCTGACCTTCCGGGCCGGGCAATCGCCCGGCCCATGAAACCAATGTCGAATACCGACATTCACCGCCATGATCAACAATGATTGTCATCAACGAAATGTCATCGCGTGACAGCAGGTTGCTGTGTAACCTTTTCAGAGCAATGGACAACCGGCAGGATTGTCAAAAAGTGTTGATCTGGGGATAACAAGCACGCACCATTGGGGTAACGTGCCGTCATCTTCGGCGATCCTGTTAAAAAACCATCAAGGCAGACAGAACCATGTCGACCATTCTTGTGCTCCACGGCCCGAACCTGAATATGCTCGGAACCCGAGAGCCCGAGGTCTATGGCCACGAGACCCTGGCCGATATAGACGACCGCTTGCGCAGCAAGGCGGCTGAGAAAGGCCATCATCTGTTACACCTGCAGTCAAACGCGGAATATGAATTGATAGAAAGAGTGCATGAAGCCAGGGCTGAAGGGGTGGATTTCATCATCATCAATCCCGCCGCCTTCACCCACACCAGCGTGGCCCTTCGGGATGCCATGCTGGCGTCGGGCATTCCCTTTATTGAAGTGCATCTTTCAAACGTGCATGCGCGGGAACCTTTCCGCCATCACTCTTATTTTTCAGATATCGCCGAAGGCGTTATCTGCGGGCTGGGCAGCCAGGGCTACGATCTCGCCCTGAAAGCGGCCCTGCAAAGAATTCACCGATAGAACACAGAAACGGGACTGGAATAGTTATGGATATTCGCAAAATCAAGAAACTCATTGAGCTCCTTGAGGAATCAGACGTCGAAGAACTGGAGATCCAGGAAGGCGACGATTCGGTTCGCATTTCCCGCCGTCGCGAGCCCGCCGCCGGTGGACATTACGTCAGCCATTACGCGGCACCAGCCCCCCAGGCCGCTGCGCCGGCTCCGGCACCCGCGGCTGATGCCGCCCCGGCTGCGGAATCCTCGGCTCCGGCAGCCCCCTCGGGGCACGCCGTGAAATCCCCGATGGTTGGCACTTTCTACCGTGCGCCGTCCCCCACCGCCAGCTCCTTTGTTGAAGTGGGCCAGAAAGTTAACGTGGGTGACGTGATCTGCATCGTTGAAGCCATGAAAATGATGAACCAGATCGAAGCCGACAAGGCCGGTACCGTTACCGAAATCCTGGTCGAAAATGGCCAGCCGGTTGAGTTTGACCAGCCCCTGGTCGTCATTTCCTGAATTCGGTGATTGCTAACCATGGCCATGTTAGAAAAAGTTCTGATCGCAAACCGCGGTGAAATCGCCCTGCGTATTCTCCGCGCGTGCAAGGAGCTGGGCATCAAGACCGTTGCGGTACATTCCCAGGTAGACCGCGACCTGATGCACGTTCGCCTTGCCGACGAATCTGTCTGCATTGGCCCGAACAGTGCCACAGACAGCTACCTCAATATCCCGACCATCATCAGCGCCGCTGAAGTGACCGATTCCGTGGGCATTCACCCGGGTTACGGTTTCCTGGCCGAGAATGCCGATTTTGCCGAGCAGGTCGAGAAGAGCGGCTTCCGATTTATCGGCCCTCGGGCAGAGACCATCCGCCTGATGGGTAACAAGGTGTCCGCCATCGAAGCCATGAAAAAGGCCGGCGTACCCACCGTTCCCGGCTCCGACGGCCCCCTGACGGACGACGACGAACGCACCCTCAAGCTGGCGAAACAGATCGGCTACCCGGTGATGATCAAGGCGGCCTCTGGTGGTGGTGGCCGAGGCATGCAGGTGGTGCACTCTGAAGCCGCCCTGCTGAAAGCAGTACAGATCACCCAGAGCGAAGCCAAGAATGCCTTCGGTGACCCTACTGTGTATCTGGAAAAGTTTCTGGAAACCCCACGCCACGTGGAAGTCCAGGTTCTGGCCGACATGCACGGCAACGTCATCCATCTGGGTGACCGGGACTGCTCCATGCAGCGCCGCAACCAGAAGGTCATTGAGGAAGCGCCGGCGCCAAACATCAACCAGGAATCCCGCGAGCGAACGCTTAAGGCATGCGTGGATGCCTGCAAGGAAATCGGCTACGTTGGCGCCGGCACCTTCGAATTCCTGTATCAGGACGGCGAGTTCTACTTCATTGAAATGAACACGCGGGTACAGGTTGAGCATCCGGTCTCGGAGATGGTCACTGGTGTGGACATTGTGCGCGAGCAGCTGCGTATTGCCAGCGGTCTGCCACTGCAATACAGCCAGGACCAGATCCACATTTCCGGCCATGCCATTGAATGCCGGATCAACGCCGAAGACCCGAAAACCTTCGTGCCCAGCCCTGGCAAGATCAGTCATTTCCACGCTCCTGGCGGCAACGGCATCCGCGTGGATTCCCACCTTTACAGCGGCTACACCGTACCGCCGTATTACGATTCCCTGGTGGCCAAACTGATTACCTGGGGCGACGACCGGGAGATCGCCCGCCGGCGCATGAAGAATGCACTGGACGAGATGCTGGTCGAGGGCATCAAGACCAACCAACCCCTGCATCGAAAACTGGTACGCGATGGTGGCTTTAAACAGGTAGACTTCACCATCCACTACCTTGAGAAACTGATGCGGGATTAACCATGCCCTGGATACAACTCCAGATTCCAGCTGATCCGGACACTGCGGATCAGCTGGAAGATCTGTTAATGGAAATGGGCGCCGATGCCGTTTCCATGGAAGACGCCGCCGACCAGCCGCTGTACGAGCCCGACCCGGGCACCACACCCCTCTGGAGCCAGACCACCGTCACCGGCCTGTTCCAGTCTGACCGCAATATCGAACAGTTACTGGCGGACATTCGCGACGCCTGGCACCAGCAGACCCAGCAGTCTCTGGCTGACATTGACGTTACCCTGGTGGAAGACAAAGACTGGGAGCGGGCCTGGATGGACGACTTCCACCCGCTGCAGTTCGGTGAACGCCTGTGGATTGTGCCCAGCTGGCACGAGGCGCCAGACCCGGACGCTGCCAACCTGCTGCTGGACCCGGGCCTCGCCTTCGGCACCGGCACCCATCCCACCACCGCCCTGTGCCTGGAATGGCTCGACAGCCAGGATGTCGCGGGCAAGCAGGTGACCGACTACGGTTGTGGCTCCGGTATTCTTGGCCTGGCCGCCCTGTTGCTGGGTGCAGAACATGTGGTTGGCGTGGATACCGATCCACAAGCTCTCGAAGCCAGCCGGGACAACGCCCGCCGGAATGGCGTTGAAGACCACCGCCTGGATTTGTACCTGCCCGGCAACGACCCGGACACCCGGGCCGACATCATGCTGGCCAATATCCTGGCCCAGCCACTGATCGGCCTGGCTCCGAGACTGGCCGAACTGACCAGGCCCGGCGGGGATCTGGTACTGTCCGGCATCCTGTTCAATCAGGCCCGCGACGTGATGGAGGCCTATGAGCCCTGGTTCATCATGGACGAGCCGGAACAGAAAGAAGACTGGATACGCCTCACAGGACGGCGCAAGGACGGATGACGACACAGGCGTTTATGTCTAAACTGCCTCCATCGTAGTGATCGACCAGAGATCGAGCTTTCAGGAACGAAGCATGACCCAGAGCAGCCTGCAGACCCAATGCCCCAACTGCGAAACCCGTTTTCGAGTAACAGACGAACAGCTGAGCGTCGCCAGGGGCAAGGTACGCTGCGGGAACTGCATGAAGATTTTCAATGCGGTCGAACATCAGGTGGTCTCCGGCAAGGATAAAGCCGGGACCAGCCAGCCACCCTCGAAATCCGCTCCTGAAACCGAAGCAGCAAAGCCCAGCCGGTTCGACGATGAAGAAGAACTGATCTTTGCTGACAACCCCGAAGAAGATGCCACCGAAGGCCGCTATGCCGGCAGCAAACTGACGTTCTCAGATGATGAGCTCAGCGACAGCTTCCGCAATTTCGACGAGCCCGAGGAATCCGGCTTCAGCGACGACGACCTGACACCGGAAAACCAGAATATCGACGAGAGCTGGGCCGAGGCCATGCTCAACGACGACGAGCCCGCGAAGCCATCGGCTCAGCCAGAATCAGCGAAGCCTCAGCGCCCTGCCCCGGCGCAGCCCGAACCGGAACAGGCATCACTTCAGACGCCCCCTGCTGCCGAAACACGGCCGGAGCCGCTGCGCCGTGAGGACAGCGAATCCGATGAAACAACCCTGCCCGCCAACGAGGCCACTTCAGCGGAGCCGTCCACGGAACCGGATATTACGGACCTCAGCTTGGCGGATGACGATCGCGTGGGCGACCCGATTGTCAGCCGTACCCGCAAGCAAGCGGCGCCAGACACCCTCTACCATGACCTGCGACGGGATCCTGTATCCGTCGGGAACGGCGGAGGCCGGCTCAGAACCGTATTCTGGGCACTGGCGGTGCTGGCCCTGCTGGGCGTACTGATTGCCCAGGTTACCTGGTACCAGTTTGACCAGCTTTCTGCCATCCCCCAGCTCCGACCGTTCTACGAGAAGGGCTGCGAGATTGCCGGATGCGAACTCAAGCCGCTGGTGAATGTCGAGGCTATCCAGAGCCGTAAACTGGTGGTGCGCACGGACCCGGAGAACCGGGATCAACTCATTGTCGATGCCGTGATTCTCAACCGCGCCGGCTTTGAGCAGCCGTTCCCGGCGATAGCTCTGACCTTCTCCAACCTCAATGGCGATGTGGTGGCCCAAAGCACCTTTACGCCAGAAGAGTACCTGGCCGGTGAGGCCGCAGAACTTGCCAGCATGCCGGTAGAGACGCCAGTGCGGATCGCCATCCGGATACGCGACCCCGGGCGGGATGCCGTCAACTACAACCTGAGCTTTCGTCCCTGGGCGCCTTGATGCGAATCAATAGCCTTCGGGCCGACAGTTGACAGCGCAAAAGTCAACCAGAAAGCGCGAAAAATAATCAATTTTTTAACGCTTTCGCCCCTTCAATCAGCTTGCCCCCGGCGGTATCATTACCGCCCTTCGGAGACCGGAGCGGTCAGAAATTGAACAACCGCTCCAGCCGAATTTTGCTCAACCCGCTGTGACACGGACTCAGATCATGCTGCCAACGGCAAAAATCGGGCCGTACACCCTGCCCAACCCGCTGATTGTTGCACCCATGGCCGGTGTAACCGATCGCCCTTTCCGGCTGTTATGCCGACGAATGGGGGCCGGGCTGGCGGTATCGGAAATGGTCATAGCGGACAGCAAGCTCTGGCATACGCGTAAATCCCGGACTCGCCTCAACCACGAAGGCGAACCGGAGCCCAGATCGGTCCAGATCGCCGGCGGCGACCCCGAAATGCTGGCCGACGCCGCCCGGCAAAACGCTGAATTCGGTGCTCAGATCATCGACATCAACATGGGCTGTCCCGCCAAGAAAGTCTGCAACAAGGCCGCCGGTTCGGCCCTGATGAAAGACGAGAAGCTGGTGCGGGAAATTCTGGAAGCCGTGGTGAAGGCGGTGGATGTGCCGGTGACCCTGAAAATGCGAACCGGCTGGGACAGAGACAATCGCAATGCCCCGGTCATCGCCAGAATGGCGGAAGATGCCGGCATTCAGGCTCTGGCCGTACACGGCCGTACCCGCGCGGACAAATATAACGGCGACGCGGAGTACGACACCATCGCGCAGGTTAAGGCCAGCGTTGGTATACCGGTGTTCGCCAACGGCGACATTACCACGCCGGAGAAAGCCCGGCAGGTGCTCAGCCATACCGGTGCCGACGGATTATTGATTGGCCGGGGCGCCCAGGGCCGGCCCTGGATTTTCCGGGAGATCCTTCATTATCTGGAAACCGGAGAACACCTGCCCCAACCGCCCATGGATGAAGTGGAGCGCATTCTGGCCGGGCACCTGGAAGAACTGCACCGTTTCTACGGCGAATTGATGGGCGTGCGTATCGCCAGAAAACACGTGGGCTGGTATCTGCAGTCCCATGATGACAGCAAACAGTTCCGCAAACGCTTCAACGCCATCGATGATGCGCTGGAGCAGAAAGACAGCATCTCACAGTATTTTGCAGGCTTACGAAATGGAGAGGTATTCGCAGCATGACCGCTGAGACTTTGGCAAATCAATCCCTAAGCACCCCGGCCAACGATGATCTGCATCAGTTGCACACGGTAAACCACAGCGGCAACAGCGTCACCCTGCGTGACAGCGTCGAAGTTGCCCTGAAGAACTACTTTGAGCAACTCGATGGCGCGCCGGTTACCGACGTGTACCAACTGGTACTGTCAGAAGTGGAAGCCCCGCTGCTGGAGCAGGTGATGAA
Organism: Marinobacter sp. tcs-11; assembly: GCF_002049515.1. Classification (NCBI taxonomy): domain Bacteria; kingdom Pseudomonadati; phylum Pseudomonadota; class Gammaproteobacteria; order Pseudomonadales; family Marinobacteraceae; genus Marinobacter; species Marinobacter sp. tcs-11. Next base: position 303,282 of record NZ_LLYU01000003.1, on the reverse strand, counting down.
ATACACCCGCAACAACCAGACCAAGGCCTCCACCATGCTCGGGCTGAATCGCGGCACCCTGCGCAAGAAACTCAAGCAATACGGTCTGCTATAATCAGACCTGACCCCACAAGGGCCTCCCGGATGCGTTCGCGAGGCCCTTGTTATTTGCACCCAGGCTTACAATCCGGCTTATCTGACCAGCGAAGAAAGTGACCCATGGCAAACCAGGCAAACACCCCCGTCCGTCGCGCCCTGATCAGCGTGAGTGATAAAACCGGCATCGTCGATTTCGGCCGTGCCCTCACCGAACGCGGCGTCGAGCTGCTCTCCACCGGCGGAACCTTCCGCCTGCTCAAGGAAAACAACGTACCGGTTACCGAAGTGTCCGATTACACCGGTTTTCCGGAAATGATGGATGGCCGGGTCAAAACTCTGCACCCGAAAATCCACGGCGGCATTCTGGGCCGGCGTGGCACCGACGATGCCATCATGGCTGAGCACGGAATCAATCCCATCGACATGGTGGTGGTGAACCTGTATCCGTTCGAGGACACCGTGGCCAACCCGGACTGCGACCTGGCCACAGCCATTGAAAACATCGACATTGGCGGCCCCACCATGGTTCGTGCCGCCGCCAAGAACCACAACGATGTTGCCATTGTGGTGAACGCTTCCGATTACAGCCGGGTTCTGAAAGAGCTGGACAGCAATGATGGCCAGCTCACCTACAGCACCCGTTTCGATCTGGCGGTAAAAGCCTTCGAGCACACCGCCGGTTACGACGGTGCCATCGCCAATTACCTGGGCGGCCGTACCCCGGACAACGACAACGCTGATTTCCCCCGCACCTTCAACGCCCAGTTCGTGAAGGTTCAGGACATGCGTTACGGCGAAAATCCGCACCAGCGCGCGGCCTTCTATGCCGAGCGCAACCCGAGAGAAGCCTGCGTGGCCACTGCCAAACAGCTGCAGGGCAAGGAACTGAGCTACAACAACGTGGCCGACACCGATGCCGCCCTGGAATGCGTTAAGCCGTTTGCCGACCCGGCCTGTGTCATCGTCAAGCACGCCAACCCCTGTGGTGTGGCCATCGGTGCCGACATCCTGCAGGCCTACGACCTGGCCTTTGCCACCGACCCGACATCTGCCTTTGGCGGCATCATCGCCTTTAACCGGGAACTGGATGCGGCGACTGCCAAGGCCATCGTGGATCGCCAGTTTGTGGAAGTCATCATTGCCCCGAGCGTGGCTCCGGAAGCGGTCGAGATTGTTGCTGCCAAGAAGAACGTACGCCTTCTGGCCTGCGGCGAATTCGACGGCGAGCGCGCCCAGACCATGGACTACAAGCGCGTAACCGGCGGCCTGCTGGTGCAGGACCGTGACCTGGGCATGGTCGCTATGGGAGACGTGAAAGTGGTCACCGAGCGCCAGCCCACCGAACAGGAACTCAACGACCTGCTGTTTGCCTGGGAAGTGGCCAAGTACGTGAAATCCAACGCCATCGTCTACGCCAAGGCGGGCCGCACCATCGGTGTGGGCGCAGGCCAGATGAGCCGCGTTTACAGCGCGAAGATTGCCGGTATCAAAGCCGCCGATGAAAACCTGGAAGTGAAGGGTTCGGTGATGGCCTCAGATGCATTCTTCCCGTTCCGGGATGGCATTGATGCGGCTGCGGAAGCCGGTATTACCGCCGTGATCCAGCCGGGCGGTTCCATGCGCGACCAGGAAGTGATCGACGCCGCCAACGAGCATGGCATTGCCATGGTCTTCACCGGCATGCGCCATTTCCGTCACTGATCAACGTATTCAGGAGCAGCACATGAACATTCTGGTTATTGGCAGTGGCGGGCGCGAACACGCCCTGGCGTGGAAAGCAGCCCAGTCTCCGCAGGCAGGCAAGGTCTTCGTGGCGCCGGGTAACGCCGGTACCGCCCGGGAACCGAACCTGGAGAACGTCAACCTGGACGTGATGGACCTGGACGGCCTGGCCAACTTCGCCGAGCAGAACAACGTCGGCCTGACCATCGTTGGCCCGGAAGCCCCGCTGGTGGCCGGCGTGGTGGACAAATTTGAAGCCCGCGGCCTGCGCATCTTCGGTCCCAGCGCTGGCGCCGCCCAGCTGGAAGGCTCCAAGGCCTTCACCAAGGACTTCCTGGCCCGCCAGAAGATTCCCACCGCCGACTACGCCAATTTCACCGATGTCGACGAGGCCCTCGCCTACGTGCGTGAAAAAGGCGCACCCATCGTGGTCAAAGCGGACGGCCTGGCCGCCGGTAAAGGTGTAATCGTCGCCATGACCCTGGCAGAAGCCGAAGATGCCATCCGCGACATGCTCGCAGGCAACGCCTTTGGCGATGCCGGCAGCCGCGTGGTGGTGGAAGAGTTTCTGGACGGCGAAGAAGCCTCCTTCATCGTGATGGTCGACGGCAAGAACGTACTGGCCATGGCCACGTCCCAGGACCACAAGCGCGTAGGCGACGGCGACACCGGCCCCAACACCGGTGGCATGGGAGCTTATTCTCCCGCCCCGGTGGTCACTGCCGATGTGCACCAGCGGATCATGGACGAGGTGATCTACCCCACGGTCAACGGCATGGCGGCGGAAGGCCACCCGTACAAGGGTTTCCTGTACGCCGGCCTGATGATCGATACCAGCGGTGCACCCAAGGTCATTGAGTTCAACTGCCGCTTTGGCGATCCGGAAACCCAGCCGATCATGCTGCGCATGAAGTCCGACCTGGTGGAACTGTGCCAGGCCGCCGTGGATGGCAAGCTGGACGCGTGCGATTCCGAGTGGGATGAACGCGCCTCTGTCGGCATTGTACTCGCTGCCGGTGGCTATCCCGCCAGCTACGACAAGGGCGATGTCATCTCCGGCCTGCCGGACGGTGAAACAGAAGGTGAGAAGGTCTTCCACGCCGGCACCAAACTCAACGGCGACGACGTAGTCACTGCCGGGGGCCGCGTGCTCTGCGCTACCGCTCTGGGTAACACCGTCACCGAAGCCCAGCAACGGGCCTATGAGCTGGCAAAGAAAATCAGCTGGAACGGCATGTTCTACCGCAACGACATTGCCTACCGGGCCATTGCCCGGGAGCAGAGCTGAGGCTCCGGCTCGTCGAGTAACAGCGTCAGCCCGGTCATTGACCGGGCTTTTTTATGGGTTAGTGTTGGCATTCAATAATAGTCATAACGAAAAGGAGTTCCCTGTGCGCCGTACTCACCTGAAGCTGTTCCTGCTGCTGACCGTTACCCTGCTGGTCAGCGCCTGCTCCCGCCAGAGCATCTACGAAAACGCCATAGACTGGGAACGCTCAAGCGCCGGCCTGAAGGCCGCACAGGTCACCGTTGGCGATCTGGACATTGCCTATCTTCGCAGTGAAGAACCGGTCGATGGCGACACTCTGGTTCTGATCCACGGCTTCGGCGCCAACAAGGATAACTGGACCCGTCTGGCCAAAGAGTTCCAGGGTGAGTTCAACATCTATGCCCTCGATCTGCCAGGCCATGGCGACAGCAGTAAACCCCTGGACATCGGCTACCGTTTTGAGGATCAGGTAGATTACGTCCACCAGATACTGAAGGAACTCGGGGTGGAACGCTTCCACATGATGGGCAACTCCATGGGCGGTGCCATCACTGCCCTCTACGCTGCCACCCATCCAGAACAGGTTCACACAGCCGTACTGTTCGACCCTGCCGGTATCTTCGAATATGAAAGTGAGCTGGTGGACCTGGTCATGGATGGCGACAACCCGCTCATCCCGAAACGGGAAGGCGATTTCGACCGCCTGCTGGACTTCGCTCTGGAAAAACGCCCTTTCGTGCCCTGGCCGATCTTTGATGTGATGGAAGAAAAGGCCATCGCCAACCGGGAAGTCAACGAAGTCATTTTCCGGGCCATCCGAGACACCGGCTTCGAGCCGGATTTCCGCAACGCCATCACCAACATCCAGGCGCCGGTTCTGGTGGTCTGGGGCAAACTCGACCGGGTAATTGACTATCGCAATGCCGATGTCTTTGTCGAAGCTATCCCGAACGCGCGCAAGGCCATTCTCGATGATATCGGCCACGCGCCGATGGTGGAGGCGCCGGAGGAATCGGCAGCCCTGTTCCGGGACTTTCTTGCCGACCGGCAGCCCTGAAACCATTCGCCACTACAGCTAGGCCCGAAAAAAAGGTAGGCTTCAGAGCTTTGGATTCCGTCGTCAGAAGATTCGCCCATGCCTGAAGCCATCTGGATAAGTTTTGCCTTTGTTATCGGCCTTCTCGTCAAGGGAATCGGTTTGCCTCCGCTGGTTGGCTATCTGGCCGCCGGCTTTGTGCTCAGCGGCCTCAGCGCAACTACCAGCATCACTGCAGAGCCCACCGATGTACTGGCCCACATTGCTCATCTTGGCGTTTTGCTGCTCTTGTTTACAGTCGGCCTGAAGCTGAAGCTACGCTCCATTGTCAGCCCGGAAGTCATCGGCGGCAGTCTGCTCCACTTCGCGATTACCTGTGTGGTGTTTGCCCCCGGCCTCTACCTGCTTTTTGACCTGGACTGGACAACGGCCCTGATGCTGGCGATCGCCCTGTCCTTTTCCAGCACCGTACTGGCCGCCAAGGTACTGGAAAGCAAACGGGAACTCAGAGCCTTCCACGGCCGGGTCGCTATTGGCATATTGATTATGCAGGATCTGATTGCACTGGTGGTGATGAGTCTCGCGGCCGGCAAAACACCCTCAGAATGGGCTGTCATTGTATTCGGCCTTCCGTTGCTCCGGCCGCTGCTTTACAGGCTGCTGGATGCCAGCGGGCACGACGAACTGCTGGTACTGCTCGGGCTTCTGCTGGCCCTGGTGGTTGGTGGCCTTGGGTTTGAGGCCGTGGGTCTGAGCTCGGAATTGGGTGCATTGGTGTTCGGTGCCATGCTGGCCAACCACCCCCGTTCCCAGGAACTGGCCAAGTCCCTTTGGAGCGTGAAAGAAATCTTCCTGGTCGGTTTTTTCCTGCAGATCGGCATTGACGGCCTGCCAGACCAGCAGGCTCTGATCTTTGCGGCAGTAGCAGCCTTGCTCTTGCCACTCAAAGGCATCCTGTTCTACTTCCTGCTGCTGGCTTTCCGCCTGCGGGCTCGCAGTAGCTTCCTCACCTCGCTGTCACTCACAAACTACAGTGAATTCGGGCTCATTGTCGCCAGTGTTGCCCTGCCAGAATGGCTGGTTCCGCTGGCGATATCGGTTTCCCTGTCGTTTGTATTTTCGGCGCCGCTCAACCGGTTTTCCCACAGTATTTACGAGCATGTTGCCCACAAGCTGGTTCGTTTCGAGAGTCAGAAACGTCATCCTGATGAGCAACCTATCTCGCTGGGTACTACACGGGTTCTGGTGATGGGCATGGGGCGAACAGGCACTGCGGCTTACGATTGGCTTGCGCCCCATGAAACGCGAATCATGGGGATCGACTCAGACCCTGCCAAAACCGAGAAACACCAGAAAGATGGGCGCAATGTCGTCTTTGCAGACGCCGAAGACACCACCTTTTGGGAAGGTCTGCACATGCCGGAACTCAACTCGGTGGTACTGGCAATGAGTGACATCGAAGGCAAGCTTATCGCCGCGCGGATGCTGCGCAAGCTCGGCTTCGAGGGCTATATCGTGGCGCACACCATGTATGCCGATGAAGCCTTAAAAATTCGCGAAGCCGGCGCCAATGATGCCTACCTCACGATGAGTGAGACCGGCGTGGCCCTGGCAAGTCACCTTATGGACAAATCAGGAATTCAGGCGGCGCAGGTGCGGAACCCGGTGTAAACATCACTGCGAAACGGCAGATACGCCTGCCGGTAGGTGCCACGGATCAGGTTGGATGAGGTGGCACAGCTGCCGCCCTTGGTGACTTTGTGCGTGGCAAACTGCAGGGTCGACATGAACGGGTACATATCTACCTTGAAGCCGTCATAGGGCAGGAACTCGTTGCTGGTCCATTCCCACACCGAACCCACCATCTGCCGGCAGCCAAACGGGCTATCGCCGGCCGGGTAATCCGACACCGGGTTGCGAGCCATGGTCCGGGCATCCATATCCGCCCGCACAACATCCGGTGACTCATTACCCCACGGAAAACGCCTGAACGGCTCACCGGGTTTATTGCCCAGCGCCGCCACGTCCCATTCATACTCGGTCGGCAACCGCCGCCCGGCCCAGGTACAGAAGGCTTCCGCCTCCCAGTAGCTGACATGGCTAACCGGGGCGTCTGGCTGCAACGGCAGCCAGCGATCAAACACCCGCTCCTGCCACTGTTCGTCATGCCAGCGCCAATACAGCGGATGCCGGGGCAACCGCATCATTGGCTCGTTTACCCCATGGACCAGACTGACGTCCTGCTCGGTTTCCAGCCACTTGCGGCCGCCGAACGACCAGAGTTCGGGACGCCTGTAACCATCATCGTCTACAAACGCCTGGAATTCCCGGTTGCTCACCAGCGTGCGACTGATGGCAAACGCCGGCAGCTCTACCTCAAAACGGGGCTTCTCGGCATCAAAGGCAAAGTCTTCGGTCGCGTACTGTTGCGACTCACCGGGCATGCCAATCACCCAGCGACCGGCCGGGATCTGAGCATCACCGCTGATCGACTCGCCCGGAGCAGGCCGATCACCTTTGTAATCCAAAGGCGCCGGATAGCCGACTGTCTGCCGACACCAGATGAGCGACTCGATGTGCATGTTCTGGTGGTAGATGGCGTAGCGGTACAGGTACAGCTCCCGGTCAGTGAGCTCCCGGGACTGAATCCGCTCCGCGACCCGGTCGTAGATGGTATTGAAATACTGAAGCGTGGCCTCCCGGCCGGGAAACAGATCACGGCGCCAGCGATCCTTGTGATCGACATGGAATGAATCCCAAAGGTCATCCATGGAGGGATCGTAGCTCGGTGTTCCGTCCAACAGGTTGAAGACAAAGACCTCGTAGAAAAACGCTGAGTGGCCCATTTCCCAGAGTGGCGGATTCACACCCGGATGATACGGGACCTCGAGCTTGTCTTCCGGTAACGACACAATCAGGCTCTCGGTGCGGACGCGAGCCTTTTCCAGTTCATCCAGAAGCTCTTTTTTGTTCATGGTTAGACCTTATCTCTCTCAGCCTGAAACCTCGGTGCAGGAGCAAGTTCCGAGAGGCTTTCCAAAAAGCGCTCCTGCCGGCACATCCATGTGTCGCTTATGTTCCGCCATCCATGGCTCCACAAATTTTTGGAAAGCCTCTCGGAACTTGCTCTTCATACGCCTTAGATAGACGAGAGTATCAAACAAAAAACCGCCGCCGGTAGTCACCGACGACGGTTATCTCTTTATGACGACGATAGCCTGCCCCGATTCAGCTCACTCGCAAGTGGCAAGCAGGGCGCAAAAACTGCGATCAGGCGGCTTTGCGTTTGCGCCGCCAGTCCGCCAGGTCTTCGATCAGCTTGTAGAACAAGGGCACGAAGAACAGGGCCAGGGTACTGGCCACCAGCATGCCGCCAACCACCACGGTACCGATTTCCTGCCGGCTCACGGCACCCGCGCCGGTACTGAATGCCAGCGGCAAAGAACCCACGATGAACGTCAGCGCGGTCATCATGATCGCCCGGAAGCGCTGGCGGGCTGCGGTGCTGGCCGCCTCAAACGAGCTCATGCCCGTTTGCCGGTTCTGGGCGGCGAACTCAACGATCAGAATCGCGTTTTTCGCCGCCAGGCCAATCAGCACCAGCAACCCTACCTGGAAGTAGATGTCGTTGGGGAAGCCACGCAACAGCGAGGCCAGTGCTGCCCCGAATACCCCGAAGGGTACCGCGGTAGCCACTGCCACCGGCAAACCCCAGCGCTCGTATTGGGCGGCGAGGATCAGAAACACCAGTAGCAGCCCCATGCCAAAGGCGAGCGTGCCGGAGTCCGCAGAGTCCTGCAGCTGATAGGCTTCACCGGTCCAACCCAGCAACGTGTTTCGGTCAAACTGCTGATTGGCAACTTCCTGCAGCGCGGTCAGGGCTTCGCCCGTGGTGTGGCCCGGCGTCGGGTCCGCAAGCAGTTTGGCCGCGGGGTAGACGTTAAAGCGGTTCAGGATGTCCGGTCCGCTCACCCGCTCCAGCTCCACGAGTGAGCTCAGGGGAATCATCTCCCCATAGGAGGAACGCACAAACACCTTGCGCAGGTCATCCGGGTGGCTTCGGAATTCGCCTTCAGACTGCAGTGTCACCTGCCAGTTCCGCCCCTGCAGGGTAAAGTCGTTCACATACAGGCCGCCAAACGTGCTCTGCATGGTGGTGAATATCTGATCAACCGGCACACCTGCCGCCTGGGCTTTTTCCCGGTCAACAATCGCCTGATAGCGGGGAATGCCGGTATCCAGGGTCACCCGGACGTTGGTCAGTTCCGGGCGCTGGTTGGCAGCCTGAGTGAACCGGTCCGCCATCGCCTTGATCTCGGCTGGTGTGCGGCCACCACGGGCCTGGATGTAACCTTCCACACCGCCGGTGGTCGACAGCCCCTGGATCGGTGGCGGGGTAAAGGCAATGACAAAGGCTTCGGGCATACCAAACCCGATACCCATAATCTTGTTGGCAATGTCGGCCGCGCCCTGGCCTTCGCCTTCTCGCTCAGCCCAGTCCTCCAGCGTTACGAACGCGACACCGCTGTTGGTGCGCAAGGCACTGGAAATAATGTCAAAACCGGCAAAGGCGACAACGTCTTTCACCTCAGGCAGCTGCAGCATGTTCTGCGCCAGCTCGTCCCGGGTGCCTTCGGTGCGGCTGAGGGAAGAGGTGGCCGGTAATGAATAAGCCGTCAGCACAAAACCCTGGTCTTCCTGGGGCACCAGCCCGGACGGCATCTTGTTGAGCAGGAAAACGGTGCCACCAATCATGGCGGCAAACAGCAGCACGCCGATCACAGCGTGGCGCAGAAGCCAGTCCACCACCGCCGAGAAACCATTGGTGACCTTGTCGAAACCGGCATCAAACCAGCGGAATACGGTGAGCTGTTTGCCTTCATGGCCGAGCAACAGGGCACACATGGCGGGTGTCAGCGTCAGAGCCACGACACCGGAGATCACCACAGATACCGCAATGGTGATGGCAAACTGCCGGTAGAGTTCACCGCTGAGCCCACCCAGGAACGCAACCGGTGCAAACACCGCCACCAGCACCAGTGTGGACGCCACCACGGCCCCGGATACCTGGCTGACCGTAGTCACGGCGGCATTGTAGGGCGACATGCCCTCTTCCTTGATCAGCCGTTCCGCGTTTTCCATGATGATGATGGCGTTATCCACCACCACACCGATGGCCAGTATCAAGCCAAACAGGGTCAGCAGGTTGACCGAGAACCCCATGGCCTGCATGCCGGCAAACGTGCCCACCAGGGATACCGGAATGGCGATCAACGGAATCAGCGTGGCGTTGAAATGCTGCAGGAACAGGAAGGTCACCACAACCACCAGCAGCACCGCCACGATGAAGGTGGAGATCACCTCCTGAATGGAGATATCAATGAAGCGGGTGGTGTCGTAGGGAACATTGTATTCGAGGCCTTCCGGGAAACGGTCGGCAATTTCCTTCATGGCTTCGTTGACGGCTTCCGCTGCATCCAGCGCATTGGCGCCCGGCTGCAGATACACCCCCATAGGCACGGTGGCTCCGCCGTTGTAGATGGCGGCGAAATCGTAGTTCTGGGCACCCAGCTCTATCCGTGCCACATCTTTCAGGCGCAACGACGCGCCCTGATCATCACTGCGAAGAATCACTTCGCCAAATTCTTCCGGGCTGGTGAGCCGGCCCGGAGCGGACACGCTGAAGGTGAACGCCTGGCCTTCCGGCGCCGGCTCTGCCCCGATCCGGCCAGCGGCAAACTGGGCATTCTGGGCCCGCAACGCTCCGGCCACATCCGCCGGCGTCAGCTCGAACTGGGCCAGTTTGTCCGGGCGCAGCCAGATACGCATGGAGTAATCCTGGGCGCCAAACAGCGAGGCGTCCCCGATGCCGGGCAGGCGCACCAGCTCATCCAGCACGTTCAGCAGCGCGTAGTTGGAAATCTCCACCACATCCATGGAGTTGTCCGGTGAGGACAGGGTAATCACCTGCAGGATTGAGGTGGAACGGGATTCCACCTTCAGGCCCTGGTCCCGGACGGTCTGGGGCAACCGGGCCAAAGCCTGCTGCACGCGGTTGTTGACGTTGATCGTAGCCTGGTCCGGATCGGTACCGATTTCAAACGACACCGTCACCCGAAAACTGCCGGAGTCAGTGGCACTGGATTCCATGTAGATCATGTCGTCCACGCCGTTGATTTCCTGCTCAAGCGGCGCCACCACCGAATCTGAAATCACATCTGCACTGGCTCCCGGGAAGCGGCCGTCCACCACCACCTGAGGCGGTACCACGTTGGGGTACTGTTCCACCGGCAAACCCAGCAGGGCCAGCGCCCCGCCAAGGGTAATGATGATCGAGATAACCGATGCGAAGATCGGCCGGTCGATGAATGTTCTCAGCATCACTTGGCCTCCTCCGGGCTATCCGGATTGGTGACGTTGACGGCGGCGCCATCACGGAGGTTCACCAGACCACTGACAATGTAGCGATCGCCTGCTTCCAGGCCGCTCAGAAGGATTTGCCGGCTATCACTCACCGGCCCAAGCTCCACCTGCCGGACCCGGGCTTTGCTTTCTTCATCAACCACATAGACCACGGGGCCATTCTGCCCCTGGGTTACCGCCTTCTCGGGCACGGTAATCACATCGTCAAAACTCTGCAGTTCCACCCGTACCCGGACAAACTGCCCTGGCACAATCACATGCTCCGGATTCGGGAACACGGCTCGGGCCGACACCGTGCCGGTGCGGGGGTCGAGGGTTGAAGCGGTAAAGTCGATGCGGCCATCAAGGCCGTATTCGCTGCCGTCGGCCAGAACCAGGCGCGCCGAGACATTCTGTTCCTGGTCTGCCCGTACCATGCCCTCACGAGCAGCACGGCGAATGTTGGCGTCGTTTTCCGGCAGCGCAAAGCGAACGTGAACCGGGTCCAGCTGAACAATGGTGGTCAGCAGGGTGCCGGTATCGATCAGGCTACCCTCCGGAAAATCCTCCAGACTGGTCACGCCGCTGATTGGCGCCGTGACATCGGTGTAGCCGAGATCCAGTTCAGCCTGGGCCACGCCGGCATTGGCCACCGCCAGGTTGGCCCGGGCCAGTTCCAGTGCAGACTGGGCTGAATCCCGATCCCGTTCACTGACGGCGTTACGCTCAAACAAGGAGGAAATACGGTTCCATTCCCGCTCCGCTTGCTGAACATCCGCTTCGGCAACCTGGCGCTGGGCCCGGGCTCGCTGCAGTGCCGCCGCTGCGGGCTTGCGATCTATGCGGAACAAGGCATCACCTTCCCGCACCATCTGGCCTTCTTCGTATAGCCGCTGTTCCAGAATGCCGCTGATGCGAGCCCGGACTTCCACCTCCCGGGCACCCCGGGCACGGCCGGCGTAATCCTGCCTCACCGTGACATCGGCCAGCGTCGCCTGTTGCACCACAACCGCCGCCGGAGGCATCCCGCCCGCGCCGGCCTGCTGGCCTTCACCATCCTGACCGCTGCACCCCGTTAGCATCAGCAGTGTCGACAAACCAGCAAAAAGCAGCCCCTTGCGGGCGTTAGGGCGATGAGACATTTCAACGGGCATGGCGCGCTCTCCTGAACACCGAAACAGATCGTGTCATCAATTATGTAAATGTGTCCGGGCCAGCCAGCCCGGAGTGGCAATCGGTAAGATCAGGCAAGATACATTCATCCATGTATGTATGTAAACTGTCTTCAGGTATACTTACGTAGTTCCCGCAAGCGGTTCATACCCTGACGGGCCGGGACAAAGCCGGCGCAACACACCACCGGAAGACTTCATCATGGCGAGAAAGACAAAAGCCGAGGCGGAAGCCACCCGCGAATCCCTGCTCGATGCCGCCGAGAGCATGTTCATGGAGAAAGGCGTTGCCCGGGCATCGCTGGAAGAAATTGCCCGTACCGCCGGTGTAACCCGGGGCGCGGTCTACTGGCACTTCCGCAACAAGCAGGACATCCTGGATGCCATGCTGGAGCGGGTTCGCGCGCCGCTCGGCGAAATGCTCGATGAAGCGGCCATCAGCCAGGACAGCCTGACCAACCTGAAGCATCTCTGCGTTATCGCTCTCAGCAAGCTGGCCGAAGACGAACAGTACTTCCGGGTGTACTACATCCTCTTCCACCGCAACGAATCTGATCAGGCGCTGAACAAACACCGGGAGCTCGCGGAAGAGGGAATTGCCTTTGTGACCGACATTTTCCGCAGTCCTGAAAACGCGAAAAAACTGCGTCCGGGCCTGAGCCCGGAACTGGCGGGCTATCTGGTGCATACCCAGATGCTGGGACTGTTTTTCGACTGGCTGGCCAAACCTGAGCGCCTTCCGCTGGCCGAGGTTGCACCGATACTGGTGGAAACCGTTTTCAGTGGTCTGCTGGGTGAGCCGGAAGCCTGAGCTCCAGTCAGCCCCATACCCAGAGAATAACCGGCACCGCCGTGGCGGTGACCACCACAGACAGTGGCAACCCCAGGCGCCAATAATCGCCGAACCGGTAACCCGCGGGTTCCATGACCAGAGCATTGGATTGATGCCCTATCGGGGTCAGAAACGCGCAGGATGCGCCGATGGCGACGGCCATCAGCGTTGCGTCCGACGACAGCCCCAACTGACCAGCAACACCCAGGGCAATGGGTGCGACCAGAATGGCCGCCGCGGCATTGTTCACCACATTGGATAACAACATGGTGCCAATCAGAATAATCGACAGCACCAGCCAGGGCGCCTGTCCCTCACCGATGGCCAGAATCTGACGGGCGATAAGATCGGCGCCGCCGGTGGTCTCCAGGGCCTGCCCCACCGGAATCATCGCCGCCAGCAATACCACCACCGACCAGTCGATGGCCTTGTAGGCATCACTGGCTTCCAGCAGTCCGGCCAGCACCATGGCGACCGCACACGCCACCAGCGCAACGGGAGGCGTCACCCAGCCGGCGACAATAACGAGGATGGCAACGGCAAACAGCCCACCGGCCAGTCCGAGGCGTTTCTCCCGGCCAAACGCCAGCCCCCGTTCAGCCAGCGGCAGACAGCCCAGCGTCCTCAGATTAGCCGGAAGCGTCTCCTCGAAGCCCTGCACCAGCAGGATATCACCGGAACGAAAACGGATATCCGCCAGCCGCTGTTTGAGACGGTGGCCCTGCCGGGCGACGGCCACGACGTTGACACTGTAGCGCTCCCGAAGATTCAGACGGTTTGCGGTACGGCCGACCAGCTGTGAACCGGGTGTCACAACCGCCTCGATCAAGCGGGCATCGCCGGCAACCAGCTCATCCTCCGCCTGTTGCCGACGCCCTTTGCCTCCGGTGCCATCCTTTTCTTCCTCGTTCGGGGCGCCCGAAGCCAACGTCAGACCGGTGATCTCCAGAAACTCGCCCAGACTCTCGGTATCGGCTTCCACCAGCAGGACATCGTTTTCACGCAGAATGGTAAAAGTTGAGGGTGCCGGCGTTGTTTTGTCATCGCGGATCAACGACAAGACCACCAGATTGTTCTGGCTATCTCCGGCCGTCAGCAGGTTGTGCAGGGTGCTACCGGCATAGTCAGAACCTTCGGTCAGTTTCAGCTCCGTCAGGTAATCGCCCACGCTGAACAGTTTCTCGCCGGCGGCCGGGTCCTCCCGTTTCGGTGTCAGACGCCAGCCGATCAATCCGATAAAGACGATACCCGCCAGGCTAATGGCCAGCCCCACCGGCGCAAAGTCAAATAGCCCGAAGGTGCCCGCCTCTCGATAGCTGGCAATGATGATGTTGGGCGGGGTACCGATCAGCGTAATGGTGCCGCCCAGCAGCGACCCGAACGCCAGAGGCATGAGCAGCAGTGAAGGCGACCGCCCGGCTTCCCGGGACATCCAGATGGCGACCGGCATCAGAAGCGCCAGTGCCCCCACATTGTTGATAAATGCCGAACACACGGCCACCACGAGGGTCAGGGTCAGCACCTGAATCACGGCATTGTTCCCCACCCGGGCCAGCAGCCGCGCCACCTCGTCTACCACACCACCGTTAACCAGCCCCTGGCTGATAACCAGCACCGCCGCCACGGTAATCACGGCCGGGTGTCCGAAACCGGCGAATACGCTGTCAACCGGCACCAGTCCCGCAATGGCCACCGCCAGCAGCGCCAGCATGGCGACAACATCAAACCGCAACCGGTTCCAGATAAACGCTGCCAGGGTGACAAACAGAACGGCAAACACAATCCATTGATCCGCTACCATGCCCCTCGACTTCCTCCATAACCGTCAATAAGTTTTACAGATCGAGCCTGCACCGGCTCCGGAACCATCAGCAAGCATCTGTATTAACGGGATTACCCGATTCTGGTGCAAAACCTGCTATCGATCAGCTGAGACATTACCTGCATGGAAGCCCAGGCAGGTCACAGGGTCGTGGTCGACTATAGCAGTTCCCGCAGCAGTCCCCTCTCGTTTTCGAATACAGCGTTGTCGGTTGTTCAGTCCCTTTGCCGGAGCAAAGCTATGGAACAGAAACGACCGCTTGTCTGGTTGTCGGCGGCCCCTGATGCTGAAAACACACAGCTGCCCAACCTTCCTGGCTGGCAGATGACCGTCATCAGTAGTCGGCATGCCCCCGTGCTCCCAATGCCCGACTACCTGGGCAAACCCGTTGGGGTCTGTGTTCTCGCCGACCAGGACCCACCCACCCTGGAAAACACCAAAGGCTGGCTGGAGTTGCTACCGGTAACCACCTGGTTGGCGGTGGTCGGGCGACAGCAACTGAACAACGCGATGGTGTGCCGCCTGATCCGCGACTACTGCCAGGATTACCACACTCTTCCACTGGATCATCAACGACTGATCAATAGCCTTGGCCATATGTGGGGCATGCACGCCCTGAGCGCGAACCTGACTGGCCCGGAACTGCTCAGTTACCAGGACTATGTACTGGATGGTCCGTCACCGGCTATTCGTCAGGCCCGCAGCCTGTTGCGACGCTTCGCCGCAACTCAGGAACCCGTCATCGTCTACGGGGAAAACGGCACCGGCAAGGAGGCAGCAGCCCGGTTTATCCATGAACACTCGCCGCGCCACCATGGCCCCATAGCGGTCATCAACTGCGCCGCGCTACCCGAGCCCCTGACCCAGAGCGAACTGTTCGGCCATGAGCGCGGTGCCTTCACGCACGCACTGAAATCCAGAAAAGGTCGTATCGAAGCCGCCAACGGCGGCTCCCTGGTGCTATTGGGTGCCGATGAGCTTGGCCTTATGCAGCAATCTGCCATCCTGCGCTTCCTGGAGGAAGGCACAATCGAACCCGTGGGCTCGAATCATGCCGTGCAAGTCGATGTGCGGGTGATCGCCACCTGTAATACCCAACTGGACCAGAAAGTCACAGAGGGCAGTTTCAGAAGCGACGTGTTCTATCGGCTTGGCAACCTCACGGTAACCCTGCCACCGCTCAGAGAACGTCTGGAAGACCTGCCATATCTGGCCCAACGGGCCCTGGGCACATCGGAGGGAGAACACTACCGGCTTGGTAACGCCACTTTGCTGGCCATGGCCGCACATTCCTGGCCGGGCAATCTGCGGGAACTGCAGAACCGGCTCCGGCAGGCCGTTCTGCTTGCCCGGCAATTAAACATCCAGCCCGAAGACCTGGGGCTGCCTCCGGCCACATTACCCACACACATCGACCAGTTCAGCCTGGAGGCCTACCGGGCCCGGGCCGACCAGGAAGCCATCGCGACCAGTCTCGCCCTGACGCATCACAACGTCTCGGCTGCGGCGAGGCTACTGAATATTTCCCGAGTGTCGTTTTACCGACTGCTGGAAAAACACCAGCTGCAACCACCGTCGAACCACGGCCTTCCCAAGAAACGCGATCATGGAGATCTGTCATGAAACGTCTGGCCCTGTTCAGCTTCAGCCTATGCCTTACTCCGCTTGCCCTGGCCGAACCGCCTGCTCCGGATGAACGCACCGCCGGCACCACCGAGCAGCGGGAAGCGGCGGCCCAGGACAGCGCAACCACGATTGCCTCCATTACCGCAGACCGGGGTATCGTCACCCGGCCCGGGCGATTTACCATCGAGCCATCGTTTTCCCACGCCCACAGCAACGCAACCCGCGTGGCGGTTGAGGGGTACACAGTCATTCCGGCTCTGTTGGTGGGCTTGATCAACATCTCCGAGATCCAGCGCGATATTTTCGTCAGCGCGTTATCCCTGAAATACGGTTTCACCAGCCGGCTGGAAGGCAGCCTGCGATTGCCCTACCTGAGCATTCGGGAAGACCTTCGGGAACGGGAAGTGTTTCAGGGAACGCCAGTCGATACCGTGCGGGAATCGTCCGGTGATGGCATCGGTGATGCCGAGTTATCGATACGTTACCAGCTCAACGATGGCCTCGATGGCTGGCCTTATCTGATCGGTACTTTCCGGGCCCGGGCGCCCACCGGCGAAGGCCCCTACGATGTCGACCAGCGAATCATTACCGACAGCAGCGGCAACCCCATCGGGGTAGAGCTGGCCAACCGCCCCACCGGTTCAGGCTTCTGGGCGGTGGAACCGGGACTTTCCTTTATCTACCCGAGCGACCCGGCGGTTCTGTTCGGAAACCTGAGCTACGCCTGGACCATCAAGGAAGAGCAGGGCTTTGAAAACGGCGGCACCGTCGACCCTGGCGATGTGGTGCGATTCGGCTTCGGAATGGGCTTTGCGTTTAATGAACGCACTTCGTTCAGCCTGGGCTACGATCACTCGGTGATTCGCAAAACCACCTTTGAACATAGCAACGACCTGTTCTCGTCCAACTTCGACCGAATTCAGGTGGGTTCACTGTCTTTTGGGCTGTCGCACCGGCTTTCGTCCTCAACCACCATGAGCCTGACGGTGGCGGTGGGAGTCACCGACAACGCACCGAACAGTGAGATCACCCTCAAGCTGCCGATCAATCTCTGAAACTGATCACGGCAACATAGGCAGACTGAAATCCCGTGGCAACCGGTAGGCGCCACCGAGGTTGTTCAGTTCAATATTCAGTTGCCGGATGTTCTGGATGGTGGTTCCGTTCAGGCTGTTCTGGATGACCGTCATCCAGCCGCCCGAGCCGGCCACGGCGGTATCAAGCGCCAGTTGCCCTGCTCCGCTCTCCCAGGCTCCCTGAATGGATGCCAACTGGGTGCTGAGTCTGTCTGCGGCCATGGGATCGTTCAAATTCGGAATGGTCAGGCGATTAACAACCAGGGTCTGACCGTTCACGGCCAGTACCTGCTCAAGGCCAATGGAGATCTCCAGATTGTTCATCACAAAGCCGCCCCGGAGCTGATCCAGCTCGGTATCCGCCAGGCTGGTAACAGGTAGTCTCAGCTCGGCATGAACCGGCCCGGCTAGCAGACTCAGAGTAATCAGAACAGCCCATCCTTTAACCATGGTCTTACCACTCCTGTGTACTGGGCCAGTATGGCAGGGTATGTCCCAATGCCGGTGAGCCAAGCCCCTTGAATAGAGGTGCCCGGGCCAGGCCCGGCCAGTCGTCCCGATCCAGAAAACTGGCTCGCCCCATATCCAGATGGCTGCGTATCACGAAGGCGGAGCCATCCCAATGCTCCTGAAATTCTGCCCAACTGTAGGCTTTAAGCCCCCGGGCCGGATCGCCCACCAGCACTTCCTGATCACTGATGCCCTTGATCACCACAAAATGCCGATAACCTCCCAGCGTTACCAGGGCAATCACCGGCACGCGAACCTGATCCCTGAGACCGGCCAGCGGCATGCGGAATCCATCGGCCAGATATCCTTCGGACTCCAGATAACGCTTCATATCCAGCATGGAGAAGCCCTGCTGGCGCACTTTATCCTGATCCGCCAGAGTCCACATACCTTCAAACACTTCCTGCTCACTGACCTCATCGCCGTAGTGAAAGGACAACAGCGATGCCAGTGCCGCCGAGCCACAGCTGAAATCGTATTCCTGCTGGAACACGGCCGAGAATCGCTGATTCTGAAAGCTGGTGACAGACACCGGAACGTCCCCGGCAGGCCCGGGAACCAGCACGGTGCCGGCATGACTGAGTGTTGACAACGTTCCGGCCAGCGCACCGGCCAGGCAACACCTTAAAAACGGCCGGCGGGAAAGGCCGCCACACCACGGCGCTACGGGAGTTGCCGACAGCGCCTGACGGCTGCGTCCCTGACTGTTCCCGATGCGATTGGTAGCCATGGCGGCCGCCCCTCCTCAATGGTTGATGAGAATATTGATTTGCGTGCTGTCCTGAATGACCACCTGGTTGCCGGTGTTCTGGATGACGGTGGCAATGCCGCTCATGTTGCCGAAGGCCTGATCACTGATACGGTTGTCTCCCGTCTTGACCGGGCCAGACAACACGTTGCCAGACACCAGAGCGTTCTGTTCTGATTCATTGAGTTGCCACTGGAGCGGAATTCCCTGTCGCCCGCTGGCAGCCTCCAACTGATCGGCACTCATTGGCTCCGCATCAGGCCAATCCCCGGCCCAGCTTGCGGACGCCACCGACACCAGCGCAGCCATCAGCATCCTGTTGATGAATCTGGCCATGACACATCTCCCGACTAAACCGGGCTGCCCTGACCGGGCAGCCCGACCTGTCTCAGTTGCTGCCACCACCGGTACTCAGGTTGGACATTACGCTTACATTGGCCTGGGTTACGCTGCCAACGCCGGCATTCTGGGCAAATGCCCCGACCCCGGTGAAGTTGGCGGAGCCACCACTGATCTCGTTACCAGTGCGGGTATCCACATAGGAACCTTCACCGTTGGCGCTGCCATAGGTGACATTGGTGCCAGAGACCGAGCCGTTAAGCTCTGCATCATTCATGAACACTTCCAACGACAGATTCAGCGTGGTGGTGCTGTTGTCTGAGTTGTCACTGCTGTCGCTATTGTAGGAATCGGTGGCATTGGTGGAGTTGTCAGAACTGTCACTGTTGCCACTGTCCGCGATCTTGAACGAATCGTTCACGTTGGTGCTGTTATCGGAGTTGTCAGAGTTATCTGAGTTGTCCGAATTATCGGAGTTATCCGAGTTGTCTGACATGTCATTGCCACTATCAGCGACCTTGAAAGAGTCGCTAACGTTGGTGCTGTTGTCAGAGTTATCCGAGTTATCGGAGTTGTCTGATGCATCAGTATTGCCGCTATCGGCAATCTTGAAGGCATCGTTGACACTGGTGCTGTTGTCCGAATTGTCGGAATTATCCGAGTTATCCGAATTATCGGAGTTGTCAGACGCATCGGTATTGCCGCTGTCGGCAATCTTGAAGGCGTCGTTCACGTTGGTGCTGCTGTCCGAATTATCGGAATTATCCGAGTTGTTCGAATTATCGGAGTTATTGGAGTTGTCCGAATTATTCGAGTTATCAGACATGTTGTTTCCGCTGTCGGCGATCTTGAAAGAGTCCGCCACATCGGTGCTGTTGTCTGAATTGTTGGAGTTATCGGAGCTGTCCGAGTTATCGGAGTTGTTGGTGGAGTTGTCGTTGCCAGAATCCGCGTTACCGGAATAGTTGGTATTGGCAGCGGAATTGTCATTGGCATTGTTGTTGGGGTCACCGTCCCCACCCTGGTCAGCCAGTGCAAATCCGGAAATACCCATGCTCATGGCGATGGCAGCGGCTAGCAGATTTTTCTTGGTATTCATGATGTCATGTCCTTTTGATGGTATTGGCTTAAAGGGGTCCAACCCAACCCGCCAGCATTCGGGTAAGCCAAGGTCCAGACCCGCCCGGAGACAAGAGCGATTCCCGTGCCAGAAGCCAAGAAAATTGCTCAGGACATTGAAAACTATTGGGAAATTTGAATTTCAAAGGCGCCAGAAAACAACCGTGAATTGACGAACTGTTGCGCTGGTGAAACAGCAAACGGTGGCTACATATCAGCCATTTCGCTTTTGTCCCCCAATATCAGCAACCTGGAAAAATCCGCCAGTGTTAAAAAACAAAACCCCGCAGGGCGCGAGCCATGCGGGGTTTCTGGTAGCTGGCAGGCACCTGCGGGTGCCTGCCGGACAATCTGAACCGGTCGATTAACCGAACTGGTTCATGGTGTTGTCTTTACCACCGGCCTTCAGAGCCGCTTCACCAGCGAAGAACTCTTTGTGGTCATCACCGATGTTGGAACCGGCCATGTCCTGGTGCTTCACAGTAGCGATACCCTGACGGATTTCCTGACGCTGTACGCCAGCAACGTAAGCCAGCATGCCTTCGTCACCGAAGTAGCCTTTGGCCAGGTTGTCGGTAGACAGAGCCGCAGTGTGGTACGTCGGCAGAGTGATCAGGTGGTGGAATACACCGGCTTCACGGGACGCATCACGCTGGAAGTTACGGCACCACTCGTCGGCCAGCTGACCCAGCTCGGTGTTGTCGTACTCGGCGCTCATCAGATTGGCGCGGTCGTAGGCAGAAACGTCCTTGCCTTCTTCCTTCCATGCGTCGAATACCTGCTGACGGAAGTTCAGAGTCCAGTTGAAGGACGGGCTGTTGTTGTAAACCAGCTTGGCGTCGGGCACCACTTCCTTGATGCGGTTAACCATGCCAGCGATCTGGCCAACGTGCGGCTTCTCGGTTTCGATCCACAGCATGTCAGCGCCGTTCTGCAGGCTGGTGATGCAGTCCAGAACAACACGGTCTTCGCCAGAACCCGGCTTGAAGCAGAACAGGCCAGAGGCCAGACGCTTCGGCTTCAGCAGCTTGCCGTTGGACTTGATCACAACGTCGCCGTTCTCGATCTGGGAAGCGTCGTCGATGTACTCGCCGTCCAGGAAGCTGTTGTACTGGTCGCCCAGGTCACCCGGCTCGTTGGTTACCGCGATCTGCTTGGTCAGGCCAGCACCCAGGGAGTCAGTACGGGCAACGATCACACCGTCATCCACACCCAGTTCCAGGAACGCCAGGCGAACCGCGTTGATCTTGGACAGGAAGTCAGCGTGCGGAACGGTTACTTTACCGTCCTGGTGACCACACTGCTTCTCGTCAGAAACCTGGTTTTCGATCTGGATACAGCAAGCACCGGCTTCGATCATCTGCTTGGCCAGCAGGTAGGTGGCTTCGGCGTTACCGAAACCAGCGTCGATGTCCGCAATGATGGGCACAACGTGGGTTTCGTGGTTGTCGATCTGCTGCTCGATTTCCTTGGCCTTAGCGGTGTCACCAGCTTTCTCGGCCTCATCCAGAGCGCGGAACAGGTGGTTCAGTTCCCAGGCATCGGCCTGACGCAGGAAGGTGTACAGCTCTTCGATCAGGCCAGAAACCGCAGTCTTCTCGTGCATGGACTGGTCAGGCAGCGGGCCGAACTCGGAACGCAGGGCGGCAACCATCCAGCCAGACAGGTACAGGTAACGACGCTTGGTGGTACCGAAGTGCTTCTTGATGGAGATCATCTTCTGCTGGCCGATGAAACCGTGCCAGCAACCCAGAGACTGAGTGTACTTGGAAGAATCGGCATCGTAAGCAGCCATGTCTTCACGCATGATCTTGGCGGTGTACTTGGCGATGTCCAGACCAGTCTTGAACTTGTTCTGGGCGCGCATGCGGGCCGCGTGCTTCGGGTTGATGGCGTTCCAGGTCGGGTTCTGCTTCAGAATGGAAGCGATTTGGTCGACGTCTTGTGCGTAAGGCATGATCTCTATCCTTTCTACGTTTGTGTTCAAAAGGTTCGGAACGCTGCTGCCGGCAGCTTCCGGAGCCAGCCACCGGCCAGGTGAACCGGGCTGGTGGTGACGTTGGGCGTAACTTTAGTGCTTTCGAATTTATAATTGAAATTTATATGGTGTATTTTCGGCATTTTTTAAATGAATACACAGGATCCCTGTTGACAGGCTGAAGGCCTATTATTGAGGCGGGTCATTTCGGACAGACTACAGCGTGCTATGATTCAGGCACTTGACCCAGATCACCAACCTCCCTCACCCACGGGCTACAGGGGCATTCTGTGTTCTACGTCCGCGCCTTCAATCATTCACTCCTGCACGCACTGAAGAACCTGCTTCCCATTGTGATCGTGGTGGCGTTCTTTCAGATCGCCATTCTCCAGCAGGTGCCAGAGAACCTGTTCAGCATGGTTGCCGGCCTGTTTGTGGTTGCCATCGGTGTTGCCCTGTTTCTGCAAGGGCTCGAGCTTAGCATCTTCCCGCTCGGAAAGAGCCTGTCGAATCAGTTTGCCCGGCGCGGTTCCCTGGTCATTCTCCTGGCCTTCGGCTTTGCCATGGGCTTCTCTGCGGTAATTGCCGAGCCAGCCCTGATTGCCGTGGCCGAGCAGGCACAAACCATCAGCGGGGGGCGAATCGACAGCCTGACACTCCGGGTACTGGTAGCACTATCCGTGGGTTGCGTGGTGGCCCTCGGCGTTTTCCGGACCATTTTCGGCTACCCGATACACTGGTTCATGATTGTCGGCTACATCATCGTGGTGATCGTCACCTGGTTTGCACCCGAAGAAATCGTCGGTCTGGCCTACGATTCCGGCGGTGTCACCACCAATGTTGTGACCGTGCCGCTGATTGCCGCGTTGGGCATAGGTCTGGCTGCGTCGATCCGAGGCCGGAACCCGCTGATTGACGGTTTCGGACTGGTCGCACTGGCGGTGATGGTACCGATGGTTACCGTGCAGGTTTACGGCATGTTGGTGTACTCAGGTTCTGCCGAAGCCGAGGGTGTCCCGCTCTCACCAGATGTCGGAGAAACCAAGCCTTCCGGCGTGGTCGGCGCACTGCTGGACCTGGTCACCATGATTCGGGATGTTCTGCCCATCATCATTACGGTGCTCTTCTTTCAGTATCTGGTACTGCGCCGCAAACTTCCCAATCCACGCAAGGTCATCTTTGGTTTTACCTTGGTGATTCTGGGGCTTTATGCCTTTGTGATCGGTCTCAAGATGGGGTTGTTTCCGATTGGTACCAGCATGGCCGAACAACTGACGGCCAGAGACAACTATCTTTACGTATACCTCTTTGCACTGATGATCGGCTTTGCCACGACCATGGCGGAACCGGCGCTGATCGCCATCGGCAGACAGGCGGAAGAAGCCGCCGGGGGAACCCTGAACGGCAATGTCATTCGCATACTGGTGGCGGTCGGGGTAGCCGTCGGCATCACTATCGGCGTTCACCGGATCATCACCGGCGACTCCATTCACTACTACATCATGGGCGGCTATATTCTGGTCGTCGGCCTGACCCTGATTGCGCCCCGCTACATCATCGCGCTGGCCTATGATCTGGGTGGGGTCACCACGTCGGAAGTAACCGTCCCTCTGGTTACCGCCCTGGGCATTGGCCTGGCCAGCAGTATCGACGGACGCAGCATTCTCATCGACGGCTTCGGGCTGATTGCCTTTGCTTCAATCTTTCCTATCGTAACGGTGATGGCCTACGCCATCGCATCCCAGTATCTTGCAGAACCACGTAAGGAGACACCATGAAATTCTCGGCACTGGTGGCCATCGTTCCTGAAGACCTGGAGCAGGAGTGTATTGATGCTGCCCGGGATTGCGGTGCCGGAGGAATCACTGTGATGTCCGGCCGGGGCATCAGCAATACCGCGAAAAAAACGTTCTTCGGCCTGACCTACGACGGCAGCCAGAGCGTGCTGCTGATGGTCCTGGAGAAGGGGCTGTCGCTTGATGTGCTGAAAGCCATCCAGAAAGTCATCATGCCGGATGGCAAAGATTCCCAGGGTATGATCTTTACCGTACCACTGGAACACCTGGGCGGCATCGACATGGCCCAGGTGGAGAAATTTGAACAACACGTGAAAGACTCTCTGTAAACGGAGCGCAGATAATGAAACTGGTCAAAGACGTGATGGTGACCGACATCATCAGGATTTCGCCCTTCGCCACCATTCGCGAGGCGCTTTCCCTGATGAAGCGCCACAATGTCAAATCCCTGGTGGTCGAACGCCAGAATGAGCACGATGCCTGGGGCCTGATTACCTATACCAATATTCTCAAGTCAGTTATCTCGGAGGACGGCGACATCGATTTGCTGAACGTCTACGATGTGTGTGCCAAACCGGTGATCAGCGTAGGTGAGAACCTGGCTCTGAAATACGCGGCCAGACTGATGACCGAATACAGGGTCAAGCGCCTGCTGGTGCTGTGTGACAACGACATTTCCGGGTTCGTGGTCATGGACGACATCATGCAGGCACTATTGGATACCGTCGACTAGAAACACCGGCCCCGGGGCGCCGACTCAGTTTTCCGACCCCAGGCAAAGCACCAACAGCTGATCGCCATCGCGCAGATCCAGGTACTGGCTCCGGGGCGGATTCATCTGCAAATGGCGCCCGCGTTCATCCGCTCCGGCCCGATAAACACCCAGGGCAATTTCCCCGCGCTCCGCCACAATCTTTTCCAGCACCTGGAAATCCGCGCTGGCCGGCAACGGGTAGTCGTGGGGGTTCCGGAACTGGATTTCTGCCCCACCCTCCGTGAACAGTTCATCCAGCACCACCCGCAGTTCTCGCCGCAGGGCCACCTGAGCCAGTACATGACTGAGGATCATCGGGCTGATCAGCATCTCGCTCTTGTGGCCGTACAACAGATGGCGGTTGTCCGGGTCACTCAGTTCCATAATAATCTGCGGTCGCCTGGGGGCGGCCGACAGAACATCTTCCAACTGGAGATAGCCCACCATGGCACGGGCATCGGCTTCCTCTCCGGAGCCAACTCGATCACTGCTGAGCAACATCACTGTGTCGTATCCGGCTGGATCAAGGCGTCGAAGGTCCTCTTCCACCATGTAGTCGGCTTCCAGCAGGCGACCGTTTACTTTCGACAGGTCAACGCCGTAACGCTGCATTTCCCGATTCCGGTCATCCAACGGAATCGCCGACACCAGATCGAGTTCAAAAACCCGACTGCCATAGCTGGCAAACTCGGCCGCCATGGTCGGCACCCTGCGGTTCCAGCCCAGTACCAGCACCCGGTGGACACCTGGAACCGGCTCTGGCAGGGCCTGATTTTGTCTTCGCTCCAGCTTCGGCAACGTCGCTGCCTTTGGCACGGCCACGGTATGCTGGTAATCCCGGGCCAGAAGCACAACCCGGTCTTCGTTGCGGATGACCGTGCCGGAATCTGCCAACAGATTGACCTGCCAGCCCCCGCTCGGGTTTGGATGCAACAAACCCAGGACAATCGCATTGGGCCGCTGGCTTGCCAGCTCTGCCAAGGTCAGGCCTTCAGCGGTTTCTCCCCCACGCACGAAAATCTCGTTGCCTTCACCGGCGGTCAGCAACTCGTTGTAGACCTCGGAAAGGTTCGGGTGGATGACGTTCTGAACCATCAACCTGCTGATGGTGGCATCACCGGCCACCACTTCCACGGCCCCGGGGTAGGCCCGCTCGATAACGGGCAGTTTACGCATGTCCTGAATTTCAGCCACCACAAAGGGCAGCCGGGCGTTGTAGTGCCTGGCCTGGGCGGCGATGGACAACAGCGCCTTCACGGTTTCAACATCGGAGGTTATCAGCGAGCCGCCCTCGTGCACCTGGCTGGGCACAATCACCGCCGCCGCATCCAGACAGGCAACCCGATGCAACGCTTCCGGCTGAATGGCAGAGCCGCTGCGCAGAATCACTTCCCGGGCTCGCCGGCCAATACCAGGCTCCCTGATCAGTTCGTGCAAATGCTCGACACTGGCCTCTTCCGCCAAAAGAACCAGCCGCAGTTTCTGGGCGTCATGCTTCTCCAGAAACCGGGCCATACGCCCAGACGAACCAAATAACTCCGCTACCAGCGGCGGCGTCTGGGCGGTCCAGCCCAGCACGACGATATGGTTCTTCAACGTCACCGGGGTGAGGCCACGCTCCAGATCTTCCATCTTGGCAATCAGCCAACGGGTGAGAATGGCCACCAGGGTACCCATGAACACCACGTAGCCCATTATCGTCAGCAGGGTGGAGACAATGCGTTGCCAGGTGCCCACGTCATCTCCCAGGTAACCCGGATCGGTCAAGCGCAAAAACGCCCACCAGATGGCGTGCCCGGGACTTTCAAACTCGCCGGCCTGGGGCAGCACCACCAGCAGACCGCCAATCAGCGAGATCAGCGCAATAAAGCAACCGACCACCAGCAACTGAAAGCCAGCCCCCTTGACCAGCTGGCGCTCCACGATGAACTTGATCCGATCAACAATTCGAAATGGCAGCATTCGGTCCCTTATAGCGTCGTTCCCGCGGCAAACGGTTTGCCGGTTTCTGATTCTGTCGCCTAGGATAGTTCAAACAGTCCCGGAAGGTGACCCCTGACATGATGCGGCCTTCAGGCGTTCTTGTGTTGATCACTGGCGTGTTATGCCAACTGCCTGTTTTTTTTTAGGTCTGCCAGTCCATCTCTGACAACTCAGCCAGCGCCGCCTCCAGAGTCGGGTAGAAATAGCTCACGCCGGGCTCCGGTTTTACGCCGGCCCGGGCCAGGGTTCTCAATGGCTGGAACTGCAAGTCAGCAAATACAAGGCGGGTACCGGTTTTCCGGCAACTGGCGATCAGTTTATTCAGCGCCGCCAGGCCGCCAGCGTCGAGGATGGTCACTCCGTCCATGTACAACACCAGGCCCTTAGCCTGCTGGGACAAGTCTGCCAGCTCGCCGAAGATGCGGTCAGCGGCCGCGAAAAAAAGCGGACCATTGATCTTGAACACCTGCCAGCCCTCCGGCACTCCAACCTGCTGCACCCGTTTGTTGCCGGTAATGTCAGTCACCCTGGTCATTTGTGCCATTTCACGCATGAACAGCACAGCGGCCAGTAACACCCCGGTGGTGATGGCAATTACCATGTCCAGGGCCACGGTCAGGCCGAAGCAGGTCAGGAAAACCAGGATGTCGCTGCGAGGCGCGGTTCTCAGCAGGTGCACGGCTTTCGGCGCCTCACTCATGTTCCAGGCCACCATCACCAGCAACGCGGCCATGGCCGGCATGGGCAGATAGGCAAGAATGCCGGCCAGGGAGACCAGCGCCAGCAGCACCACCAGCGCATGAATCATCGCAGCCACCGGCGATTCAGCGCCGGCCCGGTAATTGGCGGCCGACCGGGCAATAGCGGCGGTGGCCGTGATACCGCCAAAGAACGGCACCACAATATTGCCAATGCCCTGCCCCATCAGCTCGCTGTTGGCACTGTGGCGTTTACCGGTCATGCCATCCAGCACCACGGCACAGAGCAGGGATTCGATGGCCCCCAGCATGGCGATGGCGAAGGCGGCCGGAATCAGCTCCCGGAACAGGTCCCAGGACAGGCCGAGGGGGCGTCCGTCGGCCCCGGCCTGCTGCCAGGGCCAGGCGAATTCCGGTAAAAACGGCGGTATGCCGGCGCCGGTACTGCCATCGGGAAGCAGGTAGCTGAAGCGTGACCCCACGGTCTCAATCGCCGCGCCACCAGCGTTCAACCACAATGCCAGAAGACTGCCAACAATCACTGCTGGCAGATGAGGCGGCACCGGGGTTCTCAGCCTTGGCCAGAGCAGCATCACCGCCAGGGTAACCACCGCCACCAGCGTACTCAGTCCATCCAGCGCCGGCAGTTGCTGACCCAGGACCGCCAGCTTGTCCCAGTAATGCTCTGGCATAGCGTCAATGGAGAGCCCGAAGAAGTCTTTTACCTGCAAGGTGGCAATCACCACGGCAATGCCACCGGTGAATCCCAGAGTGACGGATTCGGGGATATACTCAATAAAGCGGCCCAGGCGCATCACCGCCATAATCACCAGCAACACACCGGACATCAGCGTAGCCAGCAGCAAGCCACCCAGGCCATAGCTCTGGGCGATCGGATAGAGAATCACGACAAAAGCGGCCGTTGGTCCGGAAATGCTGTAGCGGCTGCCGCCAAACAGGGCAATCAGAAAACCGGCTATGATAGCGGTATAAAGGCCATACTGCGGCGCAACCCCGGAGGCAATCGCCAGCGCCATCGCCAGCGGAATGGCAATGATGCCAACCGTGGCGCCAGCCATCAGGTCCTTGAAAAAGCGCCCGCTGCTGTAGGGTTCATCAACGCAGGCCTCGCGAACGGCGTGAGCGGTACGAAGAGAAAAGAGATGGGCGCGATGGGGCATGAACAGACTCTCTCAGGCCAGGCATTTGGTTACATTATATGCTCATCATCTGTACACTCAATGTTAATATGATTAACATGCCATCTGTAACCATCTTCGCTGAACCTGTTGAGAACCAGAAACACCATGGAAAACCGAACTGCCCGGCTGACCCTGTTGATTGACCCTGAAAAGAAGAAAATTTTCGAGGCCCTTTGCAAGCAGGAGGACGTGACTCCCTCCCAGAAGGTTCGTCAGTTCATTCGTGAATATGTGGAAGAGCGGCTCGGGCCAGACTGGCGCGAGAGCAGCGCCCAGAAAACCGACTGACTCCGGCAACGTACAATCGGATATGAAAGCTTACGCCACCCGCCTTGTCCTGACGCTTGTAACCGTTTTCGCCTTCACAGGGTGCACGGTCATGCGCACAGAAAACCGGCCTGCACCCGTCAGCCAGTACGATGCCGTGATCGTCGACGCCGACACCGGTGATATCCTCACGGTCGCAGAGCTGGCCCGGCAACTGGCAAACACCGATGTGGTGGTGACGGGGGAATACCACGGCCACCATGCCTCGCACCTTTTACAGGCCCGCCTTCAACAGGCGCTGTACCGGCACAACCCCCGGCAGATCCTGTCCATGGAGCAGTTCAACCTGAACCACCAGGACGCCCTTGACGCCTACCTGGCCGGACAAACCGGTGAAACGGAAATGATCGAAGACGCGGACGCCTGGGAGAACTACAAAGCCTCCTACCGGCCCCTGGTGGAATTTGCCCGAGAACACCAGCTGCCGGTTGTCGCGGCTAACGCCCCGGCGGATATCGTGCGCTGTGTCGGCCGTGAGGGGATGGACTATCTTCAACGCCTGCCAGACGCGCAACGCGCCGCCCTGCCCGCACAGGCCTTCCTGGATACCCCGGACTACCGTGACAAATTCGTCGACGCCATTGCCGGCAGCCACGGTGCAGAACAGACAGAACTGGCCGGGCGCCTGCTGAGCACCTATCAGGCCCAGCTGTTGCGGGACAACACCATGGCCGAGCGGATACTGACTGCACTGAATGAACACCCCGGACATCAGGTTTTGCACACCACCGGCACCTTCCACAGCGAACAGCGGCTCGGTACCGTTGCGGTCCTTGAGCAACGGGCACCAGAGCTGAGCATTGCAGTGCTCTCACCGGTTGAATGGTCGCCCCCGGAACAGGCGATGCCGGTGGCAGCAAACCGTCACAAGGGTGACTACCTTTACTTTATTCTGCCCCTGCCTCCGGAATACCGGGATGCGGAACGCCAGCGCAGCGCCATGCAGAAACGCTTCAGCCGCCATTCAGACACCCGCTGCGAGTGACCAAAGTGGCGCGTAAGGCGCGCCTTCCCAGCAGCCCCGGTTCCCGTTAACCTGCGCAGACATCAGGACGTTTTCCGAACCGCAAGGAGTAAGCCATGAAAGTTGTCTCTGCCCTGATTATCGGCCTGTGCGCCATTGTTGCTGCTTCCCTGTTGAGCCAGGGCTTGATGGGGCTGCGCACGGCCGATCGCTACGTAACGGTCAAGGGCATGGCCGAACGGGAAGTGCAGGCAGACCTGGCGCTCTGGCCCATCCGCTTTGTTGCCACCGGTAGCACGCTGGACGAAGCACAGAACAAAGCCCGAAGCAGCCGGGAAGCCATCATGGCGTTCCTGAAACTGCAGGCCATTGACCAGTCAGCGGTTGAGCTCCAACGTCTGGACGTGACCGACACTCGCGCCAATCCATACGCCGGCAATAACAGCGAGCAACAGTACATCATCAATCAGACCCTGATGGTGCGCAGCACCGATATCGATCGCATCCGACAGGCGGCACAGAACGTCAGCGAGCTGGTGGATTCCGGCGTAGTGTTGTCCTCAGACTACGGCCCGAGCGGCCCCACTTACCTGTTCAACGGCCTGAACGATATCAAACCGGCCATGATCGCCGAGGCCACCACGGCGGCCCGTGAATCCGCCCAACAGTTCGCTCGGGATGCCGAGGCCAAACTTGGCAGCCTGCGCCGGGCCAATCAGGGTGTGTTCCAGATTCTGGCAAGGGATCAGGCACCGGGCGTGTCGGAGCAACAACAGCCGGTGAAAACCGTGCGGGTGGTATCCACCTTCGATTACTATCTGGAGTAACAGAAAACAGGTGCCTACTGGGTGGCCACCATTTCGTCGGTCACCTGATAGTCTCCGGCCAGCCAGCGCAGGATCTCGTGGGCCGCGGGGTGATCAAAGGCGTCGTAGGTGTGAATCAATGCCTGCTTTTTCTCATCGCTGATTCGTGCCAGCCCGGCGTCCTGCAGGGTCAGTAGATCCTTGTGCAGCTGCCCCGCCAGCTCCAGCCCCAGCACTTCCCGCGCCGCGTGCAAAAACGCCTGGCCATACTGATAATCCGGGCCCTGGCGATAACATTCCGCCAGCGTGATCGCCGGGATGGCCGTCAGCACCGGTTGCAGTGCCGGATTGATGGCATGACCGGCAAGGTAGGCGGCATTGCCAGCAGGGCGGCCGGTGAAACCACGCAGATGCAGGTGCCGGGACATGCGGTCGCCATCATTCACCGGGTAATTATCCCAGAGCAGTGGCTTGCGCCCCAGCAACTTGCTGACACGTTTGAGATGGCCCGGAGAAACTTCACGGGAACAGACCTCTTCCCCGGTCCAGAAAATTCTCACTTCACGGTCCAGTTCCGCCCCCAGGGTTTCCAGATAGTCCGCCGGCCGCTGCCCGAACACCCGGTCCAGCACCGGGTCATCGGAGTAGTAGGTGGGGCATACGCTAAGTTTGCCGGCACTGGTATTGGCTTTTACCCAGTCCACAATCTGTGCCTGGGTGCGGGCCAGGTCCGGGGTGTCCGGGTGCATATCATCAAACAGAATGGCCAGCTCCTGAATACCAAGGCGATCCAGCATTTTCAGTTTCTTCGCCAGGGCCTCCCGGGCCGCCTCATCGAAGTTATTGAAGATCTCGAACGGGCTCAGCCCGATACCAAAGCGCACACCTTCACGACGGCAGAATCTGGCAAAGTCCGCCAGTGCCTCAGCCTGCTCCGGAGGATGCGGTTCCTGCCAGCGACGACGCAGGTAAGGGTCGGCCTTGGGGGCATACAGATAGAAGCCGTAACCATGGGCAAGCAGGGCATTGACCAGTTGGCGCCGTTCGGACCAGGTCCACAGAGGCCCGTAAAATCCTTCAATAATTCCCAGTTCCACCGTCATAAACCTGTCGCTCCCTGTCTGCCACCCAAGCGAATACTATACCGGACCAGCTGCCTTGATGACGGGATCGTCAGCTCTCAGCAAGCATACCGTATGATTAGATCCTAGCCGCTACTGTCACAACCTGCCTAGAATAAACGATCCGGTAAAATGTTGAGTTTTCAGGAGCACAGCTTTCATGCCAAATGGTCAAGACCGACTGTCCGCACTGGACGCGCTTCGAGGCATCGCGGCCCTGGGTGTGGTGCTGTTCCACTACCTCCCCTACTACGACAAACTCTACGGCCACAGTTTCAGCACGCCGGACACCCTCGGTTTCGGGCGCTACGGGGTTCACCTGTTCTTCATCCTCAGCGGCTTTGTCATCTTCATGACCCTGGAGCGCACCCGCAGCGCCAGCTGGTTCGGACTGGCCCGGGCCTTCCGCCTGCTGCCGGCACTCTGGGCCGGCATTGTATTGACCTGGGTTGCCGTTCAACTGATGGGGCCAGCTGACCGCATGGTGAGCCCGGGCTCGGCACTACTGAACATCACCCTGCTGCACGAATACCTGGGCTATCCCCATGTCGATGGCGCCTACTGGAGCCTGGTGATTGAAGCCACGTTCTACGTCTGGATTGCCTTGCTGTTCTACGGGCTGGGAAGCTGGCAGCGCATGCAGCCAATGCTCTGGGCCTGGACTCTGGCCAGCTACGCGGCGGTGATCTGGTGGAAGGCCATTCCCGACGGGCTGGAATTCCTGATCAAGGACCTGTTGTTTACCCGCTACGCGCCCCTGTTTATCAGCGGCATGCTGATCTACCGCTGGCACCGCCACAACCGCTTGCCGGTCGCGGATCTTGCGCTATTGACACTAACCATCAGCCACTGTCTGCTCGCTTACAAGGCACCGTTCAACCTCTTTGTGCTCGGCTGTTATGGCGTTTTCGGGCTGGCTGTCGCCGGCTACCTCAACGTTCTGGCCCGGCCGGGACTGCTCTGGCTGGGCAGCATTTCATACACCCTGTACCTGGTGCACCAGAACATTGGTTATGGCGTGATTGATCTGGCTTACAAAGCCGGACTACCCGGCCAACTTGGTGTGATGATGGCACTGGCCGTTGCCATTGGTCTGGCGGCAGCCCTGCATTACGGTATCGAAAAACCCGCTCTGCGCTGGTTCCGGCAGTGGCGGAAACGTGCCGTACCGGATACCGGTCTGACGTTGATCAACGCCCCGGTGCCGAAAAAAGCGGAAAATCTTGACTAGACTGAACACAACAAAAAACCTGAAACCCATTGCCTGACAAGAGTAAGACGCCATGGAAATCAAAACCTTCGCAGACCTGATTGACTGGACACGCCAGCTCCACGCCCACCTGGCCCGGTGCCTGCACGAATCCGCCCAGAAAAATCAGAACGAACGCGCTAGCGCCTTGCTCGATTACATCAGTTCCCACGAGGCACTGCTGGAACAGGCTGTTGCCGAGTACGAGAAACAGGCCGACCCGAAAGCCATGACCACCCGCCTGTACGATTATGGCGTGCATAAACCCATCGAGAAGAACCGCACCTGCGATACCCGCTATAACGATCTGGATTTTGACGGTATTGCCCGGGAGATCTTTGATTTCCACGACCAGGTGATGGACCTGTACGACGCCCTCATCGGCAAAGCCGAGATTCCCGAGGCCAAATCCCTGCTGGAGGATCTGAAATCCCTGGAGGAGCATGAGGCCATGCGCCTGGCCAGCCAGATCGGTCGAATGAACGACGTTTAACGTTAGACCAATGTCGTAGTCCGGCAATTTTTTGCTGCAGCCCACCCGCCATAGTTGCTAATCTGAACTACACTCTTGAGTTCCGGACCCCACGAGGGGCCGGGCTCTACTACAACAATGACAAGAGGTTAGAAGAGCAATGAAGATCCGTTCTGTTCTTTCCGCGGCTGTGCTGGCTGTGGCAACTACCTTTGCCGCCACCCAGGCGCTTGCCCAAGACAAGTTCACCCTGCGACTGGCAGAAACCTGGGGCCCGAACTTCCCCATTTTTGGTGACACCACCAAACGCTTCGCTGAAACCGTTAACAAGATGTCTGATGGCCGACTGACCGTCCGCATCGACTCAGCCAACAAGCACAAGGCCCCACTGGGCGTATTCGACATGGTCAAGGCCGGTCAGTACGACATGGGCCACTCCGCCTCCTATTACTGGAAGGGCAAGGTGCCGGAAACCCTGTTCTTCACCAGCATGCCATTTGGCATGAATGCCATGGAACAGTATGCGTGGTTCTACCACGGTGGCGGTATGGAGCTGATGCAGGAAGTGTATGAGCCCCACAACATGCTGTCGTTCCCTGGCGGCAACACCGGCGTACAGATGGGCGGCTGGTTCCGCAAGGAAATCAAATCCCTGGATGACCTCAAGGGTCTGAAAATGCGTATTCCCGGCTTTGCCGGCGAAGTCTTCGCAGAAGTGGGTGTTAACCCCACTAACATCGCCCCGGGCGAGCTCTACACCGCTCTGGAGCGTAATACGATTGATGCCGTTGAGTGGGTAGGCCCGGCGCTGGATTTGCGTCTTGGTTTCCAGCAGATTGCTGACTACTACTACACCGGCTGGCACGAACCGGCAACCGAGCTGCAGTTCCTGATCAACAAGCGCGTTTGGGATCGCCTGCCGGCAGACCTTCAGGAAATCATGCGGGTAGCCATGCGCACCGCTTCCTATGACATGCTGGTTCACTCCCAGCACGCCAACGCCGAAGCCTGGGCAAACATCAAGGAAGAGTATCCGAACGTACAGATCAAGCGTTTCCCGGATGACATTTTCCAGGCCATGTACGAGGCCAACGAGAAGCTGTTGAAAGAAGCCGCGGCAGAAAGTGAGATGGCTGCGAAGATCATTGAATCCCAGCACAATTATCTTGAGCAGAGCCGCGCTTACACCGACATTTCGGAGCGGGCTTACCTCAACACCATGGCCGAAGTCGAGTAAACTATTCGTTTATGACGAATCAGAGCCGGGATCGCTCTTCCAAGTGATCCCGGCTTTTTCATTTCCAACATTCAGAAATTCCGCGATGCGGAGGAAGAAGTTCGATGCGCTGGATTATCCGACTGGACGAGAGCCTGGCCTGGCTCTCCAAACTTTGCGGCTGGATCGCCTGTGTGGCCATGATCCTGATGGCTGCCAACGTCTTCTATGACGTCGTCGCACGCTATGCTTTCAACGATGTGTCCATCGCCATGCAGGAAATGGAATGGCACCTTTATTCAGTCGTCTTCCTGCTTGGCATTCCCTATGCCCTGCGCACTGATGGTCATGTACGTGTGGACGTTTTCTATACCAACTGGAGCCAGAAGCGCAAAGCCTGGATTAACCTGATTGGCGCCGTTCTTTTTGTTATTCCGTTCGCCTACCTGATTGCCACCTATGGCTACAGCTACGCCATGGATGCCTACCAGATGGGCGAAGGCAGCGGCGACCCCGGCGGCTTACCGCACCGCTGGGTGATCAAATCCGTGATTCCGGTCAGCGCTTTCTTTATGGGAACGGCCGGCTTGAACATGGTGACCTACGCCATCCGTGTGATGGCCGGTGACAAGCGGTACGAAGGCGAGCACAGCGCAGGAGGTCTGGCATGATCGGTATGATTATGTTCGGCGTGGCGCTGGTCATGCTGATGTTCGGTTTCCCGGTAGCCTTCACCTTCGGCGGCGTCGCACTGTTTTTCGGTATCTACGCCGAAGGCATGGATCTGTTTGCCTTCATGCCCTTCCGGATCATGAGCGTGATGCAGAACACCGTGTTGATGGCAGTGCCTCTGTTCATCTTCATGGGTGTGGTACTGCAGCGCACCAGACTGGCTGAACAGTTGCTGACCTCCATGGGACGGCTGTTTGGCGGGTTGCCCGGCGGCCTTGCTATTTCCACCATTCTTGTCGGTGCTCTGCTGGCTGCCTCCACCGGCGTTGTCGGCGCCAGCGTGGTTGCCATGGGCCTGATTTCGCTTCCGGTCATGCTCGCGCACAAGTACGACAAGCGCCTGGCCACCGGTACCATCTGCGCCTCGGGCACCCTGGGCCAGATTGTGCCGCCATCGATCATCCTGATCATTCTGGGTGACGTCCTTGGCCTGCCCGTGGGCGATCTGTTCAAGGCTGCGGTCATGCCCGGCGTGGTACTGATTGGCCTGTACATTGTCTACATTCTGATCCTGACCCGTTTCAAGCCGGAAACCGCACCGGCCATGCCGGCCCAGGATGAATCGGTCAGCCGGGGCAAGGAAATCCGGGATGCCCTGCTTGCGATTATTCCGCCACTGGCGTTGATCGTGATTGTGCTGGGCTCCATCTTCACCGGCATCGCCACTCCCACGGAATCCTCGGCACTGGGTGGCGTTGGCGCCGTGGTTCTGGCCATCATCTACCGCCAGTTCTCGTTCAAGATGGTCTGGGATGCCGCCAAAGACACCGTCAGCGTGACCGCCATGGTGTTCGCAATCCTGATCGGCGCGACTGCCTTCTCCATGGTGTTCAGCTATACCGGCGGCGATTATCTGCTGGAGGAGTGGCTGATGATGCTGCCCGGCGAACAATGGGGCTTCATTATCCTGGCCATGGTGGTCATTCTGGTGCTGGGCTTCTTCATCGATTTCGTGGAGATTTCCTTCATCATCGTGCCCATTCTGGCACCGGTGGCCGAGGCCATGGGCATCAACATGCTCTGGTTCGCCATCCTGATTGCCATGAACCTGCAAACCAGCTTCCTGACACCACCATTCGGGTTTTCGCTGTTCTACCTCAAAGGGGTGGCACCACCGGAAGTCCGAACCACGGATATCTACAAGGGTATTATTCCGTTCATTCTGATCCAGATTCTGGTGCTGGCGCTGATCGTCATCTTCCCGGAATGGTTCGGCATGAGCGCCACCTACTGACCCCCGAATAACCCTGCAACTCTGGCGGAGCCGGCCAATGCCGGCTCCGCCCATCCACCCGCTCTGCCCCTCAGTCTTCAGTCCGCCGACCTGACAAAACCTGATCATTTTCTATACTGAGTCAAAAAGCCGCGACTCTCAGTTCAGTTTTCGGGATTGCACGGACCATAACGAATCAGAGGAGAGAGCATTCCATGGCACAGAGTACCGCTCATAAACCGGAGTTACCGGACAAGGAGGAACACCGGGCACACGTCCTCAGCCTGCCCCTGGAGCGCGGTCAATCCGATCGCGAACCCCACAGTTATGAACGCTGGCTGATCCATAAACTGATGCGTATGGCCGGCTCTCCCCCCATTCGTTTCCGGCTCTGGAACGGCGATGTCATAGAACCGGAAGTTCAGGACGCCCGCTTCACCCTGCACCTGACCGACCACAAGGCTCTCTACTCCCTGGTGGCCAACCCCAATCTGGCCTTTGGTGACCTGTATGCCGCCGGTCGACTGGAAATCGACGGCGATCTTCCAGATCTGATGGAGAGCCTGTACCGGGCCGTCCATGCCGCCCGCCAGAAATGGCCACGCTGGCTGGACGCCCTGTGGCGCAACCACAACCCGCGTGCCACCGGCATCTCCGAGGCCAAGGAGAACATTCACCACCACTACGACCTGGGCAACGCGTTTTACCAACTGTGGCTGGATGAGGCCGAAATGCAGTACACCTGCGCCTATTACGAGCAGGCCGACAACACCCTGGAACAGGCGCAACTGGCCAAACTGGAACACGTTTGCCGCAAACTTCGGCTGAAACCGGGCATGACCGTGGTCGAAGCCGGCTGCGGGTGGGGCGGGCTGGCCCGATATATGGCCCGTCATTACGGAGTGAAGGTGCATTCCTACAATATCTCACGGGAACAGCTGGCCTACGCCCGGGCTGAAGCAGAGCGACAAGGCCTGGACAACCTGGTTACCTATGTCGAAGACGACTACCGCAATATTGAGGGCCAGTATGACGCGTTCGTTTCTATTGGCATGCTCGAACACGTGGGCAAGGACAATTACCCCGCTCTGTCGGAACTGATCAAACGCTCCCTGAAGCCGAATGGTATTGCCTTGCTCCACAGCATCGGCCGCAACCGGCCCATGCTGATGAACGCCTGGATCGAGAAGCGGATTTTCCCCGGCGCCTATCCGCCCAGCATTGGCGAGTTCATGGAAATCTGCGAGCACAGCGATTTCTCGGTACTGGATGTGGAAAACCTGCGGCTGCATTACGCTCAGACCCTGACCCACTGGATGGACAATTTCACCGCCAACCAGGACCAGGTCACCGAGATGTACGACGAACATTTCACCCGGGCCTGGCGACTGTATCTGGCCGGTTCCATCGCCGCGTTCCGGGCCGGTTCTTTGCAGTTGTTCCAGGTGGTGTTCACCCACGGCGACAATAACCAGCTGCCCCAGAGCCGGCAGGAACTCTACACGTTTCCAGCCACGCCAGAGGGGGTCTGATGGAATACTACGACATCATTATCGTGGGGGCCGGCCCTGCCGGCTCAACCCTGGCCCGGGCTCTGGAGGACTCCGGCAAACGGGTACTGATCATCGACAAGCAAGCCTTCCCCCGGGACAAGACCTGCGCCGGCTGGGTTACGCCGGCAGTGATGGCCAGCCTGGACATTGATCCGGGGAAGTATTCCGTCGGCCGGACACTGCAACCCATTCGCCGGTTCCGGATCGGCATGATGGGGCAAAGTGCGGTGGAGAACGACCACGGGGATATTGTCAGCTACGGTATTCGTCGCTGCGAATTCGACGACTACCTGCTGGACCGTGCCGAGTGTGAAAAGCAACTGGCAACCGCGGTAAAGTCCATCAACCGGAACAACGGCAACTGGGTGATCAACGATCAATGGCAGGCGCCGCTGCTGGTGGGTGCCGGGGGCCATTTCTGCCCGGTGGCACGGCTGTTGGGCGACGGCCCGGGCAAGCATGAAACCGTGGTGGCCGCCAAGGAAGTTGAGTTCGAGATGACGCCAGAGCAGGCCCGCGCCTGCGAAGCCCGCGGCGACACGCCAGAGCTCTGGTTCTGCCGGGATCTCAAGGGCTACGCCTGGGTTTTCCGGAAAGGCAGCTATCTGAACATCGGCCTGGGCCGTGAGGACAACCACCGGTTATCTGATCATCTGGAAGCTTTTGTCGAGGAAATGAAACAGTCGGGCCGCATTCCTTCAGACCTGCCAGGCCGCTTCAAAGGTCACGCCTATCTGCTGTATGCCCATGCCAACCGACCACTGGTGGATGACGGCGTGTTGCTGATTGGCGATGCGGCCGGCCTGGCCTATACCCAGAGTGGCGAGGGCATTCGTCCCGCCATCGAATCGGCACTGATGGCGGCCAATGTTATCAAGGCCGCCACGGATTATTCCGCGCTCTCGCTGCAAAGCTATGGTGAACGCATTGCCGAACGCTTCGGAACCCGGGCCACGGACCAGGAGCCCGGCTTTGAGGTGCCGGACTGGCTGAAACAGCCCATCGCCAGCACCTTGATGCGCTCACACTGGTTTACCCGCAAGGTGGTCACGGAGAAGTGGTTCTTGCATCAGGAGGTGCCGCCACTGGAGGTCGCGGTTTAGATACACCAAGGCCGGGCGCTGAGGCCCGGCCTTGATTTCACGTCTGCACTGACCTGTAGCTCGATACCAGGCTGGCGCATGTAACGAGCGAGCTTAGAACTTCACGCGCATACCGGCCAGGAAGCCCATGTCGGCGTCGTCGCCAGACGCATCTTCAAGGTCGCTCTGGGCGATTTCGGCGAACACGCTGACGTTCTTGGCAGCCGGGAACTTGTAGGTTACGTTGGCGTACCATTCGGTAATGTCGTCCGCGTCATCTTCTTCCTTGTTGCCCATACCGAGTGCGACGTCGGTGGTGGCAGCAACAGCAAACAC
Source organism: Marinobacter sp. tcs-11 (assembly GCF_002049515.1). Lineage (NCBI taxonomy): Bacteria > Pseudomonadati > Pseudomonadota > Gammaproteobacteria > Pseudomonadales > Marinobacteraceae > Marinobacter > Marinobacter sp. tcs-11. The sequence goes on along the minus strand of NZ_LLYU01000003.1, from coordinate 264,048 downwards.
AGCCGCCAGGTTGTACTGGGTGGTTTCGAAGTCGTCTTCGTCGGTGGAGCTGTAATCAGCGGCCAGGTTCATGAAGCCGAAATCGTAGGAAGCGCTCACACCCCAGGTGTCCGCAGATTCAGCCGCGCCAGCCGCTCGGGACTGCTGGTAAGCCGCTGCCAGTTCAGTAGCAACGAAGAGATCGTAGTATTCACCGTCCTGATCCGCAGCATCCATTTCGTGAGAAGCGGCGATATAGACGTTTTCCAGCTCGATGTCGACACGAATCGTATCGTCACCCGCTGTTTCTACGCCATCAAACCGGTCTTCATCAATGGTCTCGACTTCGTAGGCTTCTTCAATACCGAATTCGTCACCGGCGAAGTCCTGCTTACCGAAAGAGAAGGAGGCAACGCCGTACTTCAGACCGACATAAGCCTCTTCCAGGTTGCTGGCGTCCTGACTGCCTTCCGCCGCTTTTTTGTAACCCACATCCAGACGACCAAACGCAGTCAGGTCATTGCCCAGATCGTAGGCTACGTAGTTTTTCAGCTCCATATCGTCGTACTCAACCTCGGCACGCTCATCAAAGCCAGTGGCCTGACGGAACTGAATCTGGAAGTCACCGTTCAGTTTGTAGGTAAAACCATCTTTCTCGTAAACAGTCGCAGCATTCACAGAATGCTGCGGCAACAGTAGACACAGCAACAGCCAGAAGAAGCTTCTTCATTTTTGGAACTCCACGTTCAGTTTGGTTTGGTGTTTATTGGTTGCTGGAATCAACCCAGCTGTCCCACTCTTTTCGAGTTTGTTCGTCAGCTTTCAGATACCAGTAGCGCAGCATCCTGCTGACCATTTCCTGATCCGGATCGACGTGCGAATCCAGCAACAACCCGTCCTGGTTGGTTATCAGCCCCGGAGCAGCTACTGCCGCTTTGGCGCCGGAACGGTTATAGGCCGCCAGCTCACGGGCATAGTCCCGCACCAGCTGAAAGCCCTCTTTCTCGAGCACATCGGCGGTAAACGCCACCTCACGGCCCTGGCGATCAGTCAACTGCCAGTTACCCTGTTGATTGAAAGCGTCCATTTGATTCCGCGACTCGATTTCCGGAGCGCTCAGGGCCAGTGCGGTATCAGCAGCCTCGAAACGGACAACGAAGGCGTCGCTGGTTTCCAGCACTTCTTCACGACCAATTTCGGTGGTGCACTCCACCACCAACTGCTGGGTACCATCAGCAAGAGTCAGTGACTGGCCAGAGCCGGCGGTCTGCTCGCTATCCTGAACAGCCTGCACGTTCACACAGGCCCCCAAAGTGAGCTGAACCTCTGCCAGAGCCGGCAACGGCATCAAGGCGGCAAGTAAACAGGTCGTCCAGGCAAGTCTCGTCACGCTTTATTTCCAATCGGTGGTTGGCAGCAATCTTGAGACGACACTATGGCGGGAATTTATTAACGGACTGTTAATAATATGTTTCGGTTATATGACACGATCCTGTGGACACTTTTTTGGCCCGGACACAAAAAAGCCCCGCCATGAAGACGGGGCTTTTTTATTCCGGAAACTGAATTAATCAGTCAGTTCGAGTTTCACACGGTAGATCGCCGTGGTGCCGCTGACTTCGTTACCGGTGATGAGTAACGGCTCACCAGTAGGTGAGTCATCGGCGGCCACCACAGTGATGCTCTCCACGCCCAGATCCCCTGCGGTTTCGAGTACTGAAGCCGTGTCGACAGTGGTCCAGTCGTCACGGGTATTCAGGTAATCCACCTGAACCGGACTGGCAGGGTCCGTTACGTCGTAGACCAGAATACCGCCCATGCGCTCAAGGCCCAGAAAAGCAAAGGTTTTATTGCCGAACGTCGCCACAGTCACGGCTTCAGGTTCCGGACCTTTGGCGTCCGACCGGGAATCGAACGCCATGCCCTCGTCATGGGCGGAGTTGAAGTGGTCTGAGCAGGGAATAGAACGAGCCGTACCCAGACGACAGTCCTCACTGGCCAGGAACTGCTCGATCGCATCGCCGGAGTCCCATACCAGCTCACCGTCCTCATTCCAGATCGCCAGAGAACGCGTGCCGTAGGAGTACAGCTGGTCGTACATCAGAAGCGTGCCGTCCGGGTCTTCTGCACCCGACGCGTTGAACATGACAGGAGCACCATTTTCATCAACCCGGTAACCCTGCACCCAACTGATGTTGAGTCTTCCCAACTGGTCATCATCGCGACAGTCATTGGCTGCACCGGCTGTGGCACCGCAGTAATCGAAGACGGATGGATTCAACAGCGCACCTTCGGCCAGCGCAGTCAGTTGCGGTGGCATGTCGTCACCAATCCGGCGGGCAAAACCATCCGGATGTACCAGGTGTTTCACCCGCAACTCTTCGACAAAACCCCTGGAACTATCGCCATTCCAGTAGTCGGCGTCATCTTCACCCCAGGCCCTGGCATCACCCTCATTGGCCGTCACGATAAAGGTTTCACCATTTGCCTGGTAACTGTCGATGGCATCGGGATGGTAGATACCCGCCACACCCGGCCATCTCTGGATATTGATGACGCCGTCATCGTCCGAGGCATCAATACCCTGCCCCTCAACACCGTAATCCTTGAACCCCAGGGGTAAAATACCGGTGACCGTTGCCGCGCCGATATCCAGCTTCGCCAGGGCGTTGTTTTCCTGCAAAGAGACCCAGGCAGTGCGGCTGTCGGCACTGACGGTGATATATTCCGGTTCCAGATCCTGGGCTACGGTGGCCCCCGGGCCGTATATGCGAACACCCGATGCCTTCAGGGCGCCATCCTGGCTGTTGAAGGCCAGAAAATCGGCTGTCCGTACCGTGAGATTCCCCGGATTGGAAACATCAACCACATTGATCGACCCTTCCGGATCGATCTGGTAGTCATCGCTTGGCTCGCCTTCGTTTGCTGCCAGGACATATTGCCCATCCGGCGTAAAGGTCACCATATCCGGCTGCGCACCTACCTGGATACTGTCACGCAGCTGCAGGTCTGCAGCTCCAAATACCGCAACATAACCGGGGTCAGTTTTCGGATTCGATTCAACAGCAACCGCAACGAGCCCGTTTGCCACCGCCACACTGTTAACCACCGCATCAGCGGCAATGTCAGCAACTGTCAGCGTGTCGATTTTGGCTGGATTGACCGGGTCGCTCATATCCAGCACATCCACAGCCCCGGACAAGGCATTAACCACAAACGCCCTGCGACTGGCAGGGTCAAACGCCGTGATTTCCGCAGCAGACTCATCAAACTGTCCGGTGCTGTATCGACCGGCGAATTCGAGCGTCAGGCCAGTGACCTGAGCTTCCGGCGCCAGATCATCATCGTTGTCCGAGGAATTACAGCCGGATACCAGCACGGCGCTCACAGCGAGAACGAGCAATGACAGTTGAAATGGGTGCGATGTCTTGGGCACAGCGGGCTCCTTTGCTTATTTAATGATGCAAGAGCAAAGAAGGCTAGGCGACAGACGTGACGAACGCGGGAAAGGAAAGTGACAGTGCAGTGACGTTTCTGTGACAACTCCCCGGCCCGATGCCGGGCCGGGGAAAAGTCGGAGCATCAGCCGGAACTTACTGGCCCAGGTAGCTCCGGTACATCCATACCGTTTTTTCCTGCTGAGAGATATAGTCACTCATCAGTGCCACGGTACCTTCATCTTCTGCTTCACCGGCCAGGTTCAGCAGGCCACGCTGCTTGGCGATGAGCTTACCGAAACTCTCGACGATGTTACCCACCGCTTCTTTGCCATCAGATACGTCCTTGCGCTCCGGCACTTCGGACTTTTCAATGTAGGTGCTGTAGGCGTGTGCAGGACGATGGCCCAGGGTGAGAACCCGCTCGGCAATTTCATCAATCTTGAGCAGCAGGTCATCGTAGAGTTCTTCAAATTTGGCATGCAGCTCAAAGAAATTGTCACCCTTGATGTTCCAGTGATAGCCACGCACATTCATGTAGAAAATCTGGTAGTTGGAGAGCAGTTCGTTCAGTGCATCTGCCAGCTTCTGGGTTTTGTCTGTGTCGAGACCAATAAAATTCTTGCCCATGTTGAACCTCCTGATTCGTTTTGGGGTGTCATCTAACAGCTACTGTATGACAGCTCAGTGTCAGAACGAAAGTTTGGGTATTCAATATCGCTCATAGCAGAAACTTATACCACCAACCCTAAAATCATAGCTGAACCCTATCGAGAAAAATGTCACTTTCTATTTGGAAACAATTCTCGTTTGTCCTTAAATGGGGTTATAGGCATTCATCACGCGGAGTTGATTCCATGAGTACCCTGAAACTGTTTGTTCACAATCACAGCTCGAAGGGCGACCCGTCGTTTCTGAAAACGATCACCTTCGCGATTACCCACTTTACGGTGGCTTTTACCGTCGCGTTCCTGCTGACCGGGGACATTCTGATCGGCAGCCTGATCGCGATGGTCGAACCGGCCATTAACACCGTTGCTTACTTCTTCCATGAGAAGATATGGGCACGGCATCAGCGGAATACAACCGCCAATGCCATGAATCTAGCGCAAAACACGCTTTAATGACTTGCCCTCTGTCAAAGACGGAGGGTAAAGCTACACACCCGGCCCGCAATCCATGCAACCCTCCCCTGGCTCAGGGCCTATCCGGAGTTTCTTGCTCAGGTCTTTTATTGCGGTTCGCAGCCCCTCCTCAATCACCGGATGGTAGAACGGCATCTCCAGCATTTCGCTCACGGTCATTCGCTTTTGCACGCACCACGCCAGCAAGTGGGCAAGGTGCTCTGCAGCAGGCCCGAACATCTGGGCCCCCATGAACAGGCCGCTGCCGTGCTCGCCGTAGACCCGGAGCAGCCCCCGATTCTTGCCAATAACCTTGCTGCGACCCTGATCCTCAAACGACACCTCACCAACCGCAAAGCAGCCCTGGCAACGCTCATCCACCTGATGAATGTTCAGCCCCACCGAGGCAATCTGGGGCTCGGTGAACACCACCGCCATGGGAGTTTTTCTGCGGCCGGTTCGGACTTCCGGCCAGGCCCCTGCATTGTCGCCGGCAATCCGGCCTTCGTCTGCCGCCTCGTGCAGCAGGGGGCGGTCGTTGTTCACATCACCGGCAATGAAGATATGGCTGTCACCGCAGCGCAGGGTGAAGGGGTCAAACTCCGGCATGCCCCGTTCATCCAGTTCGATGCCGGCATTCTGGATATCCAGGTGATCAATGTTGGGTCTCCGCCCGGTGGCTGCCAACAGATAATCAAAGGTTTGCTGATGCTCCTTGCCGCCCTCGCTCCAGCTGATGCGAACCCCCTCCTCGATGCGTTCAACACGCCGGGTATCGGCTTTCGGGCTGATGGCAAACTCTTCACGGAAGGTGTCCAGCGCATACTCCCTCACCTTCTCATCCTGAATACCGCCAATGCCGCCGCTGACGCCAAACATGCGGACCTTTACGCCCAGCCGGCTCAATGCCTGACCTAATTCGACCCCAATCACTCCCGGGCCGAACACCGCCACCGAAGACGGCAGATCCCGCCAGTCGAACACGTCATCGTTGACCACCAGTCGGTCTTTCGCTTCTTTCAGAATGCCCGGGATGTTGGGGCGGGAGCCGGTGGCAATAACAATCCGGCCCGCGGTGACCTCGGTATGATCACCCACGACAAGACGATGACTGTCAACAAATCGGGCATGCCCCATCAACCGGTGTTCCTGCGGCAGCGATTCCATGGACCGCACCACCGGTGCCACAAAGCGATCGCGCTCTTCACGCACTCGCGCCATCACAGCCGGACCATCAATGCGCACATCGCCCGGAAGCACACCGAACGCTTCCGCCTGCCTCACCTGATGGGCCCTTTCCGCGGCGGCAATCAGCAACTTGCTGGGCATGCACCCTACCCGGGCACAGGTGGTGCCGTATTGATCACCCTCAATCAACACAATCCGGTCGGTGGCCCTGCGGGCGCGCTGATAGGCGACCATTCCCGCCGTACCCGCACCGATAACCGCTACATCCACTTCTCGCTTGTCCATCCTGCCTCCTGGAGACTGACTGAAATTTCAGGTGGTTTGGGCTATTAAACTTAAGGAGCCTTTCGGTAAAGTATAGAAAGCTTATTATCCGCTGACAGGGGAATCACAGAAAAAATCCCTGTGGTTACTGGCTGCAGGCGCAACAACCCAAGCACAATTGCAAACACGCGGGAGAATGAATGTGCAGAATTACTGGCTGGAGTTTCTGACCGTTGCCCTGGTGCACCTTTTGGCGGTGGCCAGCCCCGGGCCGGATTTTGCAGTCATGCTGCGCCAGGCACTGACCCAGGCCCGGCGCAATGCCCTGCTGACCGCCATGGGCATTGGCATCGGCATTCTGCTGCATGTGGGCTATTCGCTGCTGGGTATCGGGCTGATCATCCAGCAATCGGTAATGCTGTTTACCGTGCTGAAAGTGATTGGGGCCGTGTATCTGCTCTATATCGCCTGGCACTGCCTGCGGGCCAAACCCGGAGCCATTCACGTGCAAGCGAACGGCGGGCAGGCCCAGACTGGCTGGGCGGCGTTCCGGCTCGGGTTTTTAACCAACGCCCTCAATCCCAAGGCCACCCTGTTTTTCGTGTCCCTGTTCTCCGTCATCATCAATCCAGGCACGCCGGTTCTGCTGCAGGCCGGATACGGCATCTATATGGCCCTGGCCACCGGCCTGTGGTTTGCCATGGTAGCGGTGTTCTTTACCCACCCCCGTGTCCGCCGGGGGTTCAACCGGTTCGGACACTGGCTCGACCGGACCATGGGGGGCATTCTGGTATTGCTGGCCGGGCAACTGCTGCTGTCTACAGTGAGCGGATCAGAGTCTCCGTCTGTTCCCAGCCCAGGCATGGATCGGTAATCGAGCACCCGTAGACCAGCTCTTTGCCGTCGTCCTGGCGGCCGAATTCCAGGAAGCTTTCCAGCATCAGGCCCTTGATGTGCCGATTGCCGTTACGCTTCTGCGCCATCACTTCCCGGGCGATGTCCACCTGCCGCTCGGCCTGCTTGCAGGCGTTATCATGGCTGCAGTCCACCATCACCGCCGTTGATACGCCGGCTTTTTCCAGCTCTGCCACCGCTTTGGCAATGCTCAGTTCATCGTAGTTGGTCACACCCCGGCCACCGCGCAGAACCAGATGAGTATCCGGATTGCCGGCGGTGGAAATCATCACCGGTGCGCCGCTATGGGAGATCCCCATGTGGTGGTGCGGGTGCGAGGCCGACTTCATGGCGTGGCTGGCCACGGTAATGCCACCATCGGTGCCGTTCTTGAACCCGGTAGGCATGGGCAGGCCGCTGACCATTTCCCGGTGAATCTGGGATTCGGTGGTACGGGCGCCGATCGCGGTCCAGCTTACCAGGTCCCCCAGGTAATCCATCATGAACGGGCTCAGGGCTTCGGTGGCGAGCGGCAGGCCGAGCTCGGACAACGCCAGCAACAGCTTGCGGGAACGCTCCAGACCCTGTTTCAGATTGCCCTGACCGGTGCGTTCCGGATCGTACAGAAGGCCTTTCCAGCCCACCGTGGTACGGGGTTTCTCCAGGTAGGCGCGCATGACAATCAGGAAACAGTCACTGACTTCGTCTGACAGTGCTTTCAGGCGGGTGGCGTAATCCAGGGCAGCCTGCTCGTCGTGAATGGAGCAGGGGCCCATCACGATCAGGGTGCGGTCGTCCTGACCGTGCAGCACGGCGCGGATCTGATCACGGTAACCGGCAATGGCCCGCACCTGTTGCTCATCGGCAGGAAACTGCTGGCGCAACTCGGCGGCGGTGGGCAGTCTCGCTTCCTGGCGGTGCTGGCAGGCGCTTGAGGCTTGCGCATCCAGTGTTTCAGATTTCAGCGGCATGTTCATGTCTGTGTTCCCGTTTCCCTGTGTCAGAATCAAAAAAGCCCCGGCTGGGCTACCAGTCGGGGCTTTTCGGAGTCCGGTGGCAGCCTGGGTTGCTTGCCGGGCTGCCTTCCTCGTTGTATTCGGTCGATGAAGATCTTATGGGCGGCCCGGGCTCTGGCTAAAATAAAAGCCATAACCAAACCACCAAAAATACACAGCAGAGCCTGCGGCCTTCAGTTTTTCACCGAAAGCTTTCAGAACATTCAATTGACAGGCTGCGTGTAAGGTCTTCATGCTTTTCACTATATACCTACGGTTTTAACGATGGCAACCCGCAAAACGGATTATTTAATGCGGGCATGGCCGTCATGGCTCTGGAGGCCTGCATGCGAAACACCGAGCACCGCTCCGTTCTCTGGCTGATGACTGCCCTGTTTCTTGCGATGTTAACGGCTTCCACCGTCGTTTGGGCACAATCAGAAGCCAGGGTCTATGAGCTGAACAACCGAACGGCCGACGACATTGCGCTACAGATTCGCGAACTTTACCAACAGTCGCCGGTCACGGTGACGGCACGCGGACAACAACTGGTGGTCCGTGGCGAACCCGCACTGCTGGACGAAATCGGAACACTGGTGCAATCGATGGATGTGCCGCCGGTACAGATGAGGATCAGCGTACGCTACCGTCAGGACATCGGCGGCAAACAATCCGGAGGCGGCGTCAGCCTCTCGAACGGCTCGGCCGGCGCCAGCGTCGAACGCCGCACCATCAGCACCAATTCAACCCGTGAACGTCAGTTGATCGTGCAGGATGGCCAGTCAGCCCACATTACCTCCGGCAATGTGCGAACCTTGCCATTTGCCGTTAAGGGTGGGCGCAACCCCGCCGCCATACTGCAGCAGGTCGAAACCCGAAGCGGCTTTGTCGTAAGCCCCCAGGCCATCTCGAGCCAGGCGGTAGAGCTGAGTATCGTGTCCTTTGAGGAAGACCCCGCCGCACTGCCCGGCTACGAAACCGAAGCCCTGATGACCATCCGGCGGGTCGAGCCGGGCCAATGGGTCAGCCTCGGAGGAACTCGCACCTCCATGAATCAGGAGCAGCAAGGCATCACCTACCGTGTGAACGGCAAGCGTGCAGAAAACCTGTCCATCGACGTCAAAGTGGAAATTCTGCCCTGATCAGGCCTGATTACGCTTGCCCAGCAAGACATCTCGGGCCTCATTGAGCTTGGCGGCCAGGTAATCGTTGCCGCCGCGGTCCGGGTGCACCTTCAACATCAGTTTGCGGTGGGCAGCGGTCACCTCCTCACGGGAGCAACCGGGGTTAACTCCCAGAATATCGCAGGCTTCCTGCGTGCTCATTGGCCCCCGGGTGGCAGCCCGATCGCCCCCGGCATTTGCATGGCGCGTCGAGTCATTACCGGATGAATCGCCCATGGCCTTGCGAAACATCGGCGCATAACGCAGTAGTGCCGGCACCTTTCTCAACAGGGGAATAAGAGCGGCAATACCGGCCGTGATCACATGCACCCGGCCCGTCAGCACCATGAACAGCAACAGCGCACCGCCAGCCACCAGAATGACTTTCCAGATTGCCGCCTTCTGCCCTTCCGGCGACAGCGCGCCCCATTTTTTCAGGATCACAAATACAGCGGCAGCCAGGGCCAGGCCGAGAATCAGTTGCATCGATGTTAGTCCTGTATTCCTGCTGTCGAAAAGCGGGAGTCCGAAATACGCCCGGATACTATAATCCACCCCGGACACACCAGCGTAACCTGTCCGCAGTATTTATACTGTTTGTTGAATGCAAACGGGTGACAAATAGAAACAGCTTTTGTAGCATCCTATTCGTTAAATTGAACTGATGCTCTATTACATTGTCCCCGTGCCCTGATTTGCAAGGACAGCTGTCAGCCTTCCCTTCCGGGCGACTTTATCAGATTCAGGAAATTCACTCCCAGGAACAGACTTATGCGCACTGCTTCCCGTTTCGTCATCGTTCTCCTTTTTCTCGGCGTCGTGCTGGGTGGAATCTTTGGTTACAAGTTCTACCAGTTCGGCCAGATGAAAGAAATGATGTCCCAGCCACAGCCGCCAGCCATCATTTCTGTGACCAAAGCAACTACCGAAAACTGGCAGCCGGCGATCAAGGCTGTCGGCAGCATCACTGCTATCAACGGCATCGAAGTGGCCAACGAAGTGCCCGGTGTGATTGAGAGCATTGGCTTTGAGTCCGGCGATACCGTCAACAAGGGCGATGTTCTGGTGCGCCTGGATGCCGCCATCGACGAAGCAGCGCTGCGCACACGGCGGGCAGAAGCCCAACTGGCAGAACAGGAATTCAAGCGGGTTTCGGATCTGCTGCCGAAGCGGGCCGTGTCTCAGTCCCAGTATGATGAGGCCAAGGCCAATTTCGATGCCGCCCGAGCCCGTGTCAACGAGGCCGAAGCTCAGCTCAACAAGAAGGTGATTCGCGCGCCCTTCGACGGCAAGCTGGGTATCCGCATGGTGGATCAGGGTCAGTACGTTGCCACCGGCACACCGATCGTCGAGATCAACATGCTGAACCCTATCTATGTGGACTACACCCTGTCCGAGAAATTTCTGCCGGACGTGGATCAGGGCTACCCGGTATCCGTGACGGTCGCTGCTGTGCCGGACCAGTCCTTCGAGGGTGAGGTGAGCGCTATCAACACCTCGGTAAACCCGGAAACCCGTACCGTGCGTATACGCGCCACCCTGGATAATGAAGAAAACCTGCTGCGCCCCGGCATGTTTGCCACCATTCAGACCGGTCAGCCCCGGGACAATGAAGTGGTTACCCTGCCGCGCACCGCCATTTCCTACAACACCTACGGCAATTTCGTGTATGTGGTTGAAGAAAACGACAACGGTGAACTGATTGTCAGCCGCCGCACCGTCACCACGGGCGAAGTCCGTGATGGCCGCTCAGCCGTGCTTTCCGGTCTGGAAGAAGGCGAAACGGTCGTCGCCAAGGGCCTGCTGAGGCTGCGCGCGGGCCAGCGTGTTGAAATCCAGGACGAGTCCGGCCAGGAGGCGTCTGAGTAATGAAATTCACCGACATTTTTGTCCACCGGCCGGTTCTCGCCACGGTGGTCAGCCTGCTGATCCTGTTGATCGGCGCGCGGGCCGCCATGGAGATGGAAATCCGGCAGTATCCGGAGCTGGAAAGCACCACGGTGACCGTCTCCACGGCTTACCCCGGCGCCAGTTCGGACCTGATCAAGGGCTTTATCACGACTCCGCTGCAGCAGGCCATTGCGGAAGCCAGCGGCATTGATTACCTGACGTCCACCAGTTCCCAGAGCGTATCGACCATTCAGGCCAAGATGATCCTGAACTACGACGCCAACGATGCCCTGGCAGAGATCCAGGCCAAGGTGGCCAGCCAGCGCAACGTGTTACCGGCGGAAGCCGAGGACCCGGTGATTACCTCTACAACCGGCGACAGCACGGCACTGATGTACATTGCCTTTTACAGCACCGAGCTGGATGTCCCCCAGATTACCGATTATCTGACCCGGGTGGTGCAGCCCAAGCTGCAGGCGCTGGCCGGCGTGGGCAAGGCTGAACTGCTGGGCCGGACGTTTGCCCTGCGTATCTGGCTGGACCCGGAGCGTCTCGCCGCCGTGGATATGACCCCGGTCGAGGTGGCTGCCAAATTGCGGGCCAACAACTATCAGGCCGCGGTGGGTAAGACCCGCGGCAAGTACACCGAGGTCAGCCTGACCAGCGACACCGACATCGCCGACCCGGACGCCTTCCGGAACCTGGTGGTTAAACAGTCAAACGGCACTCTGATCCGCCTGCAGGACATTGCCCGGGTGGAGCTGGGCTCCCAGACCTACGACAGCCTGGCGCTGTACAAAGGCCAACCAGCCACCTATGTGGCCATTGAGCTGGCACCAGGAGCCAACCCGCTGACGGTGGCTGAACTGGTCAAGGCAGAACTGCCGGATATCGAGAGTCAGTTACCCAGCGGCCTGAATGTGCGCCTGGCCTACGACGCTTCCGACTTTATCGACGATTCCATCAACGAGGTTATCCAGACCTTGCTGGAAGCCATGATCATCGTACTGGTGGTGGTTTTCCTGTGCCTGGGTTCGGTTCGAGCCTCAGTGGTGCCATCTGTAGCGGTTCCGCTGTCCCTGATCGGTGGCGCCTTTGTCATGCTGATGTTCGGCTTCTCCCTGAACCTGCTGACGCTCCTGTCTATGGTGCTGGCCATCGGCCTGGTGGTAGATGATGCCATCATCATGGTGGAAAACGTGCACCGGCATATTGAACAGGGCGAATCCCGGTTCGATGCTGCCATCAACGGTGCCCGGGAAATGGCGACCCCAATCATCGCCATGACCACCACCCTGGTTGCGGTTTATGCGCCCATCGGCTTTATGGGAGGTCTCGTAGGCTCACTGTTTACCGAGTTTGCCTTCACCCTGGCCGGCACCGTGGTCATTTCCGGTATTGTTGCACTGACCCTGTCACCCATGCTGTCTGCCAAGGTACTCAAACCCCACGGCGACCCGGGCCGCTTTGAAAAGGTTGTCGAAAAGAGCTTCAACGGTCTGGCAAACGGTTACAAGGCAGCGCTGGCGTCATTGATGCAAACCAAGTCCGTCGTGGTGTTCTTCGCCTTTGTGGTACTTGGATCCATCTACTTCATGTTGATGATGAGTCAGAACGAACTGGCCCCCACCGAAGACCAGGGCATCCTGTTCTATCAAGGCCTGGGGCCCGAGACCTCCACCCTGGACTACCTGTACGACCACGGTCAGGAAGTGCAGAACCGGATGTCTGAGGTGCCGGGTTACAGCGAAGACTTCATGATTCTGGGCATCACCAGCCCCAACGCCGTCTTCGGTGGCTTCAAGCTGGCGCCCTGGAGCGAGCGGGAGATTACCCAGTTCGAGGTTCAGCCCAAGCTGGATGCTGAACTGAAAAAGGTCACCGGGCTGCAGACCGCGGTATTCCCCCGGCCGTCCCTGCCCGGCTCCGGCGGCGGCCTGCCGTTCCAGTTTGTCATCACCACCGGCGGCAGCTATGAACAGCTGGACCAGGTGGCGGATGAAATGCTGGGCAAGGCCATGCAGAGCGGTAACTTCATGTTCCTGAAGAAGTCCATCAACTTCGACAAGCCGGTTACCCGCATTAATGTTGATCGTGATCGCGTGGCCGATCTGGGCCTGTCAATGCAGGATGTTGGGCAGTCCCTGGCCAGCATGCTCAGTGGCGGCTACATCAACCGCTTCAACATGGAAGGCCGTTCATACCAGGTGATTCCACAGGTGGATGACCAGTTCCGCCCGAGCAAGGAAGCCCTGCAGGACTACTACATCCGTGCCGGCAACGGCGAACTGGTGCCGCTGTCCAGCGTCGTGAGCTTTACCGAGGAAGTGGAGCCGTCGAACCGCACTCAGTTCAACCAGCAAAACTCGCTGACCCTGGAGGGCGTGGTGATGCCGGGCGTGGCGGCAGGCACCGCCATGGAGTTTATGGAGCAAACCGCCAGCGACGTCTTCCCTCAGGGTTTCAGCTACGACTACACCGGGGAAACCCGCCAGCTGGCCACCCAGGGCAGCGCACTGATGGTGACCTTCTTCCTGTCATTGCTGGTGATCTATCTGGTCCTGGCCGCGCAGTTTGAAAGCTGGCGCGACCCGATCATCATTCTGGTATCGGTTCCCATGTCGGTAGCCGGGGCCATGGCGTTCATCGTACTGGGCTTTGCCACCATGAACATCTACACACAGGTGGGGCTGATTACGCTAATCGGGGTGGTCTCCAAGAACGGCATCCTGATTGTGGAATTCGCCAATCAGTTGCAGAAAGAGCGGGGCTTGAACAAGGTCGATGCGGTCATCGAGGCGGCGGCTATCCGCTTGCGCCCGATTATCATGACCTCTCTGGCATTGATCTTCGCCATGGTGCCTCTGCTGATTGCCATCGGCCCGGGTGCGGAAAGCCGGTTTGCTATCGGCCTGACCATCAGTGCTGGTCTGGGCATTGGTACCCTGTTCACGGTGTTTGTGCTGCCGGCGTTCTACATTTTGCTGGCCCGTGACCACCATGGCTCGGCAGCCGATGAATACGGCAACGACGAAGAGTCATCACAGGTGCCGGCGGGCAACCACTAACCCCGCACAGCAACACAAAAAAGCCCGGCATGGCGTCATGTCGGGCTTTTTTTGTCAGGAAGCAACGATCCTGTCCGGCGCTTCCAACGCTGCCTCTCCCGTCTGCAGACGGCGGCGCCACTGGACGGTCTCGCTGGGCAACTCACCGAAATGTTCCCGGTACAGCGCAGCAAACCGCCCCAGATGTGAAAATCCCTCATCGGCGGCGTACCAGGAAATATGGGGCACATCACACTGGCAATCCACCAGCCTGCGCCGTACCCGGATCAACCGACAGCGCTGGTAGAAACGGTAGGGGGTCATTCCGGTTTCCCGCTTCATCAGATAATACAGATTGCGCTCGCTGACCCCGGAATGGTTTGCCAGCTCCTGCAAATCGAACTCCCAGGCGGGCTCCATGCGGATTTTGTCGATAACCCGAAGAAGCCGGCGATCGAGCTCTGGGGGCGTTTCGTTGGGTTCACAACCACCCTCTCGGGCGATGTTGTCCAGTTCGTCAAACAGGCTGTCGGCCGCAGCGCAGGCATCGTTGTGATCCTGGAAGAAGTTGGAGCGCAACAGAAAGTGATTCACCCGTTCCGCCATCCAGGCTAACACCCTCTGCCCTGGCCTGGCGCTGCCGCACCATTGTTCCGGGTTTAACAGAATCAGCCGGGACTGCCCGCAGGCGCGCACGGAAATTGCCTGGCTGGAGGTGATGGCGGCCATCGGGAAAGCCGGCTGTCCGCAATCGCCATTCACCAATACATCGCACTGCCCCGATACCGGCACCACCAGCAATGTCCCAGGCAGTCCGCACAGATGCACCTCGGCATCCTGGGCCAGATCCAGGGCACACACGACCCCACGATCAACACTCAGGGAAGACAGCGACCCAGCAACAGTTTGCGGCCGCTCAAGAGTGAGACCAACGTCATCACAGGCCAGCAACTCACGGATAGCCGCCTGCCATTCGCCGGCTGCAGCGCGATTGAGTCGAAGGTAGGCATCCAGATCCGGTTTGGCAGTGAGATTGCGCATACAGCGTGAACAGGCAGTGAGTGAGCTTGCTGTTTTAAGCCAGCGTGCCGCAAACCCCTAGCCAAATCTTGCAAAACGGCAAGAAACGGGACGGAGTTTGCCTGTTAATTGATTCTTATCAATCCAGTGGCAGCTCATCCAGGGGGGACGGCCGGGCCATCAGGTAGCCCTGGCCACGGTGACAGTTCAATTCCTGGAGCTTGCGTTTCTGAATCTCGGTCTCGATGCCCTCCGCTACCACCTCCAGACTCAGCGCCTCGGCGATGGCCAGAATGGCTGACACAATCCGTGAATCCCTGCCGTCCTGCCCCAGCCGCTGGACGAACTGCTGATCAATCTTGAGCACGTTTACAGGTAAAGCATGCAGATACGCCAGCGAGGAATATCCGGTACCAAAGTCGTCAATGGCAACCACCACCCCCTTGTCACCAAATTCCCGGAGTTTGTCCAGGCAACGGCGTGACAGGTTCATCAGGTGGGTTTCAGTAATCTCGATTTCCGGCTGCCAGCCCGCCTGCCGAACCCGCTCGAAGAATGGCTCCAGCAATCCATCCAGTCGGCCATCGGCAATCTGTCGGGCAGAAATATTGATGGCCAGGCGTCGACCTCGGCCATGATCGACAGCACAAGCCTCCAGATCCCGACGGATGCATCGGATCAGTTGCTCGGTCAGTTCGTGAATGTGCCCGCGCTGCTCGGCCACCGGGACAAACTCTCCCGGTGATACTGACCCCAGCTCAGGGTGCTGCCAGCGCAGCAGAGCTTCCATGCCGGCCATGGCGCCGGTGGCGAGATCGTACTGGGGCTGGTACACCACCGAGAATTCCTCCGGCGCCACCTTCAGGGAAGCCACAAGGGCTTCGGACAGCCGTTGTTGCTGCTGGCCATGCTGGATTTCGCTCGCACTGTAGATCCGGTAGCAGGCCCGCCCGGCCAGTTTCGCGGTATACATGGCCCGGTCGGCATTCTGCAGCAATTCACCCGCGGTCTCGCCGTGATTCGGATAGATAGCGGCGCCCACCGAGGCGGAGAGAAAATATTCCCGGTGCTCCACCATCACGGGTGCCCGGAACACATGGGTCATGCGCTCACACACCGCTTTCAGTTGATCTTCGGTATCCAGTTCGATGATGGCGGCAAACTCATCCCCCGATAGCCGGGCAATCACATCGCCCTTGCGAACCACGGCCTGGATACAGGCCGCAGCCTGTTGCAGCACCCGGTCGCCACAATCGTGGCCATGCAAGTCGTTCACAGACTTGAAAAAGTCCAGGTCGATATAAAGCACCGCAAACAGATCAGCGGTGTCTTTACGCTGGTTGACCCGGGCCTTCAGGAATTCCTGGAACAATGAACGGTTGGGCAGTTCCGTGAGGGGATCATAATAGGCCAGGGTCGCCAGTCGTTCCTCGCTGGCAGCCAGCTCACCCACATCCATGAACACACCGGCGTACAGGCGCTTGCCCTGATAGTCCACCGGGTAGATGGTCAGCCACTGGGGATAGTTCTCGCCGCTCTTGCGCCGGTTCCAGATCAGGCCTTCCCATCGACCGCTCTCATTCAGGCTTTCCCACATGGCCTGATAGAACTCCGGCGAGTGCAGTCCGGAACTGAGCACCGACGGTGCCCGGCCCAGGACTTCTTCTGGGCGGTAGCCGGTCACGGCCTGGAACATCCGGTTCACATAGGTAATGACTGCGTCCGGAGTTGAAAGCATGATGGCTCGCGGATGATTATCCACCAGGGCTTTGAAGTCCTGTTCTGTCAACGCCTGCATACGCCAAATACCTTCCGTGCGCCGCCTGCTTCGAGCAGGCGCTTTGTTCCAGCATAAGCAGAAACCGTCGCAAACCTATCCATATTTTGCAAACACCCTTCGCTTTTGACAAAGGTGAAGCGTAGGATCCACTGTACGAGGGCCCAAAGCCCCGGCCCGGCAATTTCCTGAGCCGGCACAATAGGGTAGTCTGGCGATTCGCCGGGGTGGAGCCTCCACCCCTGTCGCAATCACCCACAGGATTCCCCGTGCCTTGACCCTAGCAACCCTCTTCTGGCTGTTTGTCGCCGGTTTCGCCATCTGGTACTGGTGGCGGGCCAAAGCCATCAAAGACTTTGTCTTGCAGGCTGCTCACCGGTACTGCAAATCCATGGACGTAATGCTGCTGGACGACGCCGTTTATCTGCGCGGACTCTGGTTCAAGCGCGATCAGAACGGAAAACTGCGAGTGTGGCGGCGTTTCCTGTTCGACTTCACCACCACCGGCGAAGAGCGTTACACCGGCCGTATCATCATGCTTGGCCAGAGCATCATTCACACCGAACTTGAACCGCACCGATTCTGACCGACTGTCACCGGAGCCGCCTCACCCAAATGGGCGATTACCGGCACCTGTGTTCGTCCGTGATACTCCCTGTTGCATGTCGACAACCAACAAAAACAACAGGAGTCATCTATGCGTTTTGCCATGCCCATCCGGCTTGTGGCCGGAATTCTCATGCTGGTGTTCTCGGTACTGAGCCACGCCAGCTACACCCAGACCCGTCATCCGATTGTGCTGGTACACGGTGTAACCGGCTTCAACACTCTTGGCGGTCTGATCAACTACTTCCACACCATTCCCTGGAACCTTGAACGCAGTGGCGCAAAGGTCTATACCGCCAGCGTGTCCTTCGTGAACAGCAGCGAACAGCGTGGCCAGCAACTGGCCAATTACGTCAACAGCCTGGGCCACAGCAAGGTCAATCTGGTGGCGCACAGTCAGGGTGCCCCCACCTCCCGGGTGGCAGCGGCTCTGATTCCCCACAAGATTGCCTCGGTCACGTCGATTGACGGCGTAAACAAGGGCTCCAAAGTTGCTGACGTTATCCGGGGCATCATCCCTCCCGGCAGCTATGTTGAAGGGGGCGCCGACGCCATTGCCAACGCCCTGGGCGGACTGATCAATGCCCTGTCCGGAGCCAGCAACTCCCAGGATGGTATTGCCGCCCTGGAAACCCTGACCACTCCGGGCACCACCAGCCTGAACGACGCCCTGGGTTGGAAAGGGGTTAATCGTAATGCCTGCGCGGGTACCAGCGAAGATGTCTGGATCAGTGGCCAGAAGATCAAGTTTTTCTCCTGGACCGGACGCGCCGTATGGACCAACGTGTTCGACATTACCGATCCGTTCCTGGGCGTGACCTCCCTGGCCTTTGGCAGCGAGCCCAATGATGGTCTGGTCGGCGTCTGCGCCACCATGATGGGCAATGTCATCGGCACCCACTACGACATGAACCACGTTGATGCCATCAACCATCTGCTGGGCGCCCGTTCTCTCTGGACCAACCCGGTCTCACTCTACCGCAGCCAGGCCAACCGTCTGAAAAACCGCGGTCTGTGAGGTGGTTATGAAGCACCAGTCCACCCGGAAACTGCGGTGGCCGCTTCCCGTTGCCCTGCTGGCCATTATGGCCAGCAGCGGCCTCTGGTACTGGCAGGCACCGGATTCAAAACCCAGGCCAGACCCGGCAAAAACCTTTGCCAGTGCGCCTGCTGTCACGCCACCGGCGGTCACCCAGGCATCGGCCCCGGTTCCTTCCAATAAGGAACCGCCACACCAGACACCCGCCAGCCTTCCCGACCAGAACTTTGCCCGCTCCCTGGCCGGCACGGATATCGACGGCGCCCTCAAGGCAGACGGCAACGGCGAGTTGATTCTGGACCTTGGCGTTCGCGACTTCTTCGATTACTTCCTGAGCGCCGTGGGTGAAGTCTCACCGGAGGCCGCCATCGGACAGATTCAGTCCCTGGCCCGCAACTATCTGCCGGAACCGGCCGCCAGCGATGCCATGGTACTGCTCGACCAATACCTGGCTTACAAGCAGGCTGCGTTACAGCTGATGCAGACGGAACTGGATCCGAGCCGACAACACGACCCTGGCTACCAGCTAACCGCCCTCGGCGATGCCCTGAGCAGCCTGAAACAACTGCGCCGTTCGACCTTCAGCCCGGACGCACATCAGGCGTTTTTCGGCGAGGAAGAGGCCTACAGCGAGTACACCCTGGCGGCCATGAGTATCCAGCAGCGGGAAGATCTTTCCGATCAAGGCAAACAGGCGCTGATTGAATGGCACCGCAAACAGCTGCCGGAGTCGCTTCAGGCAACCGAGCAACGACTGCAGAGCGAAACCCGCGAGCATCAGGCCCGACTGTCTGCCCTGGAGAATACCGAATCACCGGAAGCCGCCGGCCGGAAGCTGGTGGAGCTGGGCATGGACCCGGAAAGTGCCGAAGGGGTCGTCAGTTACCTCAAACAACGTGAAAGTTTTGATCAGCAGTTTTCCGAGTTCGAACAGGCTGTTGACGCCGAGGATCTGGAAGGCCTGGCCGGAGCAGATCGTCAGAAACACAAGGATGCCCTGCTGGAGCAATACTTCCCCGATGAACAGAGCCGAACCTGGGCCCGACTCAGAATGCTGAACCAAAGCTGACCACTCTGTGCTCTGGCTCCCGAAATCCGGAGCCAGAGCGTTCTAGAATCGGAGCTTGTGTTCCGTGGATATCCCGACCATGACGGCCGAACAAATCCAACAGCAACAGGCCAGAGGCTTCCAGACCCTGCGTTTTGTGCCGGCACTGGAAGCCGACTACCGCAAAGCGCGTTCTGCGTTAATCCGCCAACGGGCGAGACTGGCATCTATCGCTGGTCTGCTGCTCTTTCTGGTGTACGCCCTGGTAGACCTGATGACCCTGCCAGCCGAGCTGGCCCGTTTCACGGCTGGAATAAGACTGGCCATTACCTGCCCGATCATCGCCCTGGTTCTCTGGCTAGCCCACCGGAAAACCCCCAACGACCTCCGCTTCGAGCGCCTGTATGTGTTTGCCTATATCGCCGGAGGCCTGAGCGTCATTGCCATTATCCTGGCTGCCCGCTGGCACAGCTACCCCCTGCCTTATGAGGGCATGATACTCATGCTGATGTTCGGGTACTTTGCCATGGGACTGCCGTTTGTCTCCGCATCGGTGGCGTCCTTTGTTCTGGTGTGGGCCTACCTGCTGGCCGAGCTCTGGGCCGGCAACCCCGCCACCGCCACCCTCACCAATCTGTTTTTTCTGATGACGGCGAATGTCATCGGTATGGTGGGCGCCTGGATCAGCGAGTACCGTCACCGGGCCCACTTTCTCGACCGCCAGTTACTGGATCTGTTACACCAGTCCGCCAGGGACGAAAGCCGTCGGAAAACCGAGCTGATTACCGCGGCCAGCCATGATCTTCGCCAACCCCTGAATGTCATCGACCTGACGCTGGAAACGCTGCAACCTGAACGCGAACACTCCGAGGTGATGAATCAGCTTCGTGATACCGTGGGCCAGCTCCGTAATCTGCTGGGAACGGTGTTCGACAGCGCCCGACTGAACGAGGGCATGATTCAGCCGGAGCTCCAGCCTGTGCAACTGAACCATACGTTGCAGGAGCTTGAAGATCTGCTGTCAGACACCTTGTCCCGTCGCGACATCCGCCTGGACATTGCCCCGGCCGAGCCCGGGCTGGCCTTGACCGCGGATCCCAGCTTGCTGTTGCGAGTATTGCAGAACCTGGTCATCAATGCCGCCGACCACAGTGGTGGCCAGCGCATTCAGGTCAACACGGTCACCACCGGGAACTGGGCCCGCATCCGGGTGTGCGATGACGGGCGTGGGCTGCCGGAAAGTCTGCACACACAGGTCTTCGACCCCTACATCCGTGCCGGTGCCAGCCACCAGGCGGGGCTCGGGCTGGGCCTGACCATCGTGCGCGAATTCTCCCGGCTCATGGGCGGGCAATGTGGAACCGAATCATCTTCGGGCCGGGGAGCGGTATTCTGGGTGGCACTGCCGATTGCTGTTACAACCAGCCCAGGGCCCGGGCCCGGTTC
Source organism: Marinobacter sp. tcs-11 (assembly GCF_002049515.1). Taxonomy (NCBI): domain Bacteria; kingdom Pseudomonadati; phylum Pseudomonadota; class Gammaproteobacteria; order Pseudomonadales; family Marinobacteraceae; genus Marinobacter; species Marinobacter sp. tcs-11. The sequence continues at coordinate 243,131 of NZ_LLYU01000003.1, read as the reverse complement.
ACGCATTCAGTCCGATTGTGCACCCCCAGTTGGGTAAAGATCGCTTTCAGGTGGGTTTTGACCGTGTGCTCGGTCAGGCCCAGGCTCTGGCAGATGCGTTTGTTGGGAAACCCCTGGGCGAGGAGCGTCAGCACTTCGATCTGACGTGGTGTTAACGGGGTCTCCGACACCAGAGGCGGCATACCCCCGGGGAAATAGCCCTGACCCCGCCGTACCGATTGCATCATACGAACCAGTGCCGCCCGGCCAGCCGATTTGGCCAGAAACCCCGCTGCCCCGGCCGTTCGCACCGCCCTGACGGTGCTTTCGTCCTCACTGCTGGAGATAATCACCACCGGCGGGGTGTTCCGCAAGCCAGCCAGACGCGGCAACAGCGAAAGTCCGGCTTCTCCGTTAAGTGCCAGGTCAAGCAATACCAGATCGACCCCGGTGCCATGCACCAGTTGATCGGCCGCGGCCTCCAGCGTGCCCACCGTGACCACCGAGAGCGCCAGTTCCTCCTGCCGGATAAGGCCCGCCAGCGCCTGTGCAAACAGGGCGTGGTCATCGACCAGCAGAACCTTTTCAAAGGCCGCGGTTCGATGTTCTGCCGAAGATGAGCCATGCCGGAGCGATGTCACATGCATAATAGTGCCCCGCTGTGTTTGTTTTTGTTACTGCGGACACCCCACTATAAGCCAGCAAGCCCGGCGCCTCAGCGGCCTGCTTAACACTTTCTTACAAAAGTATTGAACCTTTCGCGCCATCTGATCTTGCCTGAAACATAAATGTCATATTTCTGAAGCATCCTTCCGGCATCACAACCATCTGATCTGAAAAGGTTTTCAACACGATGCCTGATTTCACAAGGAAGACCGCCGGCCACTGGCTGGCACTGCTTGCAAGCGCCAGTCTCTGCGCCAGCGCCAACGCCCATGAGCTGGAAATTCACGGCTCCAACACCGTCGGCGCCACACTGGCACCCATGCTGGTAAGCGGCTATCTGGCACAGCAGGGTAATGGGTCGGTCAGTCGTCGGGCCACGGGTACCGAGAACGAGCAGATTCTGCTGACCGAGACCGAACAGGGCCCCGTCAGTGTTCTGGTGGCCGCCCATGGCTCCAGTACTGGTTTCCGCACCCTGGCCAGCGGTCAGGCGCAGATCTGGGCGTCCTCCCGGCCTGTCAAAGCCGCCGAGGCGGAACAGGTGCGCCAGCAGGCCGATCTGACGGCCCTGGAGAGTGAACATGTCATCGCCATTGATGGCCTTGCCGTACTGGTGCACCCCAACAACCCTGTCAATGCCATGAGTATCGATACGCTCGGGCGCATTTTCGCTGGCCAGATTCGTAACTGGTCAGAACTTGGCGGACCGGACCGGCCAATACGGCTCTACGCCCGGGATGATCGTTCTGGCACCTGGGATACCTTTAAATCCCTGGTTCTGGGTAAAAGCTACCGCCTGGACGAATCCGCCAAACGCTACGAATCCAACGACCAGCTGTCCGATGACGTGTCCCGCGATCCCGGTGGTATCGGCTTCTCCGGCCTGGCCTCGGTGCGCAACAGCAAACTGCTGGCGATTTCCGAAGGCAATGCCCCGGCCCTGAAACCGAATCAGCTCACGGTTGCCAGCGAAGACTACCCACTCTCCCGCCGACTGTTCATGTATACCATGGGAGATAGAACACCGACTTTCGCCAAAGGCCTGATCGACTATGCACTGGATGAGGATGGCCAGAACCTGGTGGCCGAATCCGGGTTTATTTCCCAGAATCCGATCGCGGTAAAACCGGAATTCGACACCTCCGTACCAGAGAGCTTCCGGCGACTGACCAGCAATTACCAGCGCCTGACCGTCAATTTCCGCTTTGCCGAAGGCCGCACCAAGCTCGACAACAAGGCCCAGCGGGATCTGCTACGGGTGAAGCATTACCTGCAACAGCACAATCACGAATCCGATGATCTGCTGCTCATCGGATTCGCTGATGCCCAGAGCCACGAGCTTCGGGCCCAGATGATTTCCGAGCTGAGAGCGTTGTCGGTGCGCAAGGCACTGGGCCAGGCAGGTGTGGCGGACGTCGCCTACACAGGTTATGGCCACTATATGCCCGTTGGCGGCAAGGGAAACCAGCGCAATGGCCGGGTAGAAGTCTGGATCAAGAACCCCTGACCAGCCGGGGATTCGACCAAAGTCTGCCTGCAGACTTCGGCAATCCCCTATCCGCACCCCCGTCACAGATATGTTTGGGTTTCCTATACTGCCGTTGTCACCCTCCAACCAACAGACCGGGACAATGGACATCAAAAACGACCACCGTTACGCGATTAACCTGAACGTACGGGGCATCCAGCCCTCCGCCACCCTGCGCATCAACGAGCTCAGTAACCAGCTTCGTTCCGAAGGCAAGGACATCATCAAACTGGGGCTGGGGCAGTCGCCGTTCCCGGTACCGGATCGCGTGGTCGACGCCCTCAAGGAGCACGCCCACGAAAAAGATTATCTGCCGGTCAAAGGTCTGAAGGGCCTGCGTGAAGCCATCGCCGGCTACATCAACCGCAGCGAGCGCATGCGCTGTACCTGGGAAGACGTGCTGATCGGCCCGGGCTCCAAAGAGCTGCTGTTCATGCTGCAGCTGGCCTACTACGGCGACCTGCTGATACCGCGCCCGAGCTGGGTGTCTTATGCGCCCCAGGCCCGCATCATCGGCCGTTCGGTACACTGGCTGCCGACCCACGCCGAGAACAATTGGCAGCTGACCGCCGAGGAACTGGACATCATCTGCCGGGACGACCCGTCACGCCCGCGTATCCTGATTCTCAACTATCCGTCCAACCCGACCGGATGCACCTACACCGACGATCAGCTGCTGGCCATCGCCAACGTGGCCCGCAAGTACAAGCTGATCCTGCTCTCAGACGAGATCTACGGAGAAGTTCACTTTGAGGGCAAGCACAAGTCCATTGCCCGCTACTACCCGGAAGGCACCATCATCAGCACCGGCCTGTCCAAGTGGGCCGGCGCCGGCGGCTGGCGCCTGGGTACCTTTATCTTCCCGCCCGAGCTGAGGCCACTGCAGGACGCCATGGCGATCATCGCCAGCGAAACCTACACCGCCACCAGTGCCCCCATCCAGCATGCGGCCATTGCTGCTTTCAATGGTGGTGAGGATATTGAGGAATACCTGGTTCAGTCCCGCCGGGTGCTGAAAGTGGTGGGTGAATACATGCATCGCCGTCTGACCGACATGGGCGCGGTGGTTCAGAAGCCCGAAGGTGCGTTCTACCTGTTCCCGGACTTCTCCGGTTTCCGCGACCAATTGGCCCGCAAGGACATCAAGACTTCCCAGGCCTTCTGCACCGCCCTGCTGGCGAATACCGGCGTCGCGATCCTGCCCTCCAGTGATTTCGGCTTTGTACCGGACCACCTCGGCGCCCGTTTGGCATTTGTCGATTTCGACGGTACCGCGGCCCTGAACCTGGCCGGTGGCGATTACGCCGATCAGGAACTGGATGACAGCTTTGTCCAGCAGGCCTGCCCAAAACTGGTGCTGGCCATGGATAAAATGGAGAAGTGGCTGAACAGCCTGTAAACCTGCCGTGCTAGACTGGCACCCTCACAGTTTCAAAAACCGCGGGGGTGCCATGTCTGACTCAGTTTCTCTCCAGGAAATCACCGATTTCACCGAAGCCCTGGCCCGCGAAGCCGGCGAATTGATCCGCCACGAGCGGGAAGAAAACACCCTGCGCACCGACTACAAACACCAGACCGAACTGGTCACCCACGCCGACGTGATGGCCGACGAATTCATCACCGGCACCATCCGCGAACGCTTCCCCCACCACCGCATCCTCTCTGAGGAAACCATGCCGGATCTGTCCCAGGCGGAAGAGCTGGAAACGCCATTGTGGATAGTCGATCCCATCGACGGCACGGTGAACTACGCTTACGGCCATCCGCAGGTTGCGGTGTCCATTGCCTACGCCGAGAAGGGCAAAGTGCGGGTGGGCGTTGTGCACGCGCCGTTTCCCGGCGAGACCTTCCGGGCTACCGAAAGCGAAGGCGCAACCCTGAACAACCAGCCTATCCGCCACAGCGGCGCGACCGACCCCAGGCAATCGCTGTTCGCCACCGGTTTTCCGTACACCAAGGACAACCTGGAACCGCTGGTACGCCGCCTGGACGCCATGATTCACCAGTGCCGAGACCTGCGCCGGATCGGCTCAGCCGCTCTGGACATCTGCTGGGTGGCCTGTGGCCGGCTGGACATCTACTACGAAAACGTCAGCCCCTGGGACTTCGCCGCCGCCCGTCTGATCGCAAAAGAAGCTGGCGCTACGGTAGGCCATTTCGGGGAAGTTCCGGAGGGCTATCCGGCGGATCTCTATGGACGGGATATTCTCATCTCGGCGCCGGCCGTGTGGGCGCCAGTGCGCTCAATTTTGCGGACTGCTTCCGGATACGAGTAAGGTTGGATAATATCGCCAACACCTAGCCTGATATTTTGGAGTTAGGCATGGGCTGGGATCCCTTTCCCGAAACCGCTACGAGCACATCCGTGTGCGCTTCTCTCCGGCCATCCTTGGCCTCCGAAATTTCGGGAAAGGGATCCCAGCCCATGCCTTTCTGACATCAGCGATAACGCACCGAATCTTGGTTTGATCAGGAAATACAAATCCATAGAGAAAGATCGAGGGGTATAACTCGACTATCCCAACAAAGTTCGATCGTTGTGACTGGGGTTTACCTTCGCAGAATGTCGGAGGCCAAGGATGACCGGAGAGAAGCGCACATGGATGTGCTTGTAGCGGTTCTGCGAAGGTAAACCCCAGTCACAACAGGCAGTCCACTGGAAGGCTAGGTGAACGAAACTCCACGGCTCACCCCCAGACCGCCTCAGACACCAGCCCCCAGGCCTCGTCGAAATCACTCGTCGGCAAGCGCGAAAACGAAGAGCGCACAAAGCGCTGAATCCGGCCTTCCACGAACACCATGACAAAGTCCGCACCACGGGCCGCCGTGGTTCTGGGCCGCAGGCCCTGACGGATTTCACCTTCTTTCAGGGCCTGGCGAATCTGGGTTTCCAGCCGCTCGAAAAACTGGGATGCCCGCTTTCTCAGGGATTCATCCTCCCCCATCAGCGCATCGCCAGTCAGCACACAGCACAGGCCCGGATTACGCTCGGCAAACACCAGCACCAGATGCGACAGCTGCTGCAGGCGCACGCGCACATCCTCCTGTTCCTGCAGAATCACCTGGCAACGGGAAAAAACCGCCTCCTCGGCAAATTCGATCAGCGCCTCAAACATTTTGCGCTTGCTGGGAAAATGCCGGTACAAGGCCGCTTCGGTAACGCCCACGGTTTTGGCCAGGCCAGCCGTGGTGATTCGGGCACCGGGATCGCTTTGCAACAGCTCGACTAGCGCCTGGAGAATAGACTCCCGGCGACTGGGTTTCTGGTTGGTCATGACAGGACTACAGCGCTCTGAAATTCTGGTTTTCGTTTTATATGCCCTCCCCGGCAAGGGAGGGACTTTTCAGAAAAAAGTGCCGTCGATCGGTGACGAGGCACTGGCATACAGTTTCTTGGGCATACGACCGGCCAGGTAGGCTTCACGGCCGGATTCGATGGCCAGGCGCATGGCATTGGCCATTCTGATCGGGTCTTTGGCCTGGGCGATAGCGGTGTTCATCAGCACGCCGTCACAGCCCAGCTCCATGGCAATGGTAGCGTCCGAGGCCGTACCAACACCCGCATCCACCAGCACCGGCACCTTGGCGTTCTCGACAATCAGCCGGATGTTATAGCGGTTCTGGATACCCAGGCCCGATCCAATCGGTGCACCCAGAGGCATGATGGCCACGCAGCCCATTTCTTCCAGACGCATAGCCAGCAACGGGTCGTCCGAGCAGTACACCATCACCTTGAAGCCATCCTTGATCAGCTCTTCAGCCGCGATCAGGGTTTCCGGCATGTTGGGGTACAGGGTTTTATGTTCGCCCAGCACTTCCAGTTTGACCAGGTCGTGACCGTCCAGCAGTTCCCGGGCCAGCTTGCAGGTGCGGACCGCATCTTTGGCGGTGTAGCAGCCGGCGGTATTGGGCAGGATGGTGTAGCTTTCCGGGGAAATCACGTCCAGCAGATTGGGTTCATCCGGGTTCTGGCCCAGGTTGGTACGGCGTACAGCCACAGTCACGATCTCGGCACCACTGGCCTCGATGGCATGGCCGGTTTCCATCAAATCGTGATATTTGCCAGTGCCCACCAGCAAGCGGGACTGGTACACCTTGCCGGCGATTTCCAGGGGTTTGTCTTCGGGGAGCTGAATCTCTGGTGTCTCTGTCATAACCTGCCTGAGTTATCTGGATAAAGTAAGAGCGGGAAAAGCCTGGCTCTGGTGACGTATCAACCGCCACCGATGGCATGGACCACTTCCACCCGATCACCCTCGCTCAGGGTGAACTGCGGGTGCTGGCTGCGGGGCACAATGTCTTCGTTTACCTCCACCGCCAGGCGTTTCCCGGTCAGGGTGAGTTGTTCTATCAGGGCGGCAATGGTCGCTCCTTTCGGGAGTTCCATCGCCTCGCCATTCACCTGTACCAACATGGTTAGCATTGCCTCCGTTACTTCTTCAGGGCTGCGACCATCAGCAACACCCAGCCCACCATAAAACAGACGCCGCCCACCGGTGTCACCGGGCCCAGCCAATGGATTCCTGTCAGCACCAGCAGGTAGAGACTGCCACTGAACAACAGCACACCGGCAAGCCAGAAGCCACAGGCCAGGGTCAGCAGCTTTCGCGGCAGGCCCAGCGCCGGCATCAGGCTCCCGGCCACCAGCGCCAGGGCATGGTACACCTGGTAGCTGACAGCCGTCTGGAACACCTCAAGGCCGCGTTCAGACACCACATGGCGCAGACCATGAGCACCGAAAGCGCCGGCCATAACGGCCAGCAGGCCGGCGACTGCGCCGGCGACAAGTGCCCAGCGTACAATCCGGGCTCTGGGGTCAGCCGCAATCACAGTGAATTTTCTCTCCGGTATCCAGATTCATCATGGTCAGGGCGCCGCCCCATACACAGCCGGTGTCCAGCCCGATAAACCGGTCGCTGCCGGTGTTGCCTTCCAGGGCAGCCCAGTGGCCGAACACCACTTTCACATCGTCCTGACGGGGATAGGTAAACCAGGGGGCAAAGCCCTCAGGCGCCCGATCGGCCGACTCTTTGGTGGCCAGTTCCAGGCGGCCGTCGCTGGCAATAAAGCGCATGCGGGTAAAATAGTTGGTAATCACTCGCCAGCGATCCATACCGGTGAGGGTACCACACCAGGCTTCGGGCTGATTGCCATACATTTGGCTGAAATATTCGCCCGCCTGGTCGCCCCGGATCACGGCTTCCACTTCCCGGGCACAGGCCACGGCCTGCTCCACACTCCAGATGTGCGGCAGGCCAGCATGGGCCATCACCAGGTTTCGGTCGGCATCGTGCACGCACAGATACTGCTGACGCAGCCACTGGATCAGCCGGTCGTGATCCGGCGCGTCCAGAATGTCATGCAACGTATCCTTGCGCTTCGGGCTGTGGCCGCCAAGCGCGACTGCCAGCAGGTGCAGGTCGTGATTGCCCAGTACCACCACAGCGGCATCGCCCAAGCTTTCGATGTAGCGCAAGGTTTCCAGCGACGACGGCCCACGGTTGATCAGATCACCGGCCACCCAGAGCCGGTCCCGGGAGGGCGAAAAATCGACTTTCGCCAGCACATCCCGCAGGCGATCGTAGCAACCCTGAATATCGCCGATGGCGTAGTCAGTCATCACTTACCTCGTTGTCCTCTGCCTGCAGCTTACCAGTATCTGCCAGCAAATCCGCGATCCTGACATAGTCGGCCAGCCCCAGGTTTTCCGGGCGCAGGCCGTCGTTGATGCCGATCGACTGCAATTGCTCCACGCTCACCAGGGCCGCCAACGCCTTGCGCAGGGTTTTGCGGCGGGCATTGAAGGCGGTGCGTACCACGGCCTGCAGGGTTTTCAGGTCTTTCGCCGGGTGTGGCAGTTCTTTGTGGGGCACCAGGCGGACAATGGCGGAATCCACTTTCGGCGCCGGGCGGAAGGCGCCAGGGCCTACTTCGAACAGCGGCTGCACCTTGCAGAAATACTGGGCCATGATACCCAGGCGGCCGTAATTGTTGTCGCCCGGTACCGCCGCCAGCCGCTGCACCACTTCCTTCTGCAACATGAAGTGCATGTCCTGCACCACACCGCTCTGGGACAGCAGATGAAAGATCAGCGGGGTGGAGATGTTGTAAGGCAGGTTGCCGACAATACGCAAAGGCCGGTCACTCACTAACTGGCTGAAATCGAAACTGAGGGCATCGGCCTCGTGAATCCGGAATTCCGGGTAGTTGAAGAACTTGGTGCGCAGCACCGGAATCAAGTCCCGGTCCAGTTCCACCACCTGCAAACGGGGATTGATGGCCAGGATTTCTTCGGTAATAGCCCCCAGACCGGGGCCGATTTCAACAATCGAGTCTTCCGGCTTGGGATTGATCGCACGCACGATGCGTTCAATCACGCCCGGATCATGCAGAAAGTTCTGGCCAAAACGTTTACGGGCCTGATGCCCGTGTTTATTGCTCATGAGAGTTCTCCGGCCCGCGCGGCCTTACGGCAGCGGGCCATCTGCTCGCCCACACGGATAGCGGTATGCAGGCTGCCGGCATCGGCCTTGCCGGTACCAGCCAGATCCAGGGCAGTGCCGTGGTCAACCGAGGTACGGACAATGGGCAAGCCCAGCGTGATGTTGACGGCCCGGCCAAAGCCCTGGAATTTCAGTACCGGCAGGCCCTGGTCGTGATACATGGCCAATACCGCATCAGCATTGTCGAGCCAGTGCGGGGTGAACAGGGTGTCTGCCGGCAACGGCCCGGTCAGTTGAATTCCCTCGGCCCGCAGCTGTTCGAGGGTCGGCTCAATCACCTCGATTTCTTCCCGGCCCAGATGGCCCCCTTCACCGGCGTGGGGATTCAGGCCAGCCACCAGAATGCGCGGCTGATCAATACCAAAAAAGGCTTTCAGGTCCGCATTCAGAATGCGCGTCACCTGAGTCAGCCGGTCCGGTGTAATAGCCGCAGAAACGTCTTTCAGGGGTAAGTGGGTGGTTACCAATGCCACCCGGAGTTCTTCCGTGGCCAGCATCATCACCACCCGTTCTACGCCACAAAGCGCCTGCAGGAATTCGGTGTGGCCACTGAAAGCAATGCCGGCTTCGTTGATAACGCCCTTGTGCACAGGTGCAGTCACCATGCCGTCGAAATCGCCACTCAGGCAACCCCGGGCGGCGATGGTCAGGGTGTCCAGTACGTACTGACTGTTGCCCTTATCAAGCTGGCCGGCCATCGTGGAGCCACAACCTTCGACATGCCATACCGATAAATGACCCTCCCGGGTATCTGCCACTACACCCGGCTGCCAGTCATGCAGCTCAACCAGAAGTCCAAGCTGGCTGGCCCTGTCCCGTAGCAGTTCGCGGCTGGCAATCACCACCAGGCCGGCGTCCCGGCTCCCGGTTGCCAGTTGCAGGCACAGTTCCGGGCCGATGCCGGCCGGTTCGCCGGCAGTGAGTGCCAGGATCACCGGTGTGCTCATGACGGGTTTGCTTCCTCGCTCTCCGGGTTCATATCGGCATATTCACCCTTGAACTCAACAAAGGCTTCGTCCCGAATCTCACGCAGCCAGTTCTGCAATTCCAGCTCGAATTTCCGCATGTAGATGGCCTGACGAGCCTGGGACTCGCGATTCTGCTCGGTCACGTCCTGGCGCCGGCGCTCCTCCACCTGCAGGATGTGCCAGCCGAACTGGGAACGGAAAGGACCGAAATATTCGCCCACCTGCGCCTGGTTCATGGCTTCTTCAAAAGCGGGCACCATCTGGCCAGGGCTTACCCAGCCCAGGTTGCCGCCGTCTGAGCCGGAGACCGGATCGTCCGAGCGTTCACGGGCCAGGTCGGCAAAGTCGGCGCCATCCTGCAACTGCTGGTAGATCTCGCGAATGCGCTGCTCCGCCTGCACATCGGTCACCGCTTCGGAAGGCCGCACCAGGATATGCCGGACCCGGTGCTGCTGGATGAATTGCTGCTGCTCACCGCCGCGCTTGTCCATCACCATCACCAGATGAAAACCACTGTTGTTTTCCAGCACCTGCGAAGGCTCACCAACTTTCAGATCCGGTACCACCGGTGCGACCAGTGAGGGCAACTGGCTTTCAGATCGCCAGCCCATGTCGCCCCCTTCCAGGGCGTTGCTGGCATCGGATTCGGCAACTGCTACTTCCCGGAAGTCCCGACCGTTGGCAATCTGCTGGCGCAAGGCCTGTGCTGTCTCCCGGGCCTCATCCACCGACGCTTCGCTGGCCGGGTCGTCAACTTCGATAAAGATATAGGCCAGACGGTATTCGGCATCGGTACTGCCGTTGGCTTGCTGGGCCTGGAGATAGTTTTCCACTTCCCGGTCGGTAACGCGTACCCGGTTACCTACGCGACGCTGCTGCACCCGGCTGGTCAGCATTTCATTGCGGATCTGCTCCCGGGCCTGCTGATAGGTCACCCCTTCTTCCGCCAGCTGGCCTTCGAATTCGGCCAGGGTCATGCCGTTGCTGCGGGCAATATTGGCCAGGGTCTCGTTCAGCTCGTTGTCGCTGATGCGCATGCCCATCTGGTCGGCCATCTGCAGCTGCAGGGATTCCTGAATCAGTTGGTCCAGTACCCGCTGCTCAAGCAGTTCCCGGGGCGGCAGACCAGTGCCCTGCGCACTCAGGCGACCGACAATGGTATTGATACGGGCGTCCAGCTCACTCTGGAGGATCACCTCGTCATCCACGATCGCAACCACACGGTCCAGCAGTTTTCGTTCGGCCTGAGCAGTCACTGACAGCACCACCATGGCCAGTGTCAGCAGAATTGTCAGTCCGTGGCGGACAGTCGCCTTCATAATCACCTCTTGGTTTGTAAAATCGTGATCGCAGCCGGGTCGGCCTGCAGATTCAGGTTCGTTCAACGGCGCGGGTTTCCGAACCTCCGGCGCTCGCGCTCGTCGTAGCCGTAGATGGCGTCCGCGATGTTGTCGGATGCACCGCCACTGCCGCCCAGACCTTTCAGTTCAATCCGGAACAGCAAGCGGGTGTCCAGTTCTTCGTCATCAGTCAGGTAGTTCTGGTGCACCACCTGAAAACTCCAGCAGCAGTTGTTATATTCCAGACCGGCAAGGGTGCCCACGGTTCGGTCGAGCTGAGAATCCCAGACCCAGCGACCAATGGCACTGACCTGGTCCGTTACCGGAAAGACCGTTCCTATGTCGGTTTGTTCCAGCTCATCCGGCCGGCTGTAGGTATGTCCGAGTGTCGCCAGGTAACGATAATCCTCGGAGTGGAAAATCAGCTGGCTGCGGCCCTCTTCGGTTTTCCGGGTTTCGTGATCCCACAGCAGGGAAGAACGAAGCTCCAGATTGTCGATGGGGTTCAGCACCAACTCGCCCGCCAGCGGTGAGCGGCTCCGGTCGGATGCGCCCTCGCCAAACAGATCCACTTCACGATCTTGAAAATAGCGCACCTGGCCAACACTCACCCTGGCCCGCTCCGCCCCGGTCAGGAGGTCATTGAAACGACTGGTGAGCGCCACCGTCAACTGGTTGGCGTCACCGACCCGATCCCCGCCGGTGAACCGGTCCCGCCGGAACAGCTGATCAAAGCGGAAACTGCGGATGCCGGTATCAAAATCCGGGATGTGGTTCTGATCGGCCTCCGCATCGGCCCAGGCGTAATACAGCCGGGGCTCCAGGGTCTGGTTGTAAGGTACGTCAAACAGGCTGGATCGACGATCAAAATACAGACCATTGTCCCACTCGAACACCGGCACGGTGCGGTCGAAACTGGCCTCGCCCTGGGTGTAGTCGTCCAGTTCATAGCGGGTGTAGTCGAGGCTGACCGAAGGACGACTGAAGCCCCAGAGCGCGCGCATGGGCAACGCCAGTTCGGGAATCGCCCGTAACCGCTGGCCGTTGGCCTTGTCCAGGCCGGTAAGGGTCTCATTGTCCCGGTAAAACCAGGTGTACTGGCTTTCCAGGTTTGCCTCCACCCAGCCGGCTTCCAGCGAGCCGCCGTAGATCACTTCCGGCAACTGAGCATAGGGTTTGTTGACATCGGCAATGCGGTCGCGGATGGTCTGGTAGCCGTTCAGGTAGGCCTCAAAGTACTGATTGGCGCCGTAGTAACGGACGCCACCCCGTCGCTGAAGATGCGTCGCCTGATCAATCTCGAGACTGCGGTTCAGATCGCTCAGGTAGTCCTCATCTGATATAACCGAGTAATCGCCGTAGCCGCTCCAGCCTCCGCCAAACGCCGCCCGGGTGGTGAAATCCAGGGCCCAGCGCTCGCCATTTTCACCCGGACTTTCATCCCGAAAAGCAGAATCATTGTCGATATACCCCAGCTGCAGCACCGATTCGCCATACCGACTGAGGTAGCGCCCCTCCACTTCCGTGAACAGGCCGCGACCGTGAATATACTGCGGTGTGAGGGTGGCATCATAATGGGATGCCAGATTCAGATAGTACGGCAAGGCCAGATAGGCCCCGCTACCGGCGCTGGATGAGCCAAACTGGGGATACAGGAAACCGGTCTTGCGGCGGTCATCAATCGGGAACGTAATGTAAGGCCAGTAGAATACCGGCGCATCCAACACTTCCAGCCGCACGTGCCGTGCAGTACCAAAACCTTCCGCCTGATCCAGCTCGATGTCCGATGCCACAATCGACCAGCCGTTCTGGCCCGGACCACAGGTAGTGATCATGCCATCGGAGATAACCACCTGGCTTTCACTGACCCTGGACAGGGATGAGGCCTCGCCCCTGAGTTCCGACTCGTGCAGGAGAAACGTGGCCGTGTTGATATCCAGTTGCCCGGACTGGGTAGAATAGTTCGCGTCCTGCCCGGTCAGCAGAAAGCCTTCACCTCGGCTGACCAGCGGTCCTTGCAGTTGCAATTCGCCCGACTGCTGATTGTACCTGGCCTCCGCGCCGCTCGCCTGGAATGGTCCCTGGCGCAGGCGCACATCACCCTGCAGGTAGAGTTCACTATCCAGTTCATAGCGGGCGTTCAGGGCACTGGCTTCCAGTGGCATGGGACCCTCAATGCCCGCGCCCGGCACCACGGTGCCATCGCCGCCAACCGTGCCAGGCAGATAACCTCCCTCGCAGAATACCGGCAGCCGACCGGCCACCTCTGGCGGCAATTCACTGCGCGGGCGCCAGTCAATCTCAGCGGCGCTGGGGCTGCTACCCGTCCCTTCAGCACGTACGCCACTCGCTGCCAATGCCACGATGACGGCCAGGCTTGAAAGCCGGAACCTGGCGCACAACAGGGAGGAGCAATGGCTGGGCACGTTGACGAAATTCCTGTTCCATTTGAATGATGGCTGGGCGTAAGGGCATCTAGTTTACACGCGCCCTCAAGGCTTGTTAACGGAAAGCCCGCTGCAATTCCGTTTTACCCTCTTTATACTCCGGTGCAGAGAGTGCACGGTTAACGCGCCGGCCATCATCCACCGATTCAGGAATACTGATCTGACCATGGATTACCGCTTGCAGTTGCTGACCCGCTGGGTCAGTCAGATACCCGGCTTCTCGGCCGCCAGCCCGACACCGGTTTCCGGTGACGCCAGTTTTCGACGGTACTTCCGGGTCTGGAAAGACGTGCCGGGCGGGCAACCCGTCCCTTTTATTGTGATGGATGCCCCACCAGAGCACGAAAACTGCGTTCGGTTTGTAGCCATCGCCCGGCACTGGCATCAACGCGGAATAGCCGTGCCCGCCATTGCAGCAGAGGATCTTGAGCAGGGTTTTCTGTTATTGGAAGACCTGGGCGATCAGTTGATGTTAACCGCCCTGGAACAGGGCGATGCGGACACCCTATATCGGGCCGCACTGGACGAACTGGCGCGTATTGCCGGGCTGGAAGACCCGGCAGACTACCCACTACCCGCCTATGATCAGACCCTCCTCGACCGGGAGATGGCGCTATTCCCGGACTGGCTGCTGGAAAAACACCTGGGCCTGGAACTCGACAACCAGGAACGGGCGCTGCTGGACACCGCCTTCGGTCTGCTCCGTGAAAGTGCTCTGGCGCAGCCGGAGGTCACCGTGCACCGTGACTACCACTCCCGCAATCTTCTGGTCCGTGATGGCCAGACGCCTCCCGGCGTGATCGATTTTCAGGACGCCGTGCGCGGCCCCATCACCTACGACGCCGTCTCCCTGCTCAAAGACTGCTACGTGCGCTGGCCGGAACAGCGACTGGCAAGCTGGCTGGAGCATTTTCGTAACGCCAGCCAGCAGGCCGGTTTGCACCGCGCTGATGCAGATACTTTCCGGCAGTGGTTTGAGCTCATGGGCATGCAGCGCCATCTGAAAGCTGCCGGCATTTTTGCTCGCCTCGCCATTCGCGACGGCAAGACCGGATATCTGGCTGACATTCCCCGCACCGTCAGTTACCTGCGGGATGCCAGCGCCCGGCAACCGGCCTTCCGGCATTTTCACGAGTGGCTCTGCGGCACCGTGATTCCGGCCATCGAACAACGCATTGGCCCGCTGCCGGAGCCGGGAGTTCACTGACCATGAAGGCTATGATTCTCGCCGCTGGCAAAGGCGAGCGTATGCGCCCGCTGACCCTGACCACCCCCAAGCCGTTGCTGTCAGCCGGGGGGCAGCCCCTGATCGTTCATCATATTGAGCGCCTGCGCGACGCCGGTTTCAGCGACATTGTGATCAACCATGCCTGGCTGGGGGAACAGATTGAAGCCCGGCTGGAGGATGGCGAGGCCTTTGGTGTCAGCATTCGCTACTCTGCAGAGGGTGAACCGCTGGAAACCGCCGGTGGCATCATCCGGGCCCTGCCACTGTTGACCGACGCGGGCGACGACTGGTTCCTGGTAGTCAATGGGGACATCTGGAGCGATTTCGATTTCAGCCAACTCCGGCCCCAGGCTGACGCCGATGCCTTGTTGGTGATGGTTTCGAATCCGCCCCACCACCCGGAAGGGGATTTTCATCTTCAGGACAACGGCTTTCTGACCCCTGACGGGGCCGATAAGCTCACTTTCTCCGGTATCAGCCTGCTGCACCGGCGCCTGTTTGATGAACTGGACGATGCCGCCGGCAAACTTGGCCCGGTGCTGCGCAGAGCCATGGCCTGCAACCGGGTCATCGGCTTGCACCACAAGGGCCACTGGATCGATGTCGGCACACCAGAACGATTGCAGAGCCTGGACCAGTGGCTGCACGAAAGGGCCCGGACATCATGAGCCAGAGCAATCCACCAGCCCTCCCGGCGAGAATGGAGTCGTCGTTCCGGGAACTGCTGCAGGAACTGACCAGTTGCGGGCATCAGGCCAGCACCCTGATGGAGCGCGCGCACCTGCCGCGCTGGTGTCGAAAGCCACTGTTCTTTTTTCTGGGTTACATTGCCAAGGCCGACGGCAGGGTCCGGGAACCGGACATTCAGTATGCCGAAGCCCTGATGAAAGCCCTGACCCTCTCGGCCAGGCAACGCCGCAAAGCCATCAAACAGTTTCGCAAGGGCAAGGAAACTGACCACCTGCCCGTGCGCCAGGGCCTGATGCTGCGCCTGGCCTTGTTACTGTGGCCGGCACCGGCCCTGAAAACGGCCATTTGCCTGTGCCATGGTGCACAAATCCTGGGTCAGCCCGGAAAGGCCCGGCGCTACCGCTGCGAAGACGCCATTAGCCATATGGGATTGCCCGTGGTCATCAGCGATGACATTTTCGAAAGCTACGCCAGCAAAGTGTGGATTCGCACTGCCGCGCCGCCGCAAAAGCCGGCGACCTACGAGCAGGCTTGCCAGATTCTGGGTGTGACCCGACGTGATTCGCTGGAAACCATCAAACGCGCTTACCGCAAACAGGTTTCCGCCTGTCACCCGGACAAACTGGCGCAGCAGAAACTGACGCCTTCGGAAGTGGCGATGGCAAAGGACCGGTTGTTACGCTTTCAACAGGCCTGGGAACTGATCCGCCAGAGGCATCGGGCACTTTAATCCCGGCTGGCCGACCGTTTTTTCAGCCAGGCACTGACCCGGCTGGCAACCCGCACTCCATCTTCAGCCCGGAGCGGTTGATTGAGGGCCAAGGGCTGACGGTCGTAACCGGTCACCTCCGCGCGAGCAAACGCCGCCGCCCGCGCCCGGCCCTCTGCCCCGGAGCGACCACCGGAACCATGCAGATCCAGCACCGGCCATCCCTGCCCTCCGTTTCGCTCCTTCAACAACGAGGGCAAGGTAACGGCCTGCCGGGCCGGGAACCGGGGGGCCAGCCAGACCACCGCGGACACGGCAGCGGCGTCCGCCGCCCAGTCCGTGACATAGTCAGCAGACCAGCCAATGCCCAGCACGCCCACACGTTCATAGCCACGCTGCTGCAACGCGGCTACCCCGGCGGACAGAATTGTACGAACCGAATTTCGATAATCTGCGGTCAGGTCATCAAGAGGCGGTTCCTCAGCGACATCAATCATGACCGAATCCGGTGTATTCCCGCCCTGATCCGGGTTCTGTCCGGCGTCATCATCCAGGCCAGGCGCCATGACATCCATGCGATGTCGGCGTATCGCCTCCGGCGGCAGCCCGAGGCCAACCGTCATCACCGCAAGACCCCGCTCCGCCAGCGCCACCCGCAACGATCCCAGCACACCCTCATCGGCCGTCTGGCCTTCGTCGGCCAGTATCAGTAAAGCCCCGGTTGCCGGCGTAACGTATTCGGGCAGGAACAACCCCAACGCCCGGCCTTCGTCGTCCAGATCGAGCCAGACAGCCTGCTCCGGGTAACGCGGTACCAGCGCCCATTCGCCCAAACCCGTTGAAAAGCCCGATCTTGACGCTGGATTAGCCTTGGTCGCGGGTTCCGCTTCCTCACCCCCCTTCGCCCCATCCTGGGCCACAGCGGCGTTCAGCCAGCCGCTGATCAAGAACAGACAAAGTAATCTGATTGCATTCAACACCATGAGCCAATGCACCTATCCCGCTGCGAAAATGACCGGCAAACTGATAGACTAGCAGGGTTGCCCAGAGGCCGATAATTCACTACACCGAGAGAGCCCCGATGAATCCATATCTGATTGCCCCATCCATCCTCTCCGCCGATTTCGCCCGCCTGGGAGAAGAAGTCGATAACGTTCTGGCTGCTGGTGCCGACGTGGTGCACTTCGATGTGATGGACAATCATTATGTCCCCAATCTCACCATCGGGCCCATGGTGTGCGAGGCCCTGCGCAAGCACGGCGTTACCGCCCCCATCGACGTGCACCTGATGGTGTCTCCGGTGGATGACCTGATCCGCATGTTTATTGACGCCGGCGCCAGCTACATCACCTTCCACCCGGAGGCCAGCAACCACATCGACCGTTCCCTGCAACTGATCCGCGACGGCGGCTGCAAGGCCGGGCTGGTGTTTAACCCCGCCACCCCGCTGAGCTACATGGACTACGTCATGGACAAGCTCGACATGGTGCTGCTGATGTCAGTGAACCCGGGCTTCGGTGGCCAGAAGTTTATCCCCGGCACCCTCGACAAGCTCAAGGAAGCCCGCAAGAAGATTGATGCCAGCAACTACAACATTCGCCTGGAAATCGATGGTGGCGTGAAAACCGACAACATCCGGGAAATTGCCGAGGCCGGCGCCGACACCTTTGTGGCCGGCTCTGCCATATTCAACACTCCGGATTACAAGGCCACCATCGATGCCATGCGAGAGGAACTTGAGCAGGCCCGCAAGGTGATCGGCGGATGAGCCTGAAAGGCCTGTTCAACGCCCGCTGGCCGGGAGTCGCCCTGTTTGATCTGGACGGCACGCTGGTAGACAGCGCACCGGATCTGGCCGCCGCCGTGGATCAGATGCTGGAGCACCTGGGGCGTAGCCCGGCAGGCCTGGACAAGGTGCGCACCTGGGTTGGCAACGGCGCCCAGGTTCTGGTGCGCCGGGCCCTGGCCGGAAAAACCGATTGGGAACCCGCCACCGCTAAAGATGAGGCGCTGTTCAACGACGCCCTGACCATTTTCTATCACGCCTACGGCCAGCTGAATGGCCGGCATTCCGAGGTATTTCCCGGCGTCCATGACTGTCTGGACCACCTGAGGCAACTGGGCTGCCGGATGGCCGTGGTCACTAACAAACCTGACCAGTTTGTTCAGCCCCTGCTGGAAAAAACCGGTCTGGATCAGTGGTTCGACCTCTCGGTCGGTGGCGATACCCTGCCAGTGAAAAAACCGGACCCGGCGCCCTTGCTGCACGCCATGGAAAAACTGGGCGGCACACGGGGCACCACGGTGATGGTCGGGGACTCGAAGGCAGACGTCAATGCAGCCCTGGCAGCAGGCATCCCCTGCGTCGCCGTCAGGTATGGCTATAACTTTGGCGGCTCCGTTGACAGTCTCGGTGCAGATGCTGTTGTTGATTCGCTGGCCGAGCTTTTGTAATCTCGCAAGGACGTTTTATTTTGAACACATCAATTCGGGAGATTCCTGCCGTGCAGGGACTGAATCTGACTGCAGCGCGAGGCATCCTGACAACCCGCGCAACACGATGGTGGCGATGGCGCACCGGCTGAGCAAGCCCCGGGGCTGATGGCGCATGCCTGCTTGCCCGCACCACCGGTCACAGCGGTGTAACACCGTTCTGACAAAACGCAGATCAGATTTCAGGAAACCGAACCATGACACCCGAGCAATTCCACGAGCTCGCTGAAGCCGGCTATAACCGTATCCCTGTGTACCGCGAAGTTCTGGCGGATCTCGACACTCCCCTCAGCACCTATCTGAAACTGGCCAGCGGCCCATACTCCTACCTGTTTGAATCGGTACAGGGTGGCGAGAAATGGGGTCGCTATTCAATCATTGGCTTACCCAGCCAGGAAGTTCTGAAAGTCTTCGACCACCGCATCGAAGTCAGCCGCAACGGCGAAGTGGTCGAACAGGCAGAGGTCGATGACCCTCTGGCTTTCGTGGACGACTACCAGAAGCGATTTAACGCCCCGGACCTGCCCGAACTGCCCCGGTTCAACGGTGGCCTGGTGGGCTATTTCGGCTACGACACCGTGCGCTACATCGAAAAGCGCCTGCGCAACAGCTGCCCGCCCGACCAGATCGGCACGCCGGATATTCTGTTGATGGTGTCCAATGAAATCGTGGTGTTCGACAACCTGCGCGGCAAGTTGCATCTGATTGTGCACGTGGACCCGTCTATTGAAGGCGCCTACGAAGCGGCGCAACGCCGCATCGACGAGCTGGAAAGCCAACTGCACCGCCAGACCGCCAACGCCCCCCGCACGCCGGAACATCTACGCGGCAAGGTGGTGGACGAGAGCGACTTTATTTCCGGCTTTACCCAGGACAGATTCGAAGCGGCGGTGGACAAGATCAAAGGCTACGTGCTGGATGGCGATGTCATGCAAACCGTCATTTCCCAGCGCATGTCGATTCCTTTCGAGGCACCACCCCTGAACCTCTACCGTTCGCTGCGCGTGCTCAACCCGTCACCGTATATGTACTTCCTGGATCTGGAAGACTTCCACATTGTCGGCTCATCTCCGGAAATCCTGGCGCGTGTGGAAGATGAGGAAGTCACCGTCCGGCCCATCGCCGGCACCCGCAAGCGTGGTGCCACCGATGCCGAGGACAAAGCCCTGGAAAAGGAACTCTTGGCCGACCCGAAAGAGATCGCCGAGCACCTGATGTTGATCGACCTGGGCCGCAACGACGCCGGCCGGGTGTCGGAAACCGGCACAGTGAAGCTGACCGACAAGATGATCGTGGAGCGCTATTCCCACGTCATGCACATTGTCTCTAACGTGACCGGTCGACTGAAAGAAAACACCAGCTGCCTGGACGTGCTACGTGCCACCCTGCCCGCCGGCACCCTGAGTGGCGCGCCGAAGATCCGCGCCATGGAAATCATCGACGAACTGGAACCGGTGAAGCGTGGCGTATACGGCGGCGCCGTAGGCTACCTGTCGTTCAACGGCAACATGGACACCGCCATCGCCATCCGCACCGCGGTCATCAAGGACAATACTCTGCACATCCAGGCCGGCGCCGGCGTAGTGGCAGACTCCATTCCCCGCCTCGAATGGAAAGAAACCATGAACAAGGGCCGCGCAATTTTCCGTGCCGTGGCCATGACCTACAACGACTACGACCATTGAGGCGGAGGAACAGATTATGTTGCTGATGATCGATAACTACGATTCCTTCACCTACAACGTGGTGCAGTACCTGGCTGAGCTGGGTGCCGACGTACAGGTATACCGGAACGACGAAATCACCATTGAACAAATCGAAGCTCTGAACCCCGAGCGACTGGTGATTTCCCCGGGGCCCTGCACGCCCAACGAGGCGGGGATCTCCATGGACGCCATTCGTCATTTCGCCGGCAAACTGCCTATCCTGGGTATCTGCCTGGGCCACCAGTCCATCGGCCAGGTATACGGCGGCGACGTCATCCGGGCAGGCAAGGTAATGCATGGCAAAGTGTCAGCGGTATATCACAATGATGCAGGTGTGTTTCGCGGCCTGAACAACCCCTTGCAGGCTACCCGTTACCACAGCCTGGTGATCGACAAGAACACCCTGCCCGATTGCCTGGAAGTGACCGCCTGGACCCGCAACGACGACGGCTCCGTTGAAGAAATCATGGGCGTACGCCACAAGACCCTGCCCATCGAAGGCGTGCAGTTCCACCCCGAGTCGATCATGACCGAACAGGGCCATGAACTGCTGCGCAACTTCCTGAGAACATAACAAGAGGCCGACGACCCCATGGACATGAAACAAGCACTGAACCGCATCGCCTCCAACCTGGACCTGTCCCGGGACGAAATGAAGGATGTGATGCGTATTGTGATGAACGGCGAAGCCACCGACGCCCAGATCGGTGCCTTCCTGATGGGCCTGCGCCTGAAGAGCGAAACCATCGACGAAATCACCGGCGCCACCGAAGTGATGCGTGAACTGGCCACCAAGGTCAGCATCAACGCCAGCCCGCTGGTGGATATCGTCGGCACCGGGGGCGATGGTGCCAATCTGTTCAACGTCTCCTCGGCCTCTTCCTTTGTGGTGGCCGCAGCCGGCGGCTTCGTCGCCAAGCACGGCAACCGGGGCGTATCGTCCAAGAGCGGCAGCGCCGACCTGATCGAGAAGGCCGGCATCAACCTGGACATGAAGCCGGAGGAAGTGGCCCGCTGTGTCGAGCAGATCGGCGTCGGCTTCATGTTTGCCCCGGCCCACCACGGCGCCATGAAACACGCCATCGGTCCGCGCCGGGAGCTGGGTTGCCGGACGATCTTTAATATTCTTGGCCCGATGACCAATCCGGCCGGCGTCACCCGCCAGCTTATCGGCGTGTTCACCAGGGAACTGTGCCGCCCGATGGCAGAAGTCATGCAGCGCCTGGGCGCAGAACACATCATGGTGGTCTGCTCGAAGGATGGCCTGGATGAAATCAGTCTGGCCACGGTCACTCATGTTGCCGAACTGAAAGATGGCGAAATCACCGAATACGACCTGACGCCGGAAGACCTGGGCATCAAGAGCCAGTCGCTGGTGGGCCTGACGGTGAATTCCTCCGACGAATCCCTGAAGCTGATCAAGGCCGCTTTCGGCCGCAACCACGACGAGACAACCGAAAAAGCCCGCGACATGATCGCGCTGAACGCCGGCGCGGCCATCTATGTCGCCGGCCTGGCCAAGACCGCCAAAGAAGGCGTCGACATGGCACTGGATGCCATGGGTTCCGGTTTGGCGGCTGGCAAGATGTCGGAGCTGGCTGATTTTTCTCAGTGTTTCTAAGGGCCACTAACTCCGGAAGGCCCTGACCAAGTTTGAAGAGCCGGTGGTGGGGGCCTTTCCAAAACTGTCTGTAGCCATGGATGGCTACAGTCAAGCCCTACAGGGACGTACTTGTGGGCGTGTTTTGGAAAGGCCCCCATCATCGGCTCCAGCACCCAATTCAGCAGGCACGAGATGACTGAACGACATTTGGATAAGACTCCCACCATCCTGCGTAAAATCGTTGATCGGAAATGGGAGGAAATTGATGAACGTAAGCCCAAGGTTTCGATTGCAGACCTGAAAGCCATGGCCAGCGATCAAGCTCCAGCGCGTGGATTCGCCAATGCCCTGCGCACCCGCATCGAAGCTCAGCGGCCAGCGGTCATTGCCGAGATCAAGAAGGCGTCACCCAGCAAAGGCATCCTGCGAGATCCCTTTGAACCGGAACGCATCGCCGAAAGCTACGAACAAGGCGGTGCGGCTTGCTTGTCAGTGCTCACCGACCAAGATTTCTTCCAGGGCCACGAAGACTACCTGAAAGCCGCCCGCGCGGCCTGCAGCCTGCCGGTGATCCGCAAGGACTTCATGGTGGCGCCCTATCAGGTGTATGAAAGCCGGGCCATTGGCGCCGACTGCATTCTGCTGATTGCCGCCTGCCTGACCAAAGACCAGATGCAGGAACTGGAGGGCATCGCCCATGAGATTGGCCTGGATGTGCTGGTGGAGGTGCATGATGGCGAGGAATTGGACGATGCGCTTACCCTGAGCACGCCGCTGGTAGGCATCAACAACCGCAATCTGCACAACTTTGAGGTGTCGCTGGACACCACCTTTGAACTGCACCACCGGATTGCCGAAAACCGACTGACCATTACCGAGAGCGGGATCATGACCCGTTCAGATGTTGAGGCCATGACCAGCCGGGGCATATACGGGTTTCTGGTGGGTGAGTCGTTCATGCGCGCGCCAGATCCGGGTGAGAAACTGCAGGAGCTGTTTGGCTGATTCACAGGATAAACGGGTGAGGAAAGTATGGACGCAGAGACCGGCAAGGATTCCGACAACCCGATACTGACCGGCCCCTTCTGGCCGGTTTTCTTCCGCTATGCCCTGCCTTCCGTAGCGGGGTTGCTGGCACTGACCACCGCCAACATCGTTGACGGCATTTTCATTGGCAACTTCGCCGGCGCAGATGCCCTGGCGGCTCTGAACCTGCTGATTCCCTGGTTTACCCTGCTATTCGGCATGGCGCTCGCCCTGGCCATTGGTGGTACCGTTCGGGCTGGCCGCTATCTGGGCGAAGGCAGGACCGACGCCGCATCTGCCATCTTCAGCAAGTGTCTGATGGCTACTCTGGCCCTGGCTCTGACCGGAGCACTGGCGGGGCTGTTGTTCCATGATGCGATCTATCGTGTGCTCGGCGCCTCCCCGGACATTTACCCGCTGATGTCCGAGTATTTTCTGGTGATCATCTGGGTGCTGGTGGCCCAGCTGGTCACCATGGTGTTGTATTACTTCGTGCGAGTAGACGGCTTCCCTGGGCTGGCAACCACGGCTCTGGTAACAGGAGCCGCCGCCAATATCCTGCTGGACGCCCTGCTGGTGGGCTACCTGGATTACGGTTTGCGCGGCGCCGCCATCGCCACCGGCCTGGCCCAGGTGCTGCAGTTCGCGGTTCTGGCCTGTTACTTTCTCAAGCCGGAACGCAAGCTTCACTTCCAGCTTCAGCAAAAACACTGGCAGGAGATTCCCCAGGCGTTCGCCAATGGCGTTTCGGAGTGGATCAACGAACTCTCCGTGGGGCTGGTTATGCTGTTGATCAACTGGCTGTTGATGACCACTCAGGGCGTGGCGGGGGTAGCCGCCTTTACCGTGGTGAACTATCTGATCTTCCTGAGCCTGATGGTGTTCTATGGCATTTCAGACGCCATGCACGTGCTGATCAGCCACAACCTCGGGGCCGGCAATGCCGAACGTATCCGGCGCTTCATGGGCTGCGGGGCCACCGTCATTCTGAGCCTGGCACTGACGCTGGTGGTCACGGTGTGGCTGTTTGGAAATCAGGTGGTCCGCCTGTTTCTGGACACCACGGCAGACCCGGCCACCGCGGCCCTGGCAGACCGTTTTCTGACCATCCTGTGGCCGTTATTCCTGGTCAACGGTATTAACGTACTGCTGTCGGTTTACCTGACCGCCATGCACAAACCCATCCCCTCCGTCCTGGTGGCCTTTTCCCGAAGCCTGATTCTTCCTGCGCTGTTACTGATAGGTATTGCCCAGTTCGCGCCACAGTGGCCGCTACTCGTGGCACTGCCCCTTGCTGAATGGCTCACGTTCGGGCTGGCCGTGGCGCTGTTTTTGCGTTTTCGTCCGACAAAACTGATCCCGTCGTCCGTCTAACTCCAATGAACCTCATCCACCTCATCGCCGGCAAAGCGAATGAGGTGGGAAGCCACCACCTGGCCCAACTCCTCCAGCTCCGTTCCGGTGGGTGACTGACAGCGCATCAGCAGCTCCCGGTTTGCGGCTTCGAGCCGGCATTCACCGATGGAGAAAGCCAGCCTGCCGTCGGTTGCGGTCCACTCAGCCTCAATCTTGTGGCGAAAGTGTTTGCAAAGGCGATTGATCAGGCGACCGGGATCGGTGGTGGCGACTCGGGCATTCATGGTTGGCATTGCAGACTCCTTACCTCAATGGGTCAGTTAACACTGGCAGATAGCGGACGATCCGCCAGCACAATGGGATGTCCCCGGGAGCATCGTTCGATGCGGGCCTCGATACCATAAGTTCGGGCCAACAGCTCCGGCGTCAGTACCTGTGCCGGTGTGCCCAGCACGGCCTGGCCGCCGGGAGACAACACCAGAACCTGGTCGCAATAGCGCAGGGTCAGATTGAGATCATGGCTGGCCACCAGGGCAATCGAGCCGGTCCGGCTGGTGGCGTCACGCACCGCGTTGAGCACGTTGAGCTGCCAGTGCAGGTCCAGGGCGCTGGTGGGCTCATCCAGCAGCATCAATGGCGTCTGGCGTACCAGTACCTGAGCCAGCCCTACCATCTGGCGCTGACCACCAGACATTTCCGACAGTCGCCGAAGCGCCAGTTGCCGGATACCCAGGGTGTCGAAAATCTCTTCGATCGCCAGCTCGGTCTCTTCCCGGGACCAGTCGCCGCGAGCAGAGCGGCAGGCGCTGAACACAGTTTCGTAGGCCACCAGGGGAATGGCCTGGGGCAGTGGTTGCGGCAGGTAGCCGACACGACGAATGCGCTGGTGGGCAGTAATCGCCGCCAGATTCTCCCCGGCAAAGGTCATGGTGCCGGCAATCGGCAGCAGACCGGCGATGGATTTCAGCAGCGTGGACTTACCCACAGCATTAGGGCCAACCACGGCCACCAGGGAGCCTGCGGGTATCTCCGGCAGGGTAAGTCCGGTGAAGACGGATCGGTTCCGGTAGCCGGCGGTCACGGATTGCAGCTTCAGGGTCACAACGCGGCCCTCCTGCTGCGGCCAATGATCAGGGTGATGAACAGCGGGATACCTACCAGGGCGGTCACAATACCCACCGGCAATACCACCCCCGGCACCAGCAGCTTGCTGGCGATGGATGACAACGACAGCAGAACGGCCCCGGCCAGGGCGCTGCCCGGCAACAGAAAGCGATGATCTTCACCCAGCATCAAACGGGCGATGTGGGGCGCCACCAGGCCGATAAACCCGATTTCCCCAACGAAACACATGGCCGCCGCGGTCAACAGGCTGACCCGCATCAGCACCACCAGGCGCATGCGCTCCACCCGGATACCCAGACTGCGGGCCTGCTCCTCACCACTGCGCAACAGGGTCATGGCCCAGGCATTACGAAGGGAAAACGGCAGGCACAGCGCAAGCACCAGGGCGACAATGGCCACTTTGTCCAGACTGGCCCGAGCCAGGCTACCCATGGTCCAGAAAACAATCTGCTGAACCGACTCGGCGTCGGCCATGAACTGGATCAGGCCCACCACTGCGTTGATGCCGAATAACAGGGCAATACCAAACAGCACCACCGCATGCACCGAGGCCCCCAGAGTGCGTGACAATACCAGAATCAGCAGCGAGGCGGCCGCGGCGAACACAAAGGCAGATAGAGGCAACAGCACATGAGCCGCCAGCCCCAATACCGAGATATTGAAGGCAATCACCAGGGACGCCCCCAGGGTGGCAGCCGCACCGACGCCCAGGGTAAACGGGCTGGCCAGCGGATTATTCAGTACCGTCTGCATCTCCGCCCCGGCAAGGCCAAGGCAAGCGCCGACCACCACCGCCATCAACGCGTAGGGCAGTCGGATATCCTCAATGATCACGCGGGTGCCGGCATCGATACCCTCAGGGTTGAGTAGTCCTCTGAACACATCCAGCAATCCCAACATCGACGGCCCGCTGGCAATATCCACCAGCAGTGCCGTCATCGCCGCGAGGGTCAACCCTCCCAGGCATAACACCCGGCGCCAGACAAAACGCCGATAGTCATCGGCCAGCGAGGACACCCTGGTGGTAGACGATTTCAGCCCAGCATCTTGCCTATACTGCACTGGCGTCATTTCTGGGCCTCCCCGGCTGTCACCCAATAGACTCCGTCGAGCGGCACTGGCTGGAAACGCCGGTAGAATTCCGCCAGGGTCGCGTTCGGGTTCAGCTCGCCAAACGCCTCCGGGTGAAACCACCGGGCCAGAGCCTGGACCGCCACCACGTTCATGGGCGTATTGTAGAAGTGGTGCCAGATGGCCATGGCCCGACCCTCTCGGATGGGTTTAACCGCCCGCAGTCCCGGGCGGTCGGTGGCCCGGACAAGCGATGCCCTGGCCATCTGCTCATCAATACCGGCCCCGAGCATCACGTAAGCATTGTCGGTATCGGACGCCTGATACCGTCGGGAGCCAATGGCCGTGGCTACGTAGCGCTGGGGCGGCTCACTGATCAGGTATTCCAGATTGAGTACACCACTGACCCCGGGAACCCGGCCTTGGGCCACATTCCTGCCGCCGGCAGCCTTGATGAAGTGCCCCATCATGCCCTCCACCATGGTCTCACAGCAGCTGTCATGCCGGCCCAGACGACTGTGCAGGAACACGCTGGGCCAGTCGCCTCGCGGAATATCTTCCACTACGTCGGTGACCCGGGCGAGCTGTTGCTGGTAGAACCGGTTGAAGACCTCGGCCTCATCCTGACGCCCGAGAATCTCACCCAGAACAGCCATGCTCCTGGGGGTATTGACCAGCGGGTCCTGGCGAAAATCAACAAACACCACCGCCACGCCCGCTCGCTGCAGGCTGTCAATCAGCGCCCGGTTATGGGCACCGGGGCCGTGGCCCTCAAGACTGAAAATGGCCAGGTCTGCCTCCATGGCCAACACACTTTCCAGACTGAAACTGTCAGCCGAGGTATGCCCCACCCGAGGAATATCCGCGAGCGAGGGAAACGCTTTCAGATACTGGGCATAGCCCCCCGGATCCGTCATTTCGAAATCCGGCAACAGCCCGGCAAGGCGATCCGGCAGCTGCTCCCCTTCCAGTATGGCAAGGGCCGGAATGTAGCGACTCTCGCCCAGTATCACTCGCTCGACACTCTCGGGCACCTCTACCGTCCGCCCCGCCAGATCGGTAACCGTGTCCGCCGCCAGGGAGAGCTCAGCCAGTAAACAGAAAACGCCGCCCATCAGGGCGGCTGTGATTTGGTAACGCAACATCACGGACCTCAGAACCGCATGGCCAGGCCAACACGGATGTCCCGCCCCGGCTCCGGCATGCCAACGATTCCCTCATAGTCCTCAATGTGCTGGTAATCCGCATTGCTGGCATGATCCAGGTACTGCTTGTCGCCGACGTTCTTGATGGTCAGGCTCAGGCGCAGATCCTCATTGCCGGTGGGCAGCCAGTGCAGAAACAGGTCGTGCACGCCGTATCCAGGCTTGTCGATGCTGCCAACCGAGGTGTCCAGATTATCGATACCCTGAACAAAACGGCCCTGCCAGCCAAACTCCAGGTTTCGATCCCAGCGGTACGCCAGGTCCGCAATCCAGGTATCTCCCATGGTGTTACCCAGCAGATTGTGCTCGTACACCGTCAACGGCTGGCCATCCACTTCGGCATCGTTACTGTGGAAGCTCAGTCCGGCGGAAAGTGCCTGCCATTGGTAACCGGCCGAGATCAGATAGCCGTCAGACTCGAGATCACCGATGTTCTTGTAGATGGATTCCCGGAACGGCAGCAACGGATCAGCAATGGCGTCCTTGATTTCAGAACGGTACACCTCGGCCGACAGTCGGAAGTTGTCGTAGCGGTAATCAAAACCGACTTCAGTATTCCGGGCTTTTTCACCTTCCAGATCCGGATCGTTTTCAGAGCCTTCCAGCTTGAACGAATCCTGAGTGGTTGGCCCGCGAAAGGCCTCGGCATAACCAGCTTTCAGGGTGAGGCCGTCCACCACTTCCCAGGCCAGGTTGGCATTCGGGCTGACCTCGTCTTCACTGAAGCGCTGGTCGTTGTTGTCCTTGAGCCGGTAGTCGTCATAACGGGCACCGGCACTGAACAACAGGCGGCTGGTGAGCCATAGATCGCCCTGCAGGTACACACCCAGTACTTCACCGGTCTGTTGTTCGGCTCTTTTATCCTCCTGATACCCGGCGTTCACCTTGTCCTCCCGATAATCGACACCGTAGGTCAGGCTGTGCTCGCCAAAACGACTGGTGTTGCGAAGGTCGCCGCCGATGTTCCGGCTAAACCCGAAATAACGCCCCCAGCGATCCTCAACGTTCTGCTCGATGTCTGACTCGGTGTGGTAAACGGTTGCCTCAAGATCTACCAGGGCATTGCCTGCGGGTGCGTATCCGTAATTCAGGGTGGTGGTGTCCCGGCGGCCATCCAGGTCGTAAAGGCGATTGAAACCACTGACAATCAATTGTGGGCGCTGGGGCCGCTCCCCCTCATCGGTGCGCACCTCGTGACTGAGCTTCAGGGTCTGATCAGCCGGCAACTGGCCCACCAGTTTGGCAAAACCAAGCTGCTGACGGGCATCACTGCCGGCAATACGGTCGCCACTGCCATCCTTGAAGGGCTCGTGGTCACTCTGGCTGACAGACACCAGGGTACTCCAGTTATCGCTCAGCCGGCCAAAGGCGGTACCACTGGCTTTGTAGCCATCGGTATTGGAGAAAGAACCGAATTTAACCAGGGCCCCGGCGTTTTCGCCTGGCCGCAACATGTCTTCGGGATCCTTGGTGACAAAGCGGATTGAGCCACCCAGAGCGCCAGCCCCGTCAGTGGCCCGGCCAGCCCCGGCATTGACTTCAACCTGCTTGAGCAACTCCGGCTCCACCGACAGTCGACCGGAGTGATGGAACAGTGCCCCAGCCTGGGTGGCGCCATCCACGGATACGTTCAAAAGCGGGTCTTCAAAGCCTCGGACATAAACTTTCTGGGCGATGCTGTTGGACCCACCAACGCTTACGTCTGGCTGGCCCGCAAAGACGTCTTCCAGATCGTCCGCCTGGAAACGCTCTATGGTCTCTGCATCGACCACAGTATCGGCGTCCACCTCACGGTCTGCCGTTACCTGAATGGGATCCAGAGACACCGGCTGTGCATGAGCCAGAGGTGCTGCCATCAGTGCCAGCCAGAGGGTGTTGCGACGAAAGCGCCGGGGTTGTTTCATCGGTGAGGAATTTGCCATCACGACCGCACTCCATTATGCAAATGATTCGTATTTGGAGTGCATTCTCGATAACTTGTGTCGCGAAGTGAACCAGTTTTACATTTGTTACATCCGGACTGCAGGCAACCACAAATGCATCGCCAGACCACCGTTCCCCGCAAGATTACAGGCCCGGATTCGCCCCCCTATGGCATCCAGATGCCGGCTTGCCAGCGCTAACCCCAGGCCATGGCCAGACGGCACACTTTCCCGGATCCGTGTGGCACGGAAAAACGGCCGGAAGATCGCCTCCAGTTGCTCGGCCGGAACACCCGGCCCGTCGTCCTCCACCGACAGCCGGTATCCACCGGCTTCCTCCTGCAGCCGTATCATTACCGTGCCACCGGCCGGCGTATACTTGCAGGCATTACGGACCACATTTTCAATGGCCTGTGCCAACGCCCGATGACTGGTACCCCGAATCTCCGCCTGTTCCGGAAGCTCGGTCCTGATATGATGCTCCGGGTACTCGTAGCGGGCGTCTTCCGCAATGGTATCCACCAGATCGGTCAGATCCAGATCCTCCTGGTTGAGCTCCGGCTGCTCGTTCTCCAGCCAGGCCAGGGTCAGGGTGTCCTCCACCAGGGCGCGCATCAGATCGCACTCCCGCCGTATCCGGGGCAGGAAATGCTGGGTATCGATCCCTTCCTCTACGCAACTGATGGCCATATCAATCCGGGTCAGGGGCGTTCGCAGCTCATGGGAGAGATCGGAGATCAACCGGCGCTGGGACTGGATCAGATCGCCGATCCGCTCAGCCATCCGGTCAAAGGTCTCTGCCAGCGCGGTCAGCTCGTCGTTCCTGTTACCCAGCAGGGCCCGGGCCCGGGCTCCCAGATTGCCCTCGCTGAACTGGCGGGTTGCCAGTTCCAGCTGGCGAACAGGATTCATCAGGTGCCGGTAGATCACCAGGCACAATGCCAGCAGTACCGTCAGTGGCAGGGCAGCTTTCAGGAACAGCCGGGCCTCCGGCAGGTAAGCGCCCGGCCGCATACGCTGAGGCAGGGTAATCAGGAAATGGGTATGACCATCAGTGAAAGTAAGATCCATGATCGGGTTTTCGGTGAAATACAGATGGATCTTCCATTCCACGTTGCGCCCAAGCCGAAAACCCTCCTGAAACTGTGATGACAGTTCACTGCCAGCCAGCGGCTGTATCTCGGACTGAACCACCGCGGCCCAGGTGTTTTCCTCACGTTGCAGTTGCTCCAGCCAGCGGGCAAGGGCCTGTTCGTCACCGGCCAGATACAGACGCTCTGCTGTGTGCCCCCAGTCTTTCAGGGTCTCCTGATGCTTGCGGGCAATAAAACTCATCTGCTGTTCAGTAGTGGCCCCCAGAAAGGAAATAACCCAGAACAACACCAGGGTTCCCAGCGCCAGGGTGCCTGACAGCTTCCACCACAAACGACGATTCACTGGAAGCAATACCCCTTGCCGTGCACCGTCTGGAGACGATCGCCGGCAACACCAGCCTCCACCAGCTTGCGACGCACCCGGCTCAGGTGCATATCGAGGCTTCGGTCGTAGCGACTGAATTCTTTCTCCAGAACCACTTGATAGAGATAGGGTTTGCTCAACGCTTCGCTCTGATGCAACACCAGAATCCAGAGCAGGCGAAACTGGATCGGAGTCAGGGCGACCGGATCCCCCTGAACGCTGACGGTCATGGCGTGGCGGTCAAGCTTCAGCTCACCAGCAGACAGTGTTGCAGGGTCTGCACGTTGATCGGTTTCGCCCAGGGTGCGCCGCAGCAACGCCTCGATTCGCAGCAGCAATTCGGTGAAACTGAAAGGCTTTGGCACATAGTCATCGGCCCCCTGCTGATACCCCATAATGCGCTCTTGCTCGGCACCACAGGCGGTCAGCATCATGACCGGGGTCTGGCGGGTTTTACGGAGCTTCTCCAGGAATTCGAAGCCGTTCATGCGCGGCAGCAGCACATCCAGAAGAATCAGGTCCAGCCGCTGCCCCATGGCGGTAACCAGTGCCTGATCACCCTCATAGCGCTGCACCACGTGATAGCCCCGGGAGGCCAGTAATCCGGACAGCTGATCACTGAGGGATTGGTCGTCTTCGACAATCAGAATCTTCGGGTTTCGGTTGGCCAGCGTTGCCATGGTTTGCCATCCATTGCCAAATGATAATGCATATCATATGCAACGGATGACGATAGCTCAAGTGCAGGATTTACTCAGCGGGTGCGGCAAGCGCTTCCTGCAGCAAAGCCAACAGATGGGCGGGCATGCCCTCGGCCAGCTTCAGGGCAGCACTGTGGCCACGGGGCGTCATTTTGGCCCAGGTCCGGCGCACAATGCGCAGCCATTTTTCTTTGTCGTAATCCGGATTGTCTTCAAAGAACTGCGCAAAATAGCGCTCCAGAAACACCATACACGCCACGTCTTCCAGCAACTGGGTATCTTCGTCTTCCCGCAGTTTACGCTTGGTCAGAGTGGTTTCGACCCGCTCGCACTCGGCTTGTGGATAGCCGCACTTCGCCATGATCTCAGCCGCCCGGCGGCCATGCATTCGGCCGCACGCCTGTCGCCACTGATAGTAATTCTTGCGACCCTCACCATAGTCACTCCGAGGCATGGTCCAGCGCTCGATATGCTGGGCACGACAGGCAATCTGCATGCGTTCGGAAGGTTCCGGCTCCAGTTCAAATAGCCAGCGGGTCATGTGCAGGCTATAGGCGTATTCCCTGGGCATGGATTTACCAGCTATGTCCTCACGGTTGGGATCCTGCTGGTTTGCCTGGTCGATGGCGTTTAGTGCTTTTTCGAGTCTGTCCTGTTGTGTCATTACACTTCCTTTATACCGCCCCAAAAGAGGTAAGCCTTTTACCTTATTGTTCTCCGGGCGACCATAGAGAACAATTACACTGAATAGTGACTCAAACTATGTCAGAGATTAGCCCTTGGACGCAGCAAAAAACTCAATTCCTCAGAAGTGGCAACCCGCTTTTGAAATCTACAAAGAGCGTATGGAGTCTGGCCTCCAATATGGTGGCGCCTTGCTGCTCCTCGTTACCGTGTCTCTCTACCACGTCTCTCATACGTACTTTCATGTCCATCAGGCGAATCTCGGAACCACCGAATTGCTGCTACGCCTGCCCTTGATCGGCGCTGCGCTTCTGGCTCTGATCGCACACTGGACCGGACATCCGCGCTGGCCGGCTCGGTATTTCCTGAGGTTGATGGGCATCACTCTGAGCGGTCTGGCACTCGCTCTGCTGTACCTATTCACACTCTACGAGCCCATCATGGTAACCCAGGTATCAGATGCCATGACAATCGCCTTTTTTGGTGCCACCGTGATGGCCCTGCGCAGCTTCCGAGAATGGATACTGATCGTGCTGATTCCGGTATCGGTGTTCTGGTTGGCCGCCATTATAAAGGGGCTGCCCCTGGTTACACTGGTTGCCGTGTTCATCGGCCCGGCGCTGATCATGTTTGTCACCTGCATGCTGATGGCGTTTGTGCGTAAAGTCGCCGTAGACGGCTTTATCTCCAGAGAAAAACTGCATGAGATCGCAACCACCGACCCGCTGACCGGATTGCTGAACCGTCGGGCGTTCATGCCACTGGTGCGCCAGGAATATGCCAGAGCGACACGCTCCGATAGCGTATTCAGCGTAATCCTTGCGGATCTCGACAAGTTCAAGAAGGTGAACGATACCTGAGGCCACGAGGCCGGAGATCTTGTTTTGCTGGAGACGGCGACAAGGCTCGGAAGCTGTTTGCGCCAGCAGGATGCCCTGTGCCGCTGGGGCGGCGAGGAATTTCTGATTCTATTGCCTGACACCGATGCTGAGGGCGCGATGATTGTAGCCGAGAAGTGTCGGAGGCAAATGGCCGACCGTGCCATAGACATCCACGGTGTTGACCACACTCAGACTCTCAGCCTTGGCGCGGCGGAGCACCGTACCAGCGAGGGAATTGATCCGCTGATTATCCGGGCAGACGAGGCACTGTATTGGGCAAAGGAGCACGGTAGGAACCGGGCACATCTGTCCGGTTCCAATTGAGGCCTTCAGGCCTGCGCCGAAGGCCGGGCCTTGATCCGGTCGAACCAGGCCTGCAGGTGTTCCTGCTCCGGTTTGATGCGGATATTGACCACCCGGGCAAAGGCTACGGTGGTGAAAGCGTTGATGTCGGCGGCGGTGAACCGGTCACAGCACAGGTATTCCTTGCCCTCGAGCTGCTTGTTCAGGAAATGCATGAATTTCTCGACGCCCTGGCCGCACTCCTCCCCCCACTCCTTGATGGGATTCATCCGGTCCTTGAAATAACCTGTGGTGTGCTGAAAACACATGCCGGTGGGCATCATGAAATAGAATTCGATCCAACGTAGCCACTGCTCCACCTGGGCTTTTTCCAATGGCGATTCCCCCAACAGGTTGGACGTGTCCGGATAGTTTTCCTCAAAGTAACGGCAGATGGCCATGGTCTCGGCAATGCAGGTGCCGTCGTCCAGTTCCAGCACCGGCACTTTCTTCATCGGATTGCGGGCAACAAATTCGGGGCTCAGGTTCTCCCCTTTTTCAATATCCACCTGCACCAGTTCAACCTGGTCCAGCAAGCCTTTCTCGGCCAGGAACATGCGCACTCGACGCGGATTGGGGGCGGTTCGGGTTTCGAAGAGTTTCATCTTGTTATTGGCTCCGTTCACTCGTTGAATTGACGCCAATGAGCGTGACCGCAAAAAACAGTTGCGTCAAGCAACCGCTATTGACCAGGCAACCAATGTTCCATCTGCTGGATGATCCATCCGGGTTCATCCAGCGGCAGGTCATGCCCGGCATCCGGATGCAGCCGGAGCGTCCAGCACCAGCGCCGTTCCAGTTCGGCGCTGCAATGCCAGTGCACAATGCGGTCACCCTTACTGGCAAGCAGCAGGGCATCTGCCATAGGCCGCTCGGGCAAGGGCTGAAACCGGGCCGCCGCCTGCAACTGATTGAACGCCGTCCGATAGCTGACCGGGCGCTGGCGCTGGATGCTGTACCAGGCTTTGCACAGAGACAGTGGGATCTCTCGATTGGACGTCAGGCGCAGAATATCCCGCTCCCGGTGGAACAGCTCACGACGGGCCAGCAGCTGAGTGACGCGCGGCCAGGCCAGCGGGCGCATGCGTTTCCAGAACGGGCTGAAACCGGAACTGGTGTTGACCAGAACCAGGTGCTGCAACTCCCCGGGTTCCGCATGCTGAGCCCAGTCCAGGGCCACCATGCCGCCCATTGACAGAGCCAGCAGGCTGAAGGGCCTGGGTATGTGATTCACCTGTTCACAGACGCGCCGTCGGATCTCAGGGATGGAGTCGGGTGAATCCTCGCGGAACAGCGTGCCGGTTCCCGGCAGATCGACGGTGTAAAACCGGTGTTCAGGAAAGGCCGAGCGAAGCTGTGCCGGAAAATGGCCCCAGTGGCCCTGCTCCCGAGTCAGACCTCTCAGAAGGATCCAGTGCATGTCATCGGCTATCCCTGTACCAGTGCATAATGGCAGCTTCCCTCAGCATGGACTCTTCCTCCGGCCCGGGCAACCAGTTCTTATAACTGGCGGCGGCGTTCAGCAGAAAATCGATCCACGGCATATGACTGCGCAACACGCGTCGGTGTCGGTGCGGAACCAGTGGATTGAAGAACCCCTCCAGCCGGAACAGCTGGCGCGGTCGTTTCCGAATCCAGCGCCAGGATCCCATTTCCAGGGTGAGCGGCAGGAAAACACCGTCGCTGGTTCGGTTAACCTGTTTGTAAAAGTAATCCCAGAGATCACCATGGGTCAGGTAATGGGCAGATTGCGGCTCAAACCGGTACGTGTGATTGGGGTAGGCCTGCTCCCAGATCAGTTTGAGCGCCATGACCGAGCCGATACGGCGCATGGGCCGGCGGCGGTAGGCGTAGGGAAACCAGATCTGATCCTGCCAGCCAAAGCCGGAATGACAATCCAGCGCCAGACTGAACGGACGGCCCGGCAGCAGCTCCCGGATCACCGACTCGAGGGCCAGGTTCTCGGCTTCCATCCCCTGTTCGGGATCACCGGTATACCAGGGCAAGCGTGGTGAAAGCCGCTGCCCTCCCAACAGGAAGGCACTGCGATCCTGGGCCGTGATCGGCGCATTACGCATCAGATCAACCCCGTTCGGATTGCTGCGCTGGTTCAGGTACATGCCGCCCGGGTTCAGCATGGGCAAGAGCGTGATGTGCACCCGTTCCAGCAGCGCCTGCACGCTGTCGTCCCAGGCCATCCGGGCGAGGAACGAGGCCAGCCAGGCCATCACCACCTGCGTACCAATACGTTCCAGCCCGTGGACACCGCCAATCAGCACGACAACGGGCGCATCCTGACGCTCGGTACCCAAATCGACCCGATAAACCGGCAGCTCCAGGTCCCGAACGTTCACACGGGACAGGACAGAACTGGAGACACCCTCTGGCGCCTCCGCCAGCAGCCGCTCCAGCTGGATCAGCTCCGGCAGGAAAGTGCGAAGCCTTCGTTTCTGGCCTTTGTCCCGGCGGGCTTGCTCAGTAGGTATCACAGCGTGGGGCGTCAATGCTTTCAGTTCGGTCATTTCGGGCTCTCTGGCAACAGCTCCGGACAGTGTGCGCCACGAATGCTTCAGTCCGTTGACAGCACCGAACCTGACATTGCAAATAGTTTGCAAGGGTATACTATGAAAATGCACCTTCGCAGATTACCGTGACCTAGCCCGCTCATGCCCAGAACTTTGCTGATCATCCTGGCCCTGTTGATGGCCGCCTGCTCACCCGATGAGGCTACAGAATCAGGACGGTATGAAGCCAAGGAAAACGCCACACGTCAGCAACCTGCTCCCACCCCTGATCAACACCGGATCATTCTCGCCGCCGACCCCTGGTGCCCCCATAACTGCCGGGCCGGAGCACCGAAAGAAGGCTATATGGTGGATATTGCGCGGGAAATTTTTGCCGAATCCGGCTTTGAACTTGAGTACAGAAACTACGGCTGGGCCCGTTCCGTGAGTTTGGCCCGGGAGAACCGGATTGATGGCGTCATCGGCGCCCTGAAAGGAGACGCCCCGGACTTTGTCTTTCCGGAGAGACCCATGGGCACTGCCCGTATCGGCTTGTACACCCATCCGGAGAGTCAGTGGCAATACCAGGGGCTGGGGTCGCTTAACGGCAAAACCCTGCTGGTGATCAACGGTTACTCCTACTCTCCGGAGCTGGATCGTTATATTGCAGACTATGCCGATGATCCCGAAAGAGTCTGGGTCATTTCCGGAGCAGCACCCCTGGGGCGAGCCCTCAGACTACTGGCACAGGAACGCACGGATACCTTCGCCGAAGACCAGGCGGTCATGAACTGGTTTTTGCGGGAGCATTCAGGATATAACACCCCAAGACTGGCCGGTATCGCCCATCAGGCTCCCGTCTACATTGCCTTCGCAGCCGGGAATCCAAGGGCGGAAGAACTGGCCAGGCTACTGGATGCGGGCCTGGCCAGACTGGCTGAAACTGGCCGTTTGAACGCGACCAAGGCGTCCTACGGGCTCTCCACCTCAGACTGAAAAGCCTTGATGGTATCGCCAGCGGGTGTTTGCAGCAGCAATTCACCATGCCGGCCAATCCGGCCATCCGTTACCTGTCCCAGCAGCTCCAGGAATCGCCTTTCCTGGTTCATCAGCGCTGGCGCACAAGCCATCATGGTGGTGGCCTGCGGACTAAATGACAGCCCTTCTCCGGTCAGGTTATAACTTCCCATATAACGATTACAGGAGGCCCGACCCGCGACCCGGTTATCCGCCAGGAACCTCAGGGTCATCCTGGAGCGGTCAATAATGCCGGTACCGCCAAGGTCTTCCACCACCCATTCGGCCCCCCTGAACAGGCGCTGACGATCCCCGCCACAGCCCTCGAACGTCTCATCGCCGAGTGTCAAACGAACCTGAGCCGGATACTGAGCGCCGGCCATCTGGTCTTCACACAGCTGGTGGGCGATCCGCACTTCCACCCGCTCATCACCCAACGTGGCCTCATAGCCGCGGCCATGACGATTGGCAAGAATCTCGTTCAGGCGGATATCTTCGGTGACTTGCTGATCGTAGGGGCGGGTCAGCCGCATCTGGCCATTCTCGATGAGAACAGACCAGAAAGGTTCCGTGCCTATCCCACGAAACGAGGACTCAATGGCTCCCGGTTCCAGACACTCGGGAAGCGTCTCGCCACGCAGGCTCAGCGTTGCCCGCTCCCCCTTGCTCCAGAACCGGGTATCCGGGTCGCCGGGCGCTACAAACAAAGCGCCTGAGGCACTCTCGGCCGGCTTGAGCAGAACCCGGCGATTCAGGTACTCCAGCCCTACCAGTTCGCCATCTCCGGAGCTGGTGACTGTAACTTCCAGCTGGCCACACTGATACCTGCCAAATTCCGACAACCCGGTCTTTGTCGGGCTGGATGAACAGGCACTCATCAGCGTGCCAGCAAGAACCACGACAGACAGCGATACACCTTGTCGCAAAAACATGAACACATCCTCTGTTGTTCCAGACTACAAGTCGCCATTGTAGAGATTCCGCCCTGGATTCACCACGATCGACGCAAACCGCTGAGGCAGAAGCGTATCTGTGTCACGTCATCGCCAAGGCGACCACAACTACTCCTGTTCAGCGGCTGGCGAGGCCAGGATGGTAACGCCCTGCCCGGTCTCAAGCACCAGACGGCCATCAGCGGCGAACTGATACCCGTGAACGTCGCCCAGCAGTTTCAGAAACCGGTTTTCCTGCTGCATCTGGGTCTCCGGGCAGGCCATTCGCGTCGCGGCCATCTGGGAAAACACCAGCTCTTTGCCCTGAACATGCCAGCCACCGTTGTAACGGTTGCAGGACGATGAGCCAAACACCCGCCCTTCGTCGGTGAACCCGATGGTAACCTCACTACCCTCAAGCACCGGCTCTCCATCAATCTCTTCTACCAACCACTGGCTACCAGCCAGTGATCCGGGTTCTCCACTCTCTTTCTCCGCATTGAGGGAGCAACCCCAGAGCGACCCCGTAATCAACAGCATCGCCATGACATTCTTTGCAAGACTCATATAACCCCCTGATACATAGTGAGATAACCGTTGCATTCTACGCCTGCAGTCTTGGGAATTCGCCTACAGAAAGGTTAATCTTGGGTCACCAGACATCCGGAGCAATACCATGGCGATCAAACTCTATCAGTTCTGCATTTCGCACTACTGCGAAAAGGTGCGTTGGGCCCTGGATTACAAGGGCATCAACTATCAGACCGTCAACCTGCTCCCGGGCCAGCATGTCAACACCATACGCAAACTGACCGGAGCGGAATCGTCTGTGCCGGTTCTCGAGCACGACGGCCAGATCATCCAGGGATCCGGGCAGATCCTGGATTACCTCGACAAGGTCTTTCCGGATAGGCCCTTGATGCCGGAGGATCCAGACCTTCAGGCCAGGGTTCTTGAATGGGAACAGAAGCTGGACGAACAGGCCGGCCCCGCGCTGCGCACCTGGGTGTATCATTATTTTCTGCAGCGTCCGAAAGTAGTGGTACCCATGCTGGCAGCGGGCACACCGTTCTACAACCGCATCCTGCTCAGCCTGGCCTTCAGCCGGGTTGATGAGATCATGCGCAAGTGGATGAAGATCAACCAGAAAACCGCCGATACCTCACAGGCAACCCTGGAGGCTCTGGTTACAGAACTGGCCGAGATCTATCAGCAACGTCGGTTCCTGGTCGGCGATCAGTTCACCCACGCCGATCTCACTGCCTGTTCACTGCTGGCGCCGTTGTTCCAGCCGCCCGAGTACCCCGTGCCCTGGCCAAAGCCGGCCAAGATCCCAAAGCCCGTGCAGGCCTGGCTATCCGAACGGCAGGCTGCCATCGAGCCCATCGCAGCAGTTTACCGCCAGAACCGGTGACATTTGCCAGGCGATGGCGGAATAGGCCAGAAACCCTGGCGCAATAGGACATCGCCTTTAACCGGTGCTGTGAGATGATGACTCTCTACAAGAATAATTCGGGGAGCAGCCATGGTGGTGATGGACATGATGCGGGCGGTGCTGGAAGACAGCGGGCTGATCAGCCTCTGGCAGGCCCTGGCCCCCTGGCTGGCTCTTGACGAACGACAGCTGATTTTCGTCATCGCCACCCCCGTGTTCATTGCCGTTACCTTGTGGGAATACCTGAAGATACGGCATGACCCACGGTTGATGAACTTGCCGGAGGCTATTCGCAACTTCGCCCTCGGTGCCGGCTACCAGGTTACGGAGCTACTTTTTGCCGGCCTGATCGCCTTTCCCGTCTACGCGCTCTGCTATCACTATCGCCTGCTGGAACTGGAGCTGAACTGGGCGACCGGATTTCTGACCTTTCTCGGCGTGGATTTCTGTTTCTACTGGATGCACCGGGCCAGCCACCGCATGCGCTGGTTCTGGGCCGCCCATGTGGTCCATCATTCGTCCGAACGCATGAATTTCTCCACCGCCATGCGCCAGAATGCCACCAACATTTTCAACGGCATGTGGATTTTCTATCTGCCCATGGCGCTGATCGGATTCAACCCGGTGTGGATCGGCATCGCCTATGCCTTCTCTCTGGTGTACCAGTTTTTCGTGCACACCACCCTGGTGGGGCGCCTGCCGGCCTGGATCGAGTACCTTTTCAACACCCCCAGCCACCACCGTGTTCACCATGGTCGCAACCCGGAATACATCGACCGCAACTACGGTGGCACACTGATTATCTGGGATCGCCTGTTCGGAACCTTTGTCCCTGAGAGCGCCGGCAACCCACCGGAATACGGAATTACCCGGCAGATTCATTCCAATAATCTGATTGTGCTCTGGACCCACGAATATGTGGACATGTTCCGCGACATGGCACGCCCCGGCAGCTTATTGTCCCGTCTTCAGCATTTATGGAACCCGCCGGAGTGGCAGCGCCCGGCACCTCAGAACAACAACAAGGATGTGGGCCGAGACCATGACCGAACACCCTCTGACGCTGAATACCCCTGATGGCCACACCATTGTCGGACGGCAATATCTGCCGGCACAGCCCGTAGCCGTTCTGGTGATCAGCCATGGTATGGCTGAACACGCTGATCGCTATCAAGAGCTGGCTCGCTGGCTCGGAGCTCACAACATTCTTGTCATCACCTATCACCACCGGGGTCATGGCCCCCACTGCCCGGCTGAACACCAGGGGCATTATGCAGACCAGGACGGATGGCAACGGGTGGTGGGCGATCTGGCGCAAGTGGTAGAGACCGCCCGCAAGCAGCATCCAGGCCTGCCGGTGAATCTGCTCGGCCACAGCATGGGTTCGTTCATCGCTCAGAGCTATGCCCAGCAATATGGCGACCGTATCAACACCCTGATCCTCAGTGCCACCAACCGCATCCATCGGCCTCAACTGCTGGCCTCGCGGCTACTGGTTAACCTGATTGCCAGCGTCCGTGGCCGGCGCCACCGCAGCCGGCTGATTGGCAAGATGACCTTCGGCCAGTTTAACCGTGCGTTTCGCCCCAACCGCACCGGCAGCGACTGGTTGAGCCGTGATGTCGAGCAGGTAGATCGCTACGAAGCCGATCCTTCCTGTGGTTTCGATTGCACCGTGGGGCTCTGGCAGGACTTCATTGGCGGTATGCTGAGCATCCGGCCGGCAACCTGGCATCGGGATCTGCCGGTGCACTTGCTGTCCGGCACCGCCGATGCCGTGGGCGAGATGGGGAAAGGCGTGCGCCAGCATTTTCAGACCATCCGGGAGTCAGGCATCGAGCAGGTAACGCTGCGGTTGTTCGACGGCGGGCGCCATGAGATGCTCAATGAAACCAATCGCATGGAAGTGTGGCAATACGTGCTAACCTTATGCCGTATTCAGTCGCCCGCTCGCTCGGAGGCCGGCGACCTGCCACTGGCCCAGTCACTACCATAAGGAATCGCTATGAGCCGCCGTACCTGCTGGCGTTTTTTCCGTTTGCTGGCAATCTGGCTGCTTCTGCCCCTGAGCAACGTTTACGCGGGGAATCTGACCCTCGCCGTCGCTGCCAATTTCACCGACACCACCGCCAGTCTGGTGGAGACATTCGAGGCTGCAACCGGCCACCAGGTCACCGCCAGTTTTGGCTCCACGGGCAAACTCTACGCCCAGATTCGCAACGGTGCTCCGTTTGATGTGTTCATGGCAGCCGATGCCCAACGCCCCCAGTTACTGGAATCCGAGGGGATGGCCGTTCCCGGTTCGCGTTTCACCTATGCCAGAGGCAAGCTGGTGCTCTGGAGCCCCGAAACCGCGGCCTTCCTCTCGCCCATCGCTTACCTGAACGAACAGCCGTTCTCCCGGCTGGCCATCGCGAATCCTAAAACGGCCCCCTATGGCCTGGCCGCACAGCAGGTCCTGGAACACCTGGAACTCTGGTCACCTCTGCAACCCAAACTGGTCCGTGGCGACTCCATCGCCCAGACCTTCCAGTTCATTGCCAGCGGCAATGCCCAGGCCGGTCTGGTGGCGCTGGCTCAGGTCAAAGCCTGGCCAGATCAGGACGGAACACTCTGGCGCATTCCTCAAAGCTATTACGCCCCCATCGACCAGCAGGCGATTCTGTTGAAGCGTGGTGCCGACAATACTGCTGCCAGAGACTGGCTCGCCTTCCTGCAATCCCCGGAGGCTGTTGCGATTATTCAGGGCTACGGATACGACACGACGGACTGATGCTGGAAACCTATTGGCAGCCGGTCTGGCTGACCCTGAAGCTGGCTTCACTGACAACCCTGGTACTGCTGCTGGTGGGAACTCCCATCGCCTGGTGGCTGGCGCGATCCCGTCACTGGCTGCGCCAGCCCATCGCTGCCGTCGTCGCCTTGCCACTGGTCTTGCCGCCCACCGTGCTCGGATTTTATCTTCTGCTGCTGCTTGGCCCGAACGGCTGGGTCGGCCAGCTGACCGAACGTCTTGGTCTGGGTTTACTGCCGTTCACCTTTGAAGGCCTGGTAGTGGCCTCGGTTATCTATTCCCTGCCCTTTACGGTGCAACCCCTGCAGAACGCTTTCGAGGGTATCCGTGAAGGCTTTCTGGAGACCGCTGCCACCCTCCGGGCCGGGCCCTGGGACCGGTTTTTCTTTGTCGTGATTCCACTGGCCCGCAACGGTTTCATCACCGCCAGCGTGCTGACCTTCGCCCACACGATCGGCGAATTCGGCGTCATCCTGATGATTGGCGGCAATATCCCCGGCGAGACCAAAGTGCTGTCGGTGGCCATCTACGATCACGTGGAGTCCCTGGAGTACACCCAAGCCCACTGGCTGGCAGCGGGCATGGTGGTGTTCTCCTTCCTCGTTCTGGTCACCCTGTACGCTCTCAATGGCAGGGCTCGGGCGGGGGCACTGCGATGACTTCCACAGCCATCGAGGCGCGCTTTGTCTGCCGGTTCCCCGGATTTGAACTGGATGTCGACCTGAAACTGCCGGGCAACGGAATTACCGCGTTGTTTGGTCACTCCGGATGCGGCAAGACCACGCTGCTCCGCTGCATCGCCGGGCTGCAGCAGGCCCAGGGACAACTTTCCGTATTCGGCACGCCCTGGCAGACAGACACCCTGTTCAGGCCGGTTCATCAAAGGCCCCTGGCCTATGTGTTCCAGGAGACGCATCTGTTTCCTCACCTGTCGGTGCGCCGGAACCTGACGTTCGGGCAACGCCGGGTTCCAGCCCAGCAACGCCAGATCCGGTTTGACGATGCCGTCTCCTGGCTCGGGCTGGCCCACCTTCTTGAGCGTATGCCAGCCGGACTGTCCGGTGGCGAACGGCAACGGGTAGCCATTGCCCGGGCCATACTCACCAGCCCTCGACTGCTGCTGATGGATGAACCTCTGTCGGCGCTGGATCAGAACTCAAAGCAGGAGATACTGCCCTACCTTGAGCGCTTGCGAGACCACCTGGCGACTCCGATGCTCTACGTTTCCCACTCCACCAGCGAAGTGGCGCGCCTGGCCAACCATATTGTGATGATGGACAAGGGGCGTGTTATCGCACAGGGACCACTGCAAGAGACTCTCGCGCGGGTAGACCAGCCGTTTCGGCTGGAGGAAGATGCTGGCGTGCTGGTTCAGGCAACACTGGACACACTGGATGACCAATGGCACCTCGCCCGTTTCAGCTTTGACGGTGGCAGCCTGTGGCTGCGACAGGATCCGCGCTTCCGGCCCGGCGACCCGGCCCGCATACAGGTACTGGCAAGAGATGTGAGTATCGCGTTGACGGAGCATCGCGACCAGAGTATCCAGAATCTGCTGCCCGCGCGGGTGGACCGTGTCGAGACAGACGTCACCCCCGGCACCACCCTGGTGCGACTGCTGGCCGGCAATACCCCGTTTCTATCCCGGCTCACCAGCCGCTCCGCGGCCCAGCTGGCACTCACCCCCGGCCAGCCGGTGTGGCTCCAGATCAAATCGGTTGCCCTGGTGGACTGAACGACTTCTGGCCCCTTCGGCCACAGAGTGTGACCAGTGATACCGCTACTCTGGCGTTTGAACACACCATGCCGGGAGCAGAGACATGCCGACCAAACGTGAACACTGGGTGACCAGTGGAGACCTTCTTCTCTACGCCGTTGCGGAGGGCAACCCCGAGGCAACGCCCATTGTTCTGGTACACGGCTACCCCGACAACCACAGTGTCTGGGACAAGGTGGCGGCAGCACTCAGCCAGGAATATCTGGTGATTCGTTATGATGTCCGCGGGGCTGGCCGCTCCGACAAGCCAGCTCGCACCCGGGATTATCGTCTGACGCTGCTGGCAAAAGATCTGCAAGCAGTCGTCAACGCCATTGTCCCCGACCGGTCATTTCATCTGGTTGCCCACGACTGGGGCTCCATCCAGAGCTGGGAATCGGTGACGGACCCCGATCTTCAGCAGCGTATTCGCTCCTACACCTCCATTTCCGGCCCCTG
The DNA here is from genome assembly GCF_002049515.1 of Marinobacter sp. tcs-11. Taxonomy (NCBI): domain Bacteria; kingdom Pseudomonadati; phylum Pseudomonadota; class Gammaproteobacteria; order Pseudomonadales; family Marinobacteraceae; genus Marinobacter; species Marinobacter sp. tcs-11. Next base: position 198,603 of record NZ_LLYU01000003.1, on the reverse strand, counting down.
CCTGGATCATGTCGGCTTCTGGATTCGCAATCAGATAGGCTCACCTGCGAACGGAGGCACCACCAAACTACTGCGTCAGTTGGCGAGCTCCTGGTATGTTTTCCTGTTCCAGCTGCCGCTGCTACCGGAAATGATCTGGAAAGCCGGGCTGGACAAAGTCTGGCCGAACTATCTGAAGACACAGGAACAGGTTGAAGACGCCCGTTTCAGCCCCTGGCAGAAAGCAGACGGACAATATGGTGTGAAGCTCTATCGAGCAAACTTCCTGCCCAGGCTGCTGCGCCCAAGGCCACGGCACACCCGCTGCCCCGTTCAGGTCATCATTCCCACGCGCGACGCCTACGTCGGCCGTCATCTGACCGAACACCTGGTGCACTGGACCGGAAAGCTGACACTTCAGGAACTGGACGCCCCGCACTGGGCACCACTGACCGAGCCCGACGCCATCCGCCAGTCTGTCGGGAGTTTTGTGACCGCTAATCGTTAATGGCTTGGCAACGAGGGACTGGAAAAAAGTGGCATGCGACCGATGTCCACCAACAGGCGGCGCATCGGTTCATCTGGAGTGCCAGGAGGAGCAGGAAGGAGACAATCAGCGAGTACCGTAAACCACCATGGTTTTACCTTTGACCCGCACCAGCCCCTGGTCCTCCAGGGTTTTCAGCACCCGTCCGACCATTTCCCGGGAGCAGCCAACAATGCGTCCAATTTCCTGACGGGTAATCTTGATCTGCATGCCGTCCGGGTGAGTCATGGCATCCGGCTCCTTGCACAGATCCAGCAGTGTTCTTGCCACCCGACCAGTGACATCGAGGAACGCCAGGTCGCCTACCTTACGTGTGGTCTGGCGCAGGCGCGAGGCCATCTGCTCACCGATAAAGTACAACACGCGCGGATCCTGTTGGGCGATTTCCCGAAACTTGGTGTAGCTGATTTCCGCCACCTCGCACTCGGTCTTGGCTTTGACCCAGGCACTGCGGGAATCCATGTTATCGAACAACCCCATCTCGCCGAAGAAATCACCGGCATTGAGGTAGGCCATGATCATTTCGCGACCATCGTCGTCTTCAATAATGACAGTGACCGAACCCTTGACGATGTAGAACAGGGAATCGCTTTTATCACCTGCATAGATGATGGTGCTTTTGGCTGGGTAACGCCGGCGATGGCATTGGGAAAGGAAGTAATCCAGGTGTTTGGTCTTCTGCTCAACCGGCTTGACAATGGTAGCCATAATGCGAGACATGCCTCCTCAGAGTCTGGCGATTCCTGATCGTTTTTATATCCCCGCCTGTCCGTGCGGGTTAGGGGTTTTACTGATATGCCACGCAACTTATAACAAGAAGGTAACTTTTGGGCAACTCAAAAGCGGATACAGGATGTATCTGAAGGCAATACCGCTTTGGTCGCAACCACATCATGCCGCAGGGAGTTAACTGTGCTAGCATCCTGCCCATTCATTCAGGCACCAGGGGTAACTCCGATGAAAGCAACCGTCGACTGGACCGGCAATGCCAGCTTCAAAGCAACCAGTGGCAGTGGCCACAGCGTTCAACTGGACGGTCCCCCGGATCACGGTGGTGAGAATCTGGGGCCGCGCCCGATGGAGTTACTGCTGATGGGCGTGGGCGGCTGCTCCTCCTTCGATGTGATGAGCATCCTGAAGAAAAGCCGCCAGGACGTGACCGCCTGTCACTGTGAGCTGGATGCGGAGCGCGCTGATGAGGTGCCGGCCGTGTTCACCCGCATTCATCTTCATTTTGTGGTTAGCGGAAACAATCTGAAGGAAAAGCAGGTGGAGCGCGCTGTCAGCCTGTCTGCCGACAAGTACTGTTCAGCCTCGATCATGCTGGGCAAAGCCGGTGTCGAGATCACGCACAGCTTCGAGATTCAGGCCGCCAGCTAGAACGGCAGGGCAGATTCCGGCCAGCGCCCTGCAACCGCGGCTTTCCGTTATAAAAAATGTCATTGCAAATACTATTCAATGACACCTGCGGTATGCATAATACGCAACTTTCTCCGCCGGTCTGCGCAAAAGGTGAACAATTCCATTCACCCGGTCAGTAGTCGGTGGCGGCCTCGGCAGGGAGAGCTCCTCTCCCTGTGATCATTCATCTCCATTTCCCGGAGGGGCTGAGCATGGAAACCAAACTCCAGCTGCACGGTTTCAACAACCTGACCAAATCCCTAAGCTTCAACATCTACGACATCTGTTACGCGCAGACCGAAGAACAACGCGAAGCCTATATTGATTACATCGACGAGATGTACAACGCCGAGCGTCTGACCCAGATTCTGACCGATGTGGTCAAGATCATCGGTGCCAATGTTCTCAACATTGCCCGCCAGGATTATGAGCCTCATGGTGCGTCCGTCACCATGCTGATCGCCGAGCACGAACTGTCCGACAGCGAAGCCAATAACGAAGAGTCCCCTGGTCCGCTGCCGGATACCATTGTGGCGCATCTGGACAAGAGCCACGTGACGGTGCACACCTATCCGGAAAGCCATCCCCATGACGGCGTAAGCACCTTCCGGGCCGATATCGACGTGTCCACCTGCGGTCTGATTTCACCGCTGAAGGTACTGAACTACCTGATTCACAGCTTCGACTCGGATGTGGTTACCGTTGACTACCGCGTACGCGGTTTCACCCGTGACGTGGACGGTACCAAGCATTACATCGATCACGACATCAACTCGATCCAGAACTACCTGACCGAGGATACCCAGAACGCGTATCAGATGATCGACGTCAACGTGTATCAGGAGAACCTGTTCCACACCAAGATGATGCTCAAGGAGTTCAATCTGGACAACTATGTGTTCGGAGTGAACGCCGGCGACCTGGACCCGGCAGAAGCCCAGTCCATCGAGGATCGCCTGCGCCGGGAAATGCTGGAAATCTTCTACTCCCGCAACGTGGAATAATCGCTCCGGGGGTGACGACGGGGCTCCCGTCGTCACCTTTTGATGCCTTCGTCAGTTTTTTTGACTTCCCCCGCCAGAATTCTGCGATTTCATCCCTTCCACCATCCCGGTTAAATAGCCCCATGACTAACCGAGAGGAGGACGGGATCATGCTTCGCTCCCTGAAACAAACCATTCCCGCACTGGCCACATCCGATGGCGCCGGGGTTCGTATCAAACGCTCATTGGGCCAGCGTCAATCCGTGCGCATGGATCCGTTCCTGATGCTGGATGAATTCGGTTCTGACCAGCCCCAAGACTATATTGCCGGCTTTCCGGCCCACCCGCACCGGGGCTTTGAAACCGTCACCTATATGATTGAAGGCCACATGCTGCATGAAGACCACCTGGGGAATCGCGGCAACCTCCGCAACGGTGGGGTGCAATGGATGACGGCAGGCCGGGGCATCGTGCACTCGGAGATGCCGCAGCAGGAATCCGGGGTCATGCGGGGATTCCAGCTCTGGCTCAACCTGCCGGCCGCTGAAAAAATGAAGCCCGCCGGTTACCGGGACATTCAGCCTGAAGAAATTCCAATAGCGCGTCAGCCGGGTGTTTCAGTCCGGGTAATTGCCGGTGAACTGGAAATCGGTGGCGGTGCCGTCACCGGTGCAGTCACCGGCGGCAGCACTGAGCCTGTGTACGCCGACGTCCATCTGGAACCCGGAGCGAGAGTTTCTTTACCGGTACCTCAGGCGCTCAATGCTCTGGTCTACCTGTACGAAGGCGTCGCAAGTCTGGTAAGCGAAGACCGGAACCAGGCTCTGGTACCATCCTCGGCAAACATTCTGGACCAGGGGGATGAAGTTCTGATTGAAGGCGGAGAGGCCGGCGCAAAACTGCTGCTGATTGCCGGCCGCCCCATCGGCGAGCCAGTTGTCCAGTATGGTCCCTTTGTGATGAACACAACGACCGAGATTGAGCAGGCGCTGGCCGACTACCGCGATGGCACCCTGACGGTCTGATCAGGCAAAGGTTCTGCCAGCCATCAGGCTCTGGACCATGGGCCGGATAATCAGATCCATGGCCAGGGCCATTTTCGGCCCCGGGATCACCAGGGTGTCGTGGCGGGACAGACTGCTTTGGGGAATGGCCTGCAGTAACCAGGCAAAATCCACTTCCGCCGTTTCCCTGAAATGAATGACCACCATGCTTTCGTCCTCACTGGGCACATCCCGGGCAACGAACGGGTTGGACGTATCCACCAGCGGAATTCGCTGGAAGTTGATGTGGGTATGAGAGAACTGCGGCACGATGTCGTGCACGTAATCGTCCATCCGATTGATGATGGTCTGAACCACGGCATCCTGGCTGTAGCCGCGCTGATGAGTGTCCCGATGGATTTTCTGAATCCACTCCAGATTGACAATGGGTACCACACCAATCAGCAAGTCAACGTACTGGGCAATGTTGTAGTTGTCGCTCACCACCCCGCCATGGAGCCCCTCGTAGAACAGGGCATCGGTATCCGCAGGTAACGGGCCCCAGGGGGTAAAGGTGCCGGGTTTGTAGCCTTCGGCCACCAGGTCGCGATCTTCGTCATGAACGTACTGTCGGTAACGGCCATTGCCGGTATGGCTGTAGTCATAGAACAGAGCTTCCAGCCTATCGATATGATTGGCTGCCAGGGCAAAATGGTTGCGTTCACCAAACTGCCCTTTAGCGGCGAGCCGTGCCATTTGTTCCCGGGTATACCGATGAAAGCTGTCGCCACTGACCATGGCGGCAGCAATGCCCTCACTGGCAAACATACGGCTGAAGATCTGCCCGGTTGTGGTGGTGCCCGCCCCGGAAGACCCGGTAACGGCGATAATCGGATGGCGTCTGGACATAAAAAGCTCAGGTTCCCGGATGTGCGTCAGACAAGGCTGGTCAGCAGTCGGGGCTTCTCGACCACAAACCCTTGAGCGTAATCCACGCCCAGTTGTCTCAGCATATCCAGAACCTCACGGGATTCAACCTGAGAGGCAATCACTTCCCGTTCCATGTAGTGAGCCATATCAACCATGGACCTGACCATCGCCTGGTCCGTCTGGTTGGCTGCCAACTGACCGGTAAAGGCACTGTCGATCTTGATCAGATCTACCGGCAACGATCGCATGAACTGGAAGGAACTGGGGCCGCTGCCAAAGTTACCCAGGCAGAACCGGCAGCCGAGCTCTTTCATTTCCAGCATGAAATCCGCCACCGATTGCAGATCATGAATGGCAGAGGCTTCCGTCAGCTCGAACCAGAGACGCTCAATAGGCGCATCCTTCTCACTGAGCTTTTCGTAAATGAATTCCAGCAGTGACTGGTCGTTCAACGAATAGCCGGACAGATTTATGCAGACACCGCCTACATGGCGCGGATCCGGCGACTGATCCCTCAGCCAATCCAGCATGTGCCCCACGACCCAGCGATCCACCGCCTGCATACGGTCATAGCGCTCGGCCATGCGGACGAAATCCTGGCCGGTAATCAGCTGCCCGCTGTCGTCGTACATACTGATCAGAATTTCATACTGCGCCCCCATGCGGGTGCTGCCGTGCAGAGGGATGATCTTCTGGCAACGCAGCAGCATGCGTTCTTCATCCGGGTTGCTCAGGCCAGCCACACGGGCTGCAATCTGCTCTTGCCGGGCCTGGTCATCTGCGTCGAGAGTGTATATAGAGAAACGGCCAGGGCCCTTGTCACGGGCAGAATTGAGCGCCTGTTCGGCGGCTTTCAGCCATTTTTCGGCGCTGATCAACGCGGGCAGTTCCGGCGCCAGACCAACATTGGCATTTAACGTGTAACACCGTCCGCCATACTCGAAGGGCTCATCTGCAATGGCTTCCAGGAGCGCCTTGGCAATTTCCGGCCCCTGTTCTTCAGGCACCAGCATGGCAAATTCATTGCCTCCGGGACGAGCCACCGGCATGCCATCGCCCACATGCCGACAGATGACCTCCGCCACCCGTTTCAGGGTTTCATCTCCGGCCTGGTAGCCCGCCGTATCATTCAGCAATCGGAACCCGCGCAGATCCAGTTGCAATAAAGTCCGGCTATCTTCCCGGCGGGCAAGTTGCTGTTCCAGCATACGCTCGAATTCCCGACGGTTAAGCAGCCGGGTCAGTTCATCATGGGTGGATGCCCAGGACAGCTGGTCATAGACGTTGCGAACCATGCGGTCGATGCTCTCATCTACCAGCGGTCGATCATACTGATTATCCGGTACGATGATGCCTTTGCGCATTTGTCTGGCCAGAGCTTCCAGCTCCAGCTCAACCACCCGCATACCCTGGTGATTAACAAATACAAACCGGCTGAAACCACGGGCAATCCACACCAGGCGGATATACTGGGGATCTTCCGCCTTGGTTTGATCCCGCAGCCAGTCGCCTGTGCGCAATTGCTGGGCCCGGTTGATCCAGCGTTGCAGGCTGCGCTGTTCCCGCTCGCTGAGCACCTGTTTGTCCGGGCGGACACCACTGACCGCAGGCATTTCAACCATTTCCGGCGCCTTGTCAGGCCGACGCACCAGGAACTGCTTCAACTCATCCCGGATCTGGGAGGACGGCATATGGTTGCTGGAGATCGACGCCAGACCATCCTGAATCAGCCGCAACAGTTCGGGCAGGTTAATGCTGCTGTCCGGGTCCTCGGCAAAGGCCATCAGCGAATCGATCACTGCCAGGTAGTCCTGCCATAACTGACTGTCTGGTCCCTGGCGAATCCAGGTCAGCGACAATAAATCCCGCCAGCCACCGTCGAGCAGGCTGACCAGGGCCCTGGGAACCTTGCGGCCAGCCAGTTTGCTTTCCAGCGCGCTGGCCACGGCGGTTTTGGATTCGGCAACCTTCTGGGCACCCTCTGCGGCAGCCGTCACCCGCTCAACGTTGCGGCGATACACCAGGTTCTGCCGGTCAATCAGGGTGTCCAGCTCACCTACGGTTTGCTCAAACACACCGGTATCCTGTTCAAACTCGGTAGCAATGCGGTGAATCAGCTCATCCACCCGGCGCTGCACCACCGGGTTCAGCCGGCCACCCTTCACGCCCAGTTGTGCCAGGCGATTCATCACGCCACGGACCGGGCTGTCCTGGTCCTCAAAGAACTCGGGATCACGCATCACCACTTTCAGCACCGGCACTTCCAGCTGACGCATGCGGCTCTGGGCGTAGTCACTGAGTTTGGGACTATCGACCACGCTCCGGAAAAACCGGTCGACAACGTCCAGGGTTTGCTGCTGCTCAGCATTGAGCCGCGTGTCACCGGTTTCACGTATCTTTCCAACCACCCGGTCCCGCAAGGGCACGGCCGGCTCTTCCGGGGCCGCAGCGCGTAACTGCAGCTCCTGTAATTCCCGGTGCAGTTCACCCTGAGACAGCGGACGGGCATTGGCCGCAAACGGCTCTGGCGTCGCCTCCCCATTCTCCACACGACTGGCCTGCAGTGTTGTCAGCAGGTTCCTGACCGTGGCAAAGGCGGTCTGGGCTGCGCGAGCGTACCCCCGGAACTCTCCGGCTACCCGGTTTTTCAGCCCGCGGGCCGTTTGTCCGGGTTTGCTTTCCGGCGCCTCAGGCTGCGGCTTATTCAGAGGTGTTTCAGGCTCCGGCTTCAGCACCTCGGCCGGCGGCTCCTTCCTGGCCGGCGCCTGTTCGCTCAGATAACGGGACAGGTCCAGATCCGGCAACACACCATGCCGGATCAGGATATTGTTCAACTCCCGATACAACGGCTCCAGCTGTTTGATCACCGTCTGCTCAAACGTCTTCAGGCAGACCTTTTCAACGTCCCGGCTGACTTTCAGCTGGGCAAGCGCGTTATGGAAGGCTTCGCACACGAGGGCGGGACCGAGGGGATTATGATGGCCGGTGCGATTGGCGATACCTAACTTGTCCAGCCTCAGCTTGAGCTGCAGCAGGTCGCCACGGTATTGGGTATCAGCACGGGTAACCATCACCCGAATTGCCAGCCAGTCCTCAAACTCGTTTTTGTCTACCACCGACAACACTGAACCGGGCGCGCCTTTGGGCTCCGGTTTTAAGGGCGACTCCAGACTGCGGCTCATGTAATGCCAGAGCACCCGCTGGCGCCCCTGAATCTGGCCGGATGCATCCATCAACTCATTGGCAAGCTGGTCGTTTGGGGCTTTCTGGGCCGCAATACGCAGTGCCTCCACCGTCTGGACAAAACAGGCATCCATGAGTGGTTCAATAAACCGCGTGACGGTTTTGGCACACTGGTGAAGCACAAACTGAACGCGTTCACTGGGGGCGCGAAGTGATGACCGGGCCTGATCCCCGGAACTGCCACACAACTGCAGCATGGCGTTGAAGGCATCGGAATCGGGGCGGGTAAAATGCACGCCCATGGCACCGTCAATGCGCCGCACCGGGCTGACATGAAGCTCGTATCGACGATTGCCCTCAAGACCTCGGAACCGAACCACCAGTTCGGTAACACCGCCGCGAGCAAAAGCCCGTTCGATTTTGCCTGAAGTTTCGCCCGAATAACGAATGAACATGCCTTCGGCACAGAAATCTGCAATCTGGCAGGGCCACGCCTCACCACTGCCGGCATCTATCTGAGCGGCAAGTTTGATCGGCTGTCGGGGGCTGCTGCGACGCTCTCTCGGATCCATGAACTACCTGACCAGTTGCAAAGCCGGCATGTTGCCGGATGCGGAAATCCGGCCAACGTCCCTGAGTGGGTGTAGGTTCGAGCTGTTATGATAAGGCCTGCGGCGGTCGGTTAAAAATCTGTGACAGCCGTCGGCGGATAAGGAATTGTACAGCCTCATACCCACAACATCATAATATGATGATTCATGAGACAGCTTAGTCAGATCTATCTCCTTTTGCTACTGGTAACACCCCTGAATGGCTGTACGACCATTGGCTACTATGGCCAGGCCATTGGCGGCCATGTGTCCCTGATGATGAAGGCCAGGCCCATCAACCAGGTAACCACAGCACCGGAAACCGACCCGGAACTTCGCCGACGGCTTGAGCTGGCAGCACAAGCACGAGAATTCGCGGCGAAAGAACTGGCCTTGCCGGTAGACGATGCCTTCCGTAAATACGTGGCGCTGGGGCGGCCATGGGTGGTGGTGAATCTGGTCGCCGTGCCGGAGTTTTCGCTTACCCCCCACCAATGGTGTTATCCGTTTGTGGGCTGCCAGTCGTATCGCGGGTACTTCCAGCTAGCCGACGCCCGACAGGAGCAGACGGCCTTTCGCGAACGCCATTATGATACCTTTATCGGCGCCGTAACCGCCTACTCCACCCTGGGCTGGTTCGATGATCCGCTGCATACCGGGTTCACCTCCCTGGCGGATGACCGCATGGTCGCCCTGATGTTTCACGAGCTGGCCCACCGCGTGCTCTATATCAACGGTGATACCGCCTTTAACGAGAGCTTTGCCACTGCCGTGGAACTGGAAGGGCTTCGGCTCTGGCTGAAGCGGCAAGGGGCATCTGAGGGTTTTGAGCGCGCTCTGGCGCGATTACAGCACCGGCAAAAGACTCTGGAACTGGTCGCCGCCACCAGCGAGCAACTCCAACAACTTTATGCCCGCCAGGATACGATGGACAAATCCACGCTGCGGGCGCGCAAGGCCCAACTGCTCGACGAACTGGCCCGGGACTACGCCAACCTGGCCGACCAATATGAAGAGCCGGGGCCTTTCGGCCCGCCGCCGGTGCAGCTTAACAACGCACAGCTGGCATTGTTCCGGCAATATAATCAGCATGTTCCCGCCTTCCGACAGATGCTGAAAGAGCTGAACTACCGCTTCCACGATTTTTACCGGGCTGTCGAGGAGCTTTCCCTACAGCCGGCGGACAGTCGCACTGCACAGCTGGAATTACTGTCAGAGCGGTTTGTAGAACACCTTTGAATTACGCTGGGTGTTGTATGAAGCCAGCTTTGGCCCCGGCAGATCCTGCACAGCGGTAGGCAGGAAACCGCGTTCCCGGAACCAGTGTTCGGTTTGAGTAGTCAGCACGAACAGTTTGTGGACGCCCTGGCCCCGGGCCAGCTTTTCAACCATGGCGAGAATCTCGTCGCCACGGCCGGCACGGCGGTAGGAGGGGTCGACCGCAAAACAGGATAACTCCCCGGCGCCCTCCTCCGGATAATGGTACAGCGCGGCGCAGCCGACAATGGTGCCGTCCCGTTCCGCCACCACAAACCGGTCGATTTCGGTTTCCAGCATTTCCCGGGAGCGGCGAACCAGCACGCCCTGCTCTTCCAGCGGCTGAATCAGCTCCAGAATGCCCCCGATATCTTCTACCCGCGCCTGGCGAATCTGTTCGTAGTTATCACCGCTGACCAGGGTGCCGGAACCATCGCGGGTAAACAGCTCTTCCAGCAGGGCGCCGTCTTCGACATAACTGATGATGTGGGCACGCCGAACGCCTTTGACACAGGCATCGCAGGCGGCCTTGAGCAGGGCCGCGTCGTGACCGGTGACGGCATTGTCGTTCAAGCGCTCGGAGGCCTGACGGGCGGACAGTTCGCGTATCAGGCTGCCGTCTTCGTCGAGCAAGCCTTCGTCGTCGATGAAGACAATCAGTTTCTCCGCCTGCAGCGCCGCGGCCACCTGGCTGCCGACATCCTCATAGGAAAGATTGAAGGCATCACCGGTGGGCGAATAGCCCATTGGCGGCAGCAAAACAATATGCCCCAGCTCCAGCAATTGCTCGATGCCACGGGTATCAACACGGCGGACGCGGCCGGTGTAGCCAAAATCAATGCCATCCAGCACGCCAACGGGTTTGGCGGTGACGTAGTTGCCGCTGCTGACCCGAATCCGGGCGTTGTGCATGGGTGAATTCACCAACCCCATGGAGAGCTGGCTTTCCAGGTAGGCCCTGAGCCCGCCAATGGCTTCCATAACCATCGGCAGATGGTTATCGGGGGTGATGCGCAAGCCCCGTGCGAAGGAGGATTCCAGGCCGGCATCATCCAGTCGCGACTGAATCTGGGGGCGGCCACCGAACGCCACCACCAACTTGACGCCAAGGCTGCCGAGCAAAGCGATGTCGTGGATGATGTTGATAAAATTGCGGTGCTCGATGGCATCCCCGGGCATGGTCAGGACGACGGTTCGGCCGCGATGGGCGTTGATGTACGGAGAGGAATGGCGGAATCCGTGCAGCCAGTCGTTTGATTTCAAACCTTTATTCCTTATACCCTGATAATGCTTGCCAAGAATGGCGAATGCCGGGACAGCTTTCCGCCCGCCTTACCGCCAGTCTACTCAAAGACAGAACCTTTTGATCAATCCCTTGAGGATATCCACCGTCGGCTGCAACTGGGACAGTTCCAGAAACTCGTCCGGCTGGTGCGCCTGGTCGATCGAACCAGGCCCCATCACCAGGGTCTCCAACCCCAGTTTCTGCAGCCAGGGTGCCTCCGTGGCAAAAGCAACGGCGTGTGCCGTGTGGCCCGTGAGTTTCTCACAGGCTTTGACCAGAGCGGCGTCGGCAGGTGTTTCAAACGGCGGCACGCCGTCAAACAGGGGGGCAAACGTGAGTTTGAGTTCCCGCCGCTCGGCCAGAGGCTGCATCCGGTCAAGAATCGCCTGGCGCAGGGTGTCCATGTTCATGCCCGGCAGCGGACGCAGGTCGAAGTGCAATTCGCATTGGGCGCAAATGCGATTCGGATTGTCACCACCGTGAATACAGCCCAGATTCAGGGTCGGCACCTGTACCTCGAAGTTGGGGTTGCGGTACTTTTCCTGCCATTCGCTGCGCAGAGCCAGCAGTTCGCCGAGCGCCTCGTGCATGCCTTCCAGCGCGTTGCGGCCCAGGGCCGGGTTGGAGGAATGGCCCGATTGCCCGTCAAACCGCAACCGCTCCATCATGATGCCCTTGTGCATGCGCACTGGTTTGAGATTGGTGGGCTCGCCGATCACCGCGTAACGGGCTTTCGGTTTGCCGGCTTCTGCCAGTGCCCGGGCGCCATTCATCGAGCTTTCTTCGTCAGCAGTGGCCAGGATAATCAGCGGCTGCTGCAAGGGCTCGCCGGCAAAGGCTCTGGCGGCTTCAATGGCCAGCGGGAAAAAGCCCTTCATGTCGCAGGTGCCCAGACCGTACCAGCGGTTGTCCTTTTCCGTGAGACTGAACGGATCACTTTGCCAGCGTTTGTCGTCAAATGGTACGGTGTCGGTATGGCCTGAGAGTACCAGTCCACCCGGACCGATACCCAGAGTGGCGATCAGATTGAACTTGCCGGGCATGCCCGGCACTTCCATGATCTCGACGGTAAACCCCAGGGGTTCGAGCCACTCTGCCAGCAGGCGGACCACACCTTCGTTACTGTGATCCCACTCCGGCGAGGCACTGCTGATGGATGGCAATGAAATCAGCCGGGCCAGCATTTCCCTGATACCCGGCACCCCTGTGCTTGCGCTTGCGGTCACTTATTGCCTCCCGTCCCGGCGCTATTCCGGGCGGCCCCGGCGCCAGACTTCAAATTGTGTAATGGCACGAATCAGAATGGGGTACGCCACTTCACCCCCGGCCACAGTGCGGGCGATTTCCATATCCCGCTCGCCAACGCTGACCAGCCGCCCCTCAACCTGATTTTCATTCGAGAGCGTAACCCTTACGCGCCGGCCAAGCCAGATATTGGCGCTCTCAACACTGTCAGGGTACCACTGCTCGGAATCCGGGTCTTCCGGTGGTACCACAGGCTCCATTGCCTGCGCAGGCAATGCTGGTTCCACCCGTTGCATTTCGGTCAGGTACACATCCGGCACGGTGGCACCGTTATAGGATACGCGCAGGCTGGCGCTGTTTTCCGAGTCGGTACGTACGGGCAGCCCGAAGGTTTCCGAGCCAGGTGCAAGCATCATGGTCACCTCGCCCCCTTCGGTCAGCCATTGCCGATACAGTGCCAGCAATTGCGGGCTGGCTTCCAGGCCACGAGCCTGCAGCCCCTTCTCCAATGCGGCGACACCCCGCCCAGCCCAGTCGCTGACCTCCAGCCCGGTCTCGCGGGCACAATAGGCAGAGAGGCGGCGCATCAGACCCGCGTCACGAACGGTCAGTTGCAGTGGCCCGGCCCCCATGGAGGCCGGGTCGGCCAGATTGCCCAGGGTCAGTCTGGCGTCTGGCCAAACCAGCTCCAGGCTTCCGGTTTCTCGGGTATTCAGTTCAAAACGCAGGGCATCGGGGGTCTGCTCCAGCAACATGTCGCCCCGGATATCAGGAATCCCCATACGCATCAAATCCCCACTGCCCAGTTGCTGCCTTGGGTCCGGCGCACAGGACAGATTGGCTAGCGGGGCCTGGGCAGTTTCATCCGGCGCCGCCGTCACCCAGTTCCGGAACATGGTAGGTTCCAGCGTAATGCTGGCGCGCTCAACGGACAGCCGCCAACTGGCCGGCAAGCTGTCCGGGCTCATCAGTGTGGTCAACAGAGCGATTGGAGAGCCGGTTTCCAGCTCCATCAGACCCATTTGCAATGGCTGAGTGAGCCGGAAATCCTCCCAGTGCGCCTGCCGGAGTATGACCCGACCATCCACGGAGGAGCTGATGCTACCCCGCTCAAGCACACCGTATTCCGATAAGGCCGTGCGCGCCTCTGCCAGGCGCTGGTCCGTCAGCCACCAGACGCCAGCTTTAAAACCGGCGAAGGCCACTATTCCTGTGATAACGAGAAATGACAGCAGGCGTTTCATCCGGTAACTCCCGGCCAGAAGTATCAGTTACGGGAAATCAGCGTACCGACACCCTCGTCGGTGAAGATTTCCAGCAGGCAGGCGTGGGCCACACGTCCGTCGATGATGTGGGAGGTGCGCACGCCGTTTTCCACCGCACTCAGGGCACAGCGGATTTTCGGCAACATACCGCCATGGATGGTGCCGTCTTCAATCAGATCGTTCACCTGCTGGGCGGTCAGGCCGGTCAGCACTTTGTCTTCCTTGCTCTTGAGGCCGGAGACATTGGTCAGCAGGATCAGCTTTTCCGCCTTCATGGCTTCTGCCACCTTGCCGGCTACCAGGTCCGCATTGATGTTGTAGGAAGCGCCATCCGGCCCGACACCGATGGGCGCGATAACCGGGATCACGTTGCTGCGGGTCAGCATGTCGATAACATCCACGTTGACGCTTGCCACCTCGCCAACATGGCCAATATCGATGATTTCAGGCCGCTCCAGCTCCGGCGAGCGATTGACCACTTCCAGCTTCCGGGCCCGGATCAGATTGGCATCCTTACCGGTCAGGCCCACCGCGGTGCCGCCGTGGGCATTGATCAGGGAAACGATTTCTTTGTTCACCTGGCCGCCGAGCACCATTTCGACCACGTCCATGGTCTCCGCATCGGTAACCCGCATGCCGTTAACAAAGCGGGACTGGATATTCAGGCGTTCCAGCAGCTCTCCGATCTGGGGGCCGCCGCCGTGAACCACGATAGGGTTGATCCCCACCAGCTTCATCAGCACCACGTCCCGGGCGAAACTGCTTTTCAGGTCTTCGTTCTCCATGGCGTTGCCGCCGTATTTGATCACGACCGTCTTGCCGGTAAACCGTTGGATATAGGGCAGGCCCCGGCTCAGTACCGAGGCCACCTGCATTGCTGTTTCACGATCCAGCGCCATGATGTTGTGTTATTCCTTACGACAGTAATGGGTTTCAGAATTCCGCCACCAGGTCTGGTGCCGCTTTCTGCAGTTGCTCCCGGAACACGGATTTGATCCGCTCCAGTGCCTGTTCGGTTTCGGCTTCGAAGCGCAGAACCAGAACCGGCGTGGTATTGGACGCACGGCATAGCCCCCAGCCATCGGCATAATCTACCCGAATGCCATCAATGGTACTGATATTGCCGTCACCAAAATCCGCCTGCTGACCTAGCCGTTCAATGATGGCGAACTTGTCGCTCTCGGTCACCTCGACATTCAGCTCAGGGGTACTGATATCCTCGGGGAAGTCTTCAAAGACTTCATCGGAGTGACGATCCTCAATACCCAGGATTTCCAGCAGCCGGGCAGCCGAGTAAAGGCCATCGTCAAAGCCGTACCAGCGTTCGCCGAAGAAAATGTGTCCGCTCATTTCGCCCGCCAGCAGGGCGCTGGTTTCCTTCATTTTCGCTTTCATCAGGGAATGGCCGGTTTTCCACATGATCGGGCGCCCTCCAGCTTCCGAGATCACGCTGGCCAGCCGGCGGCTGCACTTCACGTCATAGAGCACATCCGCGCCGGGGTTGCGGGACACCACATCCCTGGCAAAGAGCATCAGCAGGCGATCCGGCCAGATGATCTTGCCGGTATTGGTAACCACGCCCAGACGATCACCATCGCCATCAAAGGCCAGCCCGATATCGGCGCCGGTCTCCTTAACCTTGGCAATCAGGTCCTGCAGGTTCGCGGGTTTGCCGGGGTCCGGGTGATGATTAGGGAAATCACCGTCCACTTCACAATACAGTGGTGTGACTTCACAGCCCAGTTCCTCAACCAGCATGGGGCCCAGCTCTCCGGCAATGCCGTTACCGGCATCCACCACCACTTTCAACGGCGCGGCCACAGCAATATCACCGACGATACGGTCCAGATAGGCGCGGCGCACGTCGTCCCGGGATTGCTCCCCCTGCCCGCTGACAAGGTCGGCGGTCTGGATGCGCTGGTGCAGCTTCTGGATAGCTTCACCAGACAGAGTCTCTCCGCCCAGCATGATCTTCAGGCCGTTATAGTTGGCCGGGTTGTGGCTACCGGTCACCATAACGCCAGAACCGGTCTGCAGGTGATGGGTTGCAAAATACAGCACCGGCGTAGGGATGGCACCCAGGTGAATGATGTTGCACCCGGTCGCCATGATGCCGCGCCCCAGGGCATCGGCCAGTTCCGGGCTGGAATGACGGCCATCAAAACCAATGCAGATATCCGTGACGCCACGCTCTGTCGCCTCCGAGCCGATCGCGCGACCAATGACTTCAACTACCTCGGCCGAGAGGGTCTGACCAACGATGCCCCGGATGTCATAGGCGCGGAAGATTTCCGGGTTGACCTGAACCACAGGCACCTCGGCTTCTGCCACTTCCGGGATATCCTCGTCGAACAGGGAATCCTCGGAGCCACCAAAGCCAAGCACATCCTCATCGCCATCGAGCATATCAATGTCCGGCATGTCCTTGTCCTGAAACAACGGCTCATCCTCCGCCGTCGCTGCCTTGCGGCGGGCAGGAGCTGCTTTGGGTGCAGCCGACTCCGCAGCCTTGGCCACCCGTTTCTCCACCATCTGGGACAGACGGAACAGCACTTCTCCGGTGGACGCTACCATATCCCAGCGCAGAGCCGGCAGTTTCATCCGCTCGCCCCCGAACACCTTGTGGGCCCACTGAATGAGCGCGGTCACATCCTGACGTATACCACGCTGAGCGTTGCCAAGGAGCATCCAGACCAGAACCGCCGCCACCAGCGCAGGCACCCCCACCAGAATCGCCAGGAGAATGGTGCTTACCGGCGCCACCGGTGCCGAGGCCGGTTGGTAACGGACGGACCAGTCCGGATTGAGCAGGGTGCGGGACAGCTCCGGGCCGTTACCGTTACCGGCGCTGGCCACGGTTCGTGAAGCACCGGACACGGATTGCACCAATGAAAGCTGCCCCCCAAGTTGCGAGTTGCTCACGGAAAGCAGTGGCTGGATATGGGACGCTTCAAAGACCGCCAGTACGCTACCAACCACGGCATTGCTGGTGGGGTGACGTACCGCCGCGGCAAATTGCAGATACCACTGATTGTCCCGGGGGAAGGCGTCCGGCAACAGGTTCTGTCCATTTTCTGCCCGCCGGGCCAGTTCCAGGCCCGCAAATCCCAGCAGGGTATCGCCGTTACCGGTCCGGGGAACTTCCCGATACGGGAAGACAAACACCTGGGCGGAGCCGGGCAGCGCTGCTTGCAGTTGCTCAGCCAGATTCGCCAGATCGGAGCGCTCTGCCAGAGCCAGGGCGGCGTAGCGCTGGTTGGCCACCGCCCGAACCTGTTCCTGCAGCGCAGTCAGCGACTGATTCAGGCGCCGGTGGGCACTGTCCACCTCCATGGCACTGGCCGCTTCATAACGGGCTTCCCCGGCGGGCACCACCACCAGAAAGTGGGCCAGCACCACCGCTACCACGCCGGCCATCAGCACCACCAGCGATTGATTCAGCCCGACCGATCCGAGTTTCTTTAACCCGGAGCCAGCCGCTTCTTTGGACGCTTTGGAAGGTTTCTGTTTTTTTCCGGGTTTCTTCTCCGGCTGCTCATCACCGGAAGACGCGTTGGTTTTTTTCTTGGCGAATTTCATAATGCATCCCGCAGTTATTTTCTTTCCCGGATAGTTCTGTATCCGCTGAGTATAGACGCCGGCCAGTTAACTCGCTGCCAGGTAAAGATGCCCGACTCAGTGGCTCCCGGTGGAGCCAAAGCCACCTTCGCCCCGGTCACTGGCATCAAACTCGGTCACAATCTCGAAATCCGCCTGTACCACAGGCACCAGCACCATCTGGGCAATACGTTCGCCCACCTCGATGGTGAATGGCGTCTGGCCACGGTTCCAGCAGGACACCATCAACTCGCCCTGATAGTCGGAATCGATCAACCCCACCAGATTTCCGAGCACGATCCCATGCTTGTGCCCGAGCCCGCTGCGGGGCAAGATCATGGCGGCCAACCCCGGGTCGGCAATATGCACAGACAGGCCGGTAGGAATCAGGTGGGTCTCGCCCGGCATAACGGTCTTGGCTTCTTTCAATGCCGCCCGCAGATCAAGGCCTGCAGAGCCTTCGGTGGCGTATTCGGGAAACGGAATCGCGGTACCAATGCGGTCATCCAGAACCCGTACCTGAAACTTTCTTTTACTCATGCCTGTTCAATCCTGTTGCTTTGGTCTGCAATCAACGCCACCAGACGGGCAGCGATCGCCTGTTTGCTGTCCGGCCCGATGGATTCCGAACCCTCAGGCCAGAACACCGTAACCGCATTTCGATCGCTGCTGAAGCCGAGCCCGGGCACGGACACATCGTTGGCGACAATCATATTGAGTTTCTTGCGTTGCATCTTGTCGGTCGCATAGCGCGCCACATCCGTGGTCTCAGCCGCAAAGCCGACCGTGAACGGCGCATCAGCCCTGGCTGCGATGGTCGCCAGGGTATCGGGGTTACGGACCAGCGCCAGGCTCATGTTGTCGTTGGTTTTCTTGATTTTCTCGCTGGCGAACACCTCGGGCCGGTAATCTGCCACCGCGGCCGTGGCGATAAAGATATCGCAGCCTTCATCGACCGCTTTGCTGGCAGCTTCGAGCATTTCCTGAGCGGTGCTGACAGGCCGGACATCAACCCCCGCCGGCGCCGACAGACTGACAGGTCCGCTGATAAGCACCACCTCGGCCCCGGCGGCCGCGGCCGCACCGGCCAGGGCGTAGCCCATCTTGCCCGAGCTGTGATTGGTAATGTAGCGCACCGGGTCGATCGGCTCCCGGGTTGGCCCGGCCGTGATCACCAACCGCTTGCCCGACAGCGACCCGGTAGTTTCAGCCACGTCTTCTCCGTTTACCAGACGCGCCAGACGTTCCGGGTCAAGCATGCGCCCGGGACCGGTATCGCCGCAGGCCTGCTCGCCCTGATCCGGCCCCCAGACGGTAATCTGCGGGTCTTCCGTCAACAGCGCCAGGTTCCGCTGGGTACGAAAGTTCTTCCACATGGCCTGGTTCATTGCGGGGGCCAACGCTATCGGCGCTTCGGTGGCGCAACAGACCGTGGTCAACAGGTCATCGGCCAGCCCATGGGCCAGACGGGCCATAAAATCCGCAGACGCCGGCGCTACCACAACCTGATCGGCCCACTTGGCCAGCTCGATGTGCCCCATGCCAGCCTCGGCTTCCGGGTCAAGCAGCGAGGAGCGCACCGGTTCGCCGCTCAGAGCCTGATAGGTCAGCGGCGCAACAAATGCCTCCGCCCCCCGGGTCATGACAACCCGGACTTCGTGCCCCGCTTTTTTCAGCAGCCGAACCAGCTCCGCACTTTTATAGGCGGCAATACCACCGGTAATTCCCAACAATATTCGCTTGGCGGTCATGCGGGCTCCGTAATCCCGTAAAATGAAAGAGTTATAAGATAGCATGCCGAGCGCAGACGGGCAGCCTGCCAGCACCCCTGTTCGTTTACCAAATGTTACCTTTTGGAGTAACCTTTGTAATTTCGAGAACCCGGTGCAGGACGCACTCCCCGAAACCAGCAAGGAAGCAAACATGCCACCCAGCCATTGGCCCGCCGATGAGCGGCCCCGTGAGCGATTGCTCACTCACGGCCCTGAATCATTGTCAGATGCCGAACTCCTGGCCATTTTCCTGCGTACCGGTACCACCGGCATGCCGGTGATGGCCCTGGCCCGACACCTGATCACCGAATTTTCCGGACTGCGCGGCCTGATGACCGCTTCCCGCCGACAATTCTGCGAGGTCAAAGGCCTGGGCACCGCCAAATATGCCCAGGTGCAGGCTGCCATGGAAATGGCGAGGCGAGTGATGGACGAGCCGCTGCGCCAGGGCGATCCGCTGCGCTCACCGGAAGATACCCGGCGCTTTCTCACCAGCCGCCTGGGCACTTACCCTCATGAAGTGTTCGCCGGCCTGTTCCTGGATAACCGTCACCGGGTCATCCAGTACCGGGAACTGTTCCGGGGTACGATAGACGGCGCAGCGGTTTACCCCCGGGAGGTGGTGCGCCAGGCTCTGGAGGACAATGCCGCCGCAGTCATCTTTGCCCACAACCATCCGTCCGGCGTGGCCGAGCCAAGCCAGGCTGACATTTCCCTGACCCGCCGGCTGAAAGAGGCCCTGGGACTGGTCGATATCAGGGTTCTTGACCATATGGTTATCGGCCACGGTGAGGTAATATCCCTTGCTGAACGAGGATTGATGTAGCCCCGTGAAGGATACCGCCCCGAAACTGGCCAAATTCCCAACAATTTTTTGCGTTGGTCGGCCAGTTCTGGTATAAAAGCGTCCCTTTCTGGCGGCGTCTGGCGAGCAGCGTTCTGTTTCAGAAGCGCAAACCGGCAGCAGGTATGGCTCCGGAGCAACCAGAGACGCATTAAAAACGAATTCGTATTGATAGAGACCATTGCTCAGGTCGGAGGCAAGTATGTCCAGAGTTTGTCAGGTTACCGGTAAGCGTCCGGTTACCGGTAATAACGTTTCCCACGCGATGAACCACACTCGTCGTCGTTTTCTGCCGAATCTGCAGAACCACCGTTTCTGGGTTGAGTCCGAGAAGCGTTTCGTGAAGCTGCGCGTTTCCACCAAGGGCATGCGCATCATCGACAAAAAAGGCATTGACGCTGTGCTGGCCGAT
The DNA here is from genome assembly GCF_002049515.1 of Marinobacter sp. tcs-11. Taxonomy (NCBI): domain Bacteria; kingdom Pseudomonadati; phylum Pseudomonadota; class Gammaproteobacteria; order Pseudomonadales; family Marinobacteraceae; genus Marinobacter; species Marinobacter sp. tcs-11. Next base: position 178,330 of record NZ_LLYU01000003.1, on the reverse strand, counting down.
CTTCGTGCCCGCGGCGAGAAAGTTTAAGGAGCCGCATCATGCGCGAGAAAATCAAGCTGGTATCTTCAGCAGGCACTGGTCACTTCTACACGACCAAAAAGAACAAGCGTAACACCCCGGAAAAAATCGAGATCAAAAAGTACGATCCGGTTGTCCGTAAGCACGTTGCGTACAAGGAAGCCAAGATCAAGTAATTGATCCTGCCTCCACAAAAAACCCGGCATCTGCCGGGTTTTTTATTGCCTGGACGCATCAGACAAGACTCAGAATGTTTCCAGATAGCCTTTGGGCAGCGCCACATCCATGGCAATGGGGAGGTGGTCGGAAACCGGATAGCTCACCACTTCAGAGCGCCGGATTTCCAGAGAGGGACTGACAAGAATATGGTCAAGCGCCTTTTCCGGGCGCCAGCTCGGGAAGCTGTGCGCGGTGTCGGGCAGCGGAATCAGATCGGTTTCTTTCAGCGGTGTTCGTGTCAGCAACTGATCTGCATGGGCATTCATGTCCCCCATCAGCACCACATGCCGATAGCTCGCAATCTGCTCGCGGATAAATCCAAGCTGCTTCTGCTGGGCCGACTTGCTGAGAGAGAGATGCATCAGCACCAGTACCAGCGGGTCTTCCTCATCCCCGTAGCGCGCAATGATGGCGCCACGCCCGGGAATCAGTCCCGGCAATTTGTGTTCAGTGACATCCAGCGGGCGGAAACGGCTCAACAGGCCATTACTGTGCTGGGCAATCTGGCCGAGGTTGCGATTTAATTGCTGATACCAGTAAGGAATCCCGGCCGCCTCGGCCAGGTATTGCACCTGATTGATGTAACCACTGCGAAGACTTCCGCCATCACACTCCTGCAGGGCAACCACATCATACTGGCTGAGCAGGGTGGCAATCCGATCCAGGTTTTCGTAGCGCCGGCGATTGGGCAGAAAATGCTGCCAGCTGCGGGTCAGATAATGGTGATAGGACGAAGTGTTGATACCAACCTGAATATTGAAAGTCAGTAGCCGGATGTGCCGGTGAGCTTCAAACTCCGGCACATGCTCGCTCCCGGAACAAGTGCCCCGGGAGCTTTCCTGGTTTCTGAGTATACCGTTCAGCTGGTTACGGATTCGCTTGTACATTATCAGCCGCTTCTCCGGTCAGCCCATCCAGCGTCCGGCGAACCGCATGGCGCCTTACTCAGACCCGCTGCGCTCTTTTTCCGCCAGATACTCGACCACCTTCAGGGTGTTTTCGTGACTACCCGCCATGGAGGCACTTACCACGTACTTGCCATCAACCAGCATAGTCGGTGTACCGGTAATGCGCGCGCCACGAATCTTGGCCTGGGCCTGCTGCACTCTGGCACGCACCCCGAAACTGTTGTAGTTTTCCAGAAACTTCTCGGCGTTCACGCCATACCCGGCAACAAAATCAGCCAGAGCTTCCGGGGTATTGAGGGGGCGGCGCTCTCCGGCCAGGGCATCGAACAGCGCGTCATGCACCTTGTCCAGCTCGCCCATGGCCTCAAGGGCATAGAATGCGTAGGCATGCGGCTCCCAGCTGCGACCCAGTGCCGCCGGCAGCTTCACATAGTTGATGTAGTCCGGAGCCTCCGCTTCCCAGGCTTCAGCCAGCGGCTTGAAGTTGTAGCAGTGCGGACAGCCGTACCAGAAGACTTCCGCCACTTCGACACCGTTATCCGATGCCGTTCTTACCGGATTATCCAGTACCCGGTAGTGTTCTCCGGCCACCCAGGGCTGGGCATTGACCAGGGAAGCAGCAGACAACAGTGAAAGCGCCAGAACGGCGGAAGACGTCAGGGTTCTGATCATCGGGAATCTCCGAGCCATCAATGAATTTTAACGGGGATTATGACCCAGGGATGCGAAAAAGTTCCACCGGAGGGCCAAAGGAATGCGTTACCGAACGGTTAGGTATTATGAATACCGGATACCAAAAACCCCGCCGAGGCGGGGTTTTCAGTCGTAACTGACGGCTGTCGATCAGTTCAGGCCGGATACGTAGCTGGCGACCGCCTCAATCTCAGCGTCTGTCAGCTTGGAGGCAACATCCATCATGATGCCGGCATTCGCGCCTCCGGCGCGCTCACCCGCCCGGTAAGCTTTCAACTGCTTGATAACATATTCTGCAGTCTGTCCGCCCAAGGCAGGGTAACCCGCCGGCTCGTTGCCAATGCCGGAGGGGTTATGGCAACCGGAACAGGCCGGTACACCGGAGGCCATATTGCCGCCGCGGTACAGTGCCTGACCCTGCTCAACCAGATCCGGATTGGCCTGACCAACAACCATTTCCTGGTTGTTGAAGTAGGCAGCCAGATCCTGCAAATCCTGATCGGACATGGCGTTGAGCAGGCCCGTCATTTCAGGAATGGCACGATCCCCGGATTTGATGTCAACCAGCTGGTTGTACAGATATTTCTCGCCCAGACCGGACAGTTTTGGATACACAGCCATTACCGGCTTGGCTCCACCCTGACCATGACAGCCCGCACACACTGCTGCGTTCTGTTCACCCGCTGCCGGATCTCCTGCCCCGTGAGCCATCGCTGTAAGGCCAACTCCGAGAACAACTCCTGCGATCAGTCTTTTCATGCTCGCTCCGCTTCTCTCATCTTTGCATCTTGAAAGTATTCTTCGTTGTGCAGCCGGCAGGCACTGGGTCGTCAGGTGCAAAACCGGGGCATACAGCGGCAACGCGAGGCGTCCCGCCGGAAATTGGTGTAGCATTATACATTAATCGCCGATAACTGAAATCCAAAGGAACACCAACCGTCGTGGACCCTGATCTGACTCAAAAAAGCCTCTCGTTCAACAGCGCCCGTTTTCTCATCAGCGCCTCCAAACTGGACGAATGCCCACCCGACCATGGCGCCGAAGTTGCCTTTGCCGGCCGCTCCAACGCTGGCAAATCCAGCGCTCTGAACGCCATCACCGCCAACGGCAAACTGGCCCGCACCAGTAAAACCCCCGGTCGCACCCGGCTGATCAACTTTTTCAGCCTGAACCGGGAACATGCTCGCCTGGTCGATCTGCCCGGTTACGGCTATGCGAAAGTGTCCCGGGACATGAAAGACGACTGGCAACAACATCTCGGCCACTACCTGAATGATCGACGCTGCCTGCGTGGCCTGGTTCTGGTGATGGACATCCGGCACCCGCTCACCGACTTTGACCAGATGATGGTGGAATGGTGTGAACATAACCACCTGCCGCTGATGATTCTGGCGACAAAAGCCGACAAACTGAAATTCGGCCAGGCCAAAACCGCCATGCTGGGTATCGCGAAGAAACTGAAGGAATATCAATGCGTGGAGCACCTGATCATGTTCTCGGCTACCTCCAAACGCGGAGTAGACGAGTGCCGGGAAGCGCTGACCCAGTGGCTTGAAGCCGAAGAACAGGCACCGATTGAGGCATGAAAAAGCCGGCCTGACTGAAGACAGGCCGGTGAAAACGTCAGGGTTTGCGACGTGCTATGAGCCTCTGAAACCACAGAGGCCGAAAACCTGAGAACTCACTCAGGAGACGCAGGGAGTGTCCGGTTCCCAACGTCGTAATCTGTGACTGCACCACTCCCGAAAAGTTCAATTTTCGATCAAACTTTGACCAGGCTCGCCAAATTCATGCCTCAACACCGGAAATACCCTGGGCTTCCGGCAAGGTAGGGCGATATTTTTCTCGCAATGCCAGCACCCGCTCACGATACTCCGGTGTGAGATAGGGGACTTCAAGGGTCAACACCTGATAGATCCCCTGCTTTAACTCAGTCAGCGACAGACTGGCGGGTTCCTCGGCCGCATGCGCCGTCTTCAGGAACGCCATCCAGTTGGTAATCACCAGCCAGACATTCAGTGACATGGCCGAACGCAGGTCCTCCGGCTGGGGCTGGATAATGCCGGCATCCGCCAGCTTTCCGAAAATCCGGTTGATGGCCGCCAGGCAGCGATTGGTGAATTCCCGGTAGTCCTGGCGCAGCCGCGGGTCACTGTCGAGCAGGTATTCCAGATCCCGGTGGAAGAAACGATAGCTCCAGAGACCGTCAAACACCGACTCCAGATAGAAGGTCATGTCCTCCAGCGTCATCGGCCGGTCTTCGGGGATATCCAGGTAATAATCCACCAGCTTTTCATATTCCTGAAAAATCTCGTAGATGATGTCGGACTTGTTGCGGAAGTGGTAATACAGATTACCCGGCGATATCGCCAGGTGCGCGGCAATGTGATTGGTGGTGATGTTGCGCTCACCCCTTTCATTAAACAGCTCCAGGCTGGATAACAGTATCTTGTCTCTGGTTTTCATCGTCACGCCGGTGTTTGTTGTTATCACGGTCACGGATGGCCTAAAGAGCCATCCGGCTTTCTTGACTGCCTAGAGTATATACTCTAATAATACCCCCAAGCGCAAATCGCACAGATTTTGGCCAACGACAATAACCGACTGCCAGCGCAGGTCGCTCCGGGCAGTCAGGGGGAGAGAATCATGGGTGCCACCGTCGTCCAGCTCACTGAGAGCAAAAAGCAGATCCAGCACACGCATCGGGTCTTTGAGGACCAGAAAAAGGCGTTCCGCAACAATCCGATGCCGTCCCTGACCGAGCGCAAAGAGAATCTCAAGCGCCTGAAACGGGCGCTTCTTACCCATCAGGATCGTCTGGTCGAGGCCATCGACCGGGATTTCAGCTGTCGCTCCAAAGACGAATCCCTGATTGCCGAAGTCATGCCGTCGATTCAGGGCATCAATTACACTCTGAAGAATCTCGGCGACTGGATGAAACCTTCCAAGCGTCATGTCTCGGTGCTGTTCCAGCCCGCCAGCAACAAGGTCTATTACCAGCCCAAAGGGGTCGTGGGCGTCATCGTGCCCTGGAACTACCCACTGTATCTGGCGGTCGGTCCGCTGGTCGCTTCCCTGGCCGCTGGCAACCGCACCATGATCAAGATGTCGGAATTCACTCCGCACACGTCGGCCCTGTTCAAGGAGATCATCGAGTCGATGTTCCCGGAGGATCTGGTGTCGGTGATCACCGGCGAGGCCGATGTGGCCGCCGATTTCTCCCAACGGCCGTTCAATCACCTGCTGTTTACCGGTTCTACTTCAGTAGGCAAGCTGGTGATGCGCGCGGCGGCCGAAAATCTGACCCCGGTAACCCTGGAGCTCGGCGGCAAGTCCCCGGCCATTGTGTCGCCGGATGTCCCCATGGAAGATGCGGCCCAACGTATCGCCTTCGGCAAGGCCTTCAATGCCGGCCAGACCTGCGTAGCACCGGACTATGTGCTCTGCCCTGCCGACCGGGTGCAGGCGTTCGTGGATGAATTCCGGGCACGGTTTGCCGAGATGTACCCGAGCCTGCGGGATAACGACGACTACACGGCCATCATCAATGAGCGCCAGTACCATCGTTTGCAGGGCTATCTGGAAGATGCCAGGGCCAAGGGGGCTGAACTGGTGGAGATCAATCCCGCCAACGAGAACATGAAGGACGGTACCCGGAAGATTCCGCTGACGCTGGTGTTGAAGACCACGCCAGACATGAAGGTGATGCAGGACGAAATTTTCGGCCCGATCCTACCGATCATCAGTTACGGCAGTCTGGACGAGGCGATCCATTACATCAATGACCGGCCACGGCCGCTGGCGCTGTATTTCTTTGGCTATGACAAGTCGCACCAGCAGCATGTGGTAGACAACACACATTCCGGCGGCATGTGCATCAATGATGCCCTGATGCATGTGGCCCAGGACGACTTGCCGTTCGGTGGGATTGGTGATTCCGGCATGGGGCACTATCACGGTAAGGAAGGCTTCCTGACCTTCTCCCATCACCGGGCGATTTTCACCAAGCAGAAGTTCAACAGCGGCAAATACGTGTATGCGCCCCATGGTACGGCGGCGCATCGGTTGGTGTATAAGCTGTTTATTCGCTGACAAAACACGCCTGCCTGCTTGGCTGGGAACAAGGCCAAGGTGCAGGGTGTCTCTCCAGGACACGCCGTTAATACGTCCATGTAGGCTTGAGCAAAACATCCCTGTTTTGCACAGTCCTGGAGAGACACCCTTCACCCTGGCCACCTGACGTTCTAGCAAGCCTGAACAGAATAATAAAAGACAAAGAAGCTTCTACAATGACAAGCCAACACGATACGAAGAATTCCTGTCAGCCGGATGTTAGCCGTCGCAGTTTCCTCAAAACCGGTTTAGGCGGCGCGGTGTTCCTGAGCACCGTCAGCCTCTCCGCCGGGCTAACCGGCTGCGCTACGGCCCCCGCGGGCCGGGTCAGTGCGGTCGACAGCCGCATGGACGCCCGCCACCAGTTCCAGTTTCTGAGCCGGGATGACATCGCCCTGTTCGAGGCCCTGTTGCCGGCCATGTTTGCCGGAGCTCTGCCGGAGGAACCGAACCAGCGTCGCTTTGCCATTGCCGGCACGATTGAACGGATCGACCAGGGCATTGTGAAGTTCGGCCCGGCGAATCAGCAGGAGCTGCGCAAGCTCTTTGATCTGCTTAACTTTGCCCCCACCCGGATCGCCCTGGGCCGGGTATGGTCAGACTGGCCCTCGGTCAGTACCGCCGATGCCGACGCGTTTCTGCGGCGCTGGCGGGACAGCCGGATCGGACTTTTGAATAACGGCTACATTGCCCTGACCAAGATCAGCAATGTCGCCTTCTATGGGCATGAAGACCACTGGCACCTGTCTGGATATCCGGGGCCTCCCGCCTGGATGGTGGATGCCTTGCCACAATTCAAACCTGCCGTTTGAGAAAACCCCGGATACCCATCGTATTGAGGAGCGGAGTATGTCCATGAACGATCCCATTGCCCGGGGACTGGCTGCCGGCTGGAATGTGACCGATGCCAGCAAACTGAGCGAAAACCGCACGGTAGAGGCGGATGTTGTCGTTATCGGCACCGGTGCCGGAGGCGGCACAACCGCGGAGATCCTGGCCCGTCAGGGCTTGTCAGTGATTCTGGTGGAAGAGGGTCGACTGTATTATCAGAAAGACTTCAAGATGGACGAGCTGACGTCCTACGCCAATCTGTACCAGGAAGGCATGAGCCGGGTCACCGCCGATGGCGCCATCGCGATTTTACAGGGCCGCTGCGTCGGCGGCTCCACGACGGTGAACTGGACCAGCAGCTTCCGCACCCCGGAGGAAACGCTCACCTACTGGAGCCAGGAACTTGGCCTGGAAGGACTGGCGCCGGACGCCATGGCCCCCTGGTTTGAGGGCCGTGAGCAGCGCCACAACATGGCGCCATGGGAAACCCCACCCAATCTGAACAACGACATCCTGCGCCAGGGCTGCGAAAAACTCGGCTATTCCTGGCAGGTGATTCCAAGAAACGTCAAAGGCTGCTGGAACAGCGGCTACTGCGGCGTGGGCTGCCCCACCAACGCCAAACAGGGGGCGCTACTCACCACTATCCCCGGCGCGCTGGATCACAAGGCACAACTCTTCCACGGCCTGCGGGCAGAACGCCTGGTGGTGAATCAGGACCGGATCGACCACCTGCTCGCCTCCGCCATGGGCCCGGACGGCGTCACCCCATCCGGCATCACGGTCACCCTGAAAGCCCGGCAATTCGTGGTCGCTGCCAGCGCCATTGGCTCCCCCGGCCTGCTGCTTCGCTCGCAACTGCCCGACCCATACCAGCGCGTGGGCAAACGATCGTTCATCCATCCGGTCAACGCCACCGTCGCCCGCATGCCGGCGAAAATCGACCCATTCTACGGCGCTCCCCAGTCCATCTACTCGGACGAGTTCAACTTCAAGGCAGGCATCGACGGCCCGGTAGGTTACAAACTGGAAGTACCGCCCCTGCACCCGGCCATGGCCGCCGGCGTGGTACCCGGCCACGGCCAGCCACAACGAGACAACCTGGGCCAGCTGCCCTGGATGCAATCGGTCATCGCCCTGCTGCGCGACGGCTTCCACCCGGACAGCCCGGGCGGCACGGTGTCACTCAGAGACGACGGCAGCCCGGTACTGGACTACCCGATCACCGACTATCTCTGGCAAGGCTTGCGCAAGGCCTACCTCACCATGGCCGAAATCCAGTTCGCCGCCGGCGCCGAAGCCGTCCAGGCCATGCACCTGGATTCCGACTGGTACACCAGCTGGAACCAGGCCAGAGACGCCATCAACAACCTGCCCATGAAACCCCACCGTGCCCGCCTGTTCACCGCGCACCAGATGGGCGGCTGCAGCATGGGCACAGACCCGAAAACCTCGGTGGTGAACGGCTTCGGTGAGCATCACCACATCGCCAACCTGAACATCCACGATGCCTCCATCTTTCCCACCAGCATCGGTGCAAACCCGCAGTTGTCGGTGTATGCGTTGGCAGCGAGGAACAGCTCGAGACTGGCGCAGAGGCTTGCCAACTCTGCCTGAACCGCGATTAAGAGGCCCCCTTCCAGAGAGGCAATAAGGAGTCTGAAGTAGGAGGCCGGGGCGGCCAGCACTCCAGTTGATCGCGCAGGTCGGGGGCGGGTTTCCGGGAGTCTTGAGGGCCATGGACGGCCCGAAAGAAGCGCACATGGATGTGCTTGTAGCGTCTCCCGGAAACCCGCCCCCGACCTGCGCCAGCACCAGAGTCATAAAACAGATTGTCGGCGCTCTGGACTACAGCCCCAAAGGCAATGCTGCTATCCTACGGCTCACCAACAAAAGGAGCTGTGCATGCCCAAAGTCATATATCCCGGCACCTTCGACCCCATCACCAACGGCCACACCGACCTCATCGAACGGGCCGGCCGCATGTTCGATGAAATTGTCGTCGCCGTCGCCTACAACCCGAAAAAGCAGCCACTTCTCAATCTTGAAGAACGCTGCGAACTGGTCCGCAAGGCCACCGCACACCTCCCCAACGTCAGCGTCACCGGTTTCAGCAACCTGCTCGCCGACTTCGTGCGCGAGCAAAACGCCTCCGTTATCCTGCGGGGATTGCGCGCGGTTTCTGACTTTGAATATGAATTCCAGCTTGCCGACATGAACCGCCGACTGGCGCCGGAAGTTGAGAGCGTGTTCCTGACGCCCGCCAACCACCTCTCTTACATCTCCTCCACCCTGATTCGCGAAATTGCCTCGCTGGGCGGGGACATTTCCGAGTTTGTAGACCCGGCTGTGGCAGAAGCCCTGCAACAGAAGTTCAGCGAATCCTGAGGAAAATCCGACGGGCGTTGATGATCACCGAAACGCAGCTGATGGCGAAGTACCAGCAGCTGGCGGGTCGTTGAGATTCAGAGCAGCGGAGGCAGGGGGATTTCCACGTCGTTTACGGTGAGTACCAGATCCTCCATCCGGCCATCCATGACCAGGCGCTCACCGTTCTGAACCAGCAGGCCCTGTTTGATCAATGGCGCCACCTGCATACGCACGGCGGGATAGTCTTCCGCAAGGGCAACCGGCATGCTGAAATTCACACTCCCGGTCAGCGCCTGCATGACCATCAACATGTTGTCACGCTGTTGATCGGAGAGCTCCGGATGGCTGATGTCCAGTGAGCCGGTAACTTCCCCTTCAGGCGTTGCCAGACTGAGCTCCCGGATCCCCATGGAAAAGCCTTCGGCAGCAAGACTGCGGAGGGCTTCGTTAAAACGCTGCATCACCGCCATCTGTTGTTCAAACGCGGCCCTCGGGTCGTCTCCGGCGGTCAAAGCCAGTGCCTGCATATCCGCCATGGCGCCACTGAAGTCATTCCAACTGGCCACATCCAGGTTCTCCAGCGCCACCTCCAACCGATGCGGCCCAAAGGCCTGATCCGCCAGAGCAGCCGATTCCAGCGACAGGGTAACCTGCGAGTCCAGGCGCTCGCCGTTCTGGCGGGCATCACTGGCGCTTTCAAGCGACATCCCGGCCAAGGTCATTGTGGGAGCCTCAGCCCCCTGCAAGGTCAGGTTATCCACGGTCATCACGCCAGCGCCGGTCCAGATATCCCCCACCAGCCATTCCATGCTCTGTTCCATATGGACGTTGTCGATCGTCACATCCATTTCCGGATCGCTGAGGCGGATAGCCGGCCAGACCACCAGCAAGTCTGCCGCTTCACCAAGACGCCCAACATCAATCCGCACCAGACCGCCACTGCTCTTGAGTGAGGTCTCCCGCTCCGGGTTATCAATGTCCATCACCGGTGCTGTCAGCTCAAGCGTGGCGCTGCCCCAGAGCCGGGTTTCCAGCGTCAGACTGGGCTCATCGTCCGGAAACCAGTCAGCCCCCTCTGGCTGCCACCCCTGGCGCGGGCGGAAATCCATCAGGCTGCCAGTTACGCCATGGGACACCTGGATTTCGATCGCTATGGTGTGAGAATCCCCGGTCTCAGGATCTCTCAGGGTCACGGTAGCGGATACCTCGGAACCAAGCACACCACGACGATACTGCTCGGTCTCAAGATTCAGAAAGGGCTGGGCCCGGTTTACTTCCAGTGTTGCTTCACGCCAGTGCTGCTCGGTGACATAGCCCACACCCCAGGGAGCACCGCCAGCCACCAGCAGTACGGCCAGACCGGCCAGGGTCCATTTTTTTAGTTTCAAGGTATCCGTCCTGTGTTTTTTTTCGGTGCCGGCCCACCGGCCTCAGTTGGGTTTGCCGGTCAGGCGCTCCAGCAGGACCAGCTGTGATGCCAGTCGCTCTTCACCTTCCCCGGGCTGATTCTGAATGTAACTGCCATCGGGCTGCAACACCCAGGCCTGGCAATTGTCCGCCAGATAGGTATCCAGATCTTCCCGCAGGCGTGCAATCAGCGCGGGCTCCTCAACCGGGAACGCGGTTTCGACCCGGTGCAGCAGGTTGCGCTCCATGCCATCAGCACTGGAACAATACACCTCCGGCCGGCCACTATTACCGAAATAGTACACCCGCGTGTGCTCCAGGAAGCGGCCGATCACCGAACGCACCCGGATATTGTCCGAGAGTCCCGGCACTTCCGGACGCAGACAGCAGATGCCACGGATGACCAGATCAATCTTGACCCCGGCCTGGGAGGCCCGATACAGGGCCTTGATCATCTGCGGCTCGGTCAGGGCATTGAACTTGAAGATAATCCGCCCCTGCTCACCATAGCTGGCCTCTCGTTCGATCAGACTGATCAGACGGTTGTGCAAGGTAAACGGCGCATGAAACAGCTTTTTGATCTTCAACGCCTTGCCCATGCCGGTTAACTGCTGGAACAGCTTGTTGACGTCATCGCCGATGGACTCGTCACAGGTCATGAAACTGTAGTCGGTGTACAGGCGTGCGTTCCCGGCATGGTAATTACCGGTGCCCAGATGCACGTAGCGCCGCAGGCGGCCTTCTTCCCGGCGGACAATCAGGATCATCTTGGCGTGGGTTTTGTACCCGACCACACCGTAAACCACGATCACGCCGGCTTCCTGCAGCCGACTGGCCAACTCCAGGTTCTCGGCTTCGCTGAAACGGGCTCTCAGTTCGATAACCGCCGTCACTTCCTTGCCTCGACGCGCGGCATCGGCCAGGGCCTCGACAATTTCCGAGTCGGCACCGGTGCGATAAAGCGTCTGGCGAATGGCCAGCACCTGTGGATCCTTGGCTGCCTGGCGCAGCAGATCCACCACCGGGCTGAAGTTTTCATAGGGATGTAACAGCAGCAGGGGCCGTTTGCGAATGGCATCGAACATGGATTCCTTGCTGCGAATCTGGCGCGGAATCGACGGCGAGAAGCTGGAATAGGTCAGGTCTGGGCGGTCCACCAGGCCACCCACCGCCATCAGGCGGGTCAGGTTTACCGGGCCGTGGACCTGGTAGAGATCCCGCTCGGTGAGGCCGAATTCCCGCAGCAGGAACTGCACCAGCTCCTCCGGGCAGTTATCCGCCACCTCAAGACGGACTCCATCGCCAAACCGACGGCTCAGCAGCTCGCCGCGCAGGGCCGACGCCAGGTCTTCCAGATCGTCTTCCAGCTCAAGGTCCGCGTTCCGGGTCAGCCGGAACTGATAGCAACCCTTCACTTCCATACCCGGGAACAGCTCATCAGCGTGGGCGTGGATCATCGAAGACAGGAACACCAGATTATCACCGCCGTTGCACACCTCATCCGGCAAACGCACCAGGCGCGGCAGGGAGCGAGGCGCCGGCACGATCGCCATCCCGGTCTCGCGACCAAAGGCATCCTTGCCGTCCAGCTCGACGATGAAGTTCAGGCTCTTGTTCACCAGGCGGGGGAACGGGTGTGACGGATCCAGCCCGATCGGGCTGACCACCGGCAGAATTTCCTCGTCAAAGTAATTACGCACCCACTCGGCCTGGGCCGGCGTCCACTCACGGCGTCGGACAAAGTGGATGTTCTCCTGCTCCAGCTCCGGAATCAGGACATTATTGAGAATGTCGTACTGTTCGTGGATATAGTCGTGGGCAACGCGGCTGATCTCCGCCAGCACCTGTTCCGGCAGCATGCCGTCGACACCCACGGTTTCACGGCCATACTTCATCTGCTGGCGCAGGCCCGCCACCCGGATTTCAAAGAACTCATCCATGTTGCTGCTGAAAATGCAGCAGAAGATCAGACGGTTTATCAGAGGGTGCGTGGTATCCAGCGCCTGCTTCAACACCCGGTAATTGAACTGCAGCTGGCTCAGTTCGCGGTTGAAGTAGTTTTCGCTCGCATCCAGATTCACTTCCTCACCAACGGGTGGAAGATCCACCGGCGCCGGGACGCTCTGTTCACTGCCTGTCTCTGTCACGGTTTCGCTTGTCATTGCTCTTTGTATCCATCGTTGAGGCGGGCTTCGGCCACCAGCCGCTGCCCGGTTATGATCGCTGTCGCTCCCGCATCAGCCTGGCAGCGCGCACGGCGAAATAGGTCAGAATGCCATCGGCACCGGCCCGGCGCATGGCCATCAGGCTCTCCATCATCACCGCATCGCCATCCAGCCAGCCGTTTTGAGCTGCGGCCATGTGCATGGCGTATTCGCCACTGACCTGGTACACAAACGTTGGCACCTGCAGTTCGGTTTTCACCCGGCGCACAATATCCAGATAGGGCATGCCCGGCTTGATCATCACCATATCCGCGCCTTCAGCCAGATCCATGGCCACCTCGTGAATGGCCTCATCACTGTTGGCCGGGTCCATCTGATAGGTGGCCTTGTTACCCTTGCCGAGGTTGGCAGCCGAGCCGACCGCATCCCGGAACGGGCCGTAATAACTGGACGCATACTTGGCAGAGTAGGCCAGAATCCGGGTGTTCACATAGCCTGCCCCTTCCAGGGCCTCACGAATGGCCGCCACCCGACCATCCATCATGTCGGACGGTGCCACCACATCGGCACCGGCATCGGCATGGGACAGGGCCTGGTTGACCAGCGCTTCGACCGTGACATCGTTCAGCACATAGCCATCGTTGTCGATAATGCCGTCCTGCCCGTGGGTGGTGAACGGGTCCAGTGCCACATCGGTAATCACCCCCAGTTCCGGATGCGCCTTTTTCAGCGCACGAACCGCCCGCTGGGCCAGGCCATCAGAATCCCACGCGCCGGAGCCGGACAGGTTCTTTTTCTCCGCCGGCACTACCGGGAACAGCGCCACGGCGGGAATACCCAGCTCTACCAGTTCCGCCGCCTGCTCCACCAACAGATCGATGCTCAGACGCTCGACCCCCGGCATGGAAGGCACGGCTTCACGCTGATTCTCGCCTTCCAGCACAAACACCGGGAAAATCAGGTTATCGGGTGACAACTGGCTCTCCCGAACCAGACGCCGGGAAAAATCACTGGCACGATTGCGACGTAAACGGGTGAACGGATAGGCTCGACTGGAGTGCGCAAGACTCGGCTTCGACACGGATAACCTCCTGAACATGGATGGCCTTGGAAAGTGATGACATCATACACCCCAGAAGCCGCCCGTTGCAGGCCTGAGCCGAGTGTGCCGTTGACAGATGACAAAGAGATGACAGATAAACGGAGTTGCCGGGACAACGGAAGCCGCTGCCCGGCGAGAAAACGCCATCAGAGGGAACGGTTGTTGAACCCGATCTCCACCTTGCGCGGGGTATCAGAACGGAAGGTGGTGTCCACCTCCTGTATCTTTCCGCCGCCTTGCAGAAAGGCTTCAATATCTGCCTGCAACTGGGCCCGAACCCGGGCACGGCCGGCAATGGAATGGTTATCGTCGCTGTCGCTGGTCCAGCTGCTGGACTGCTCCAGATTGCTTTCGTCGAATTCACTCATGGTTTATCTCCATCAACGAAAACAGCTTTACGGGTGGCCAGATGCTCTGGAAGACGCACCCCGTCTCGACTGCCGGCCATCTGACGGCCCGTCTTGGCGTCTTTATAATCTGCTTTCATGACTGACGCTATTTCCTGACAACCACTTTTTTGTAATTTTTTGTAATCACAGATAACCCATTGTTTTGAAAGCTCAGATAACAGCACTTCAACGGCACTGAGAATTGACACAAAGAATGAATATTGATTCAATGCTTGCAAGGAGCCGGCATGGCCTATCGTGAAACTGAAAAAATGCGCCAGCGCAAAGCCGAGGCGCGAAAAAAGATCATTGAATGCACCTGGGAGTGCGTATCCGAAGGCGGTTTTCGCAGCGCACGCATTACCCGCATCGCGGGGCTGGCGGGCGTTGCCACGGGCACCATCTACCGCCACTTCGAGTCACGGGAGGACCTGTTCGCGGAAATCTTTCGCCTGGCCACCCAGCGTGAAGTCGACAAGGTTGCCGAAGCACTGGCAGTAGACGGCAATGCCGTTAAACGCCTGGATAACGCCCTGCGCCAGTTCGCCCGCCGGGCCCTGAAAGGCCCGATGAAAGCCTGGGCACTGATTGCCGAGCCGGTAGACCCGAAAGTGGAAGAAGAGCGACTGGTGTATCGCAAAGCCTACGCCAGCCTGTTTGAACAAGCGATCCGGAGCGGCATAACCGAAGGCTGCATACCGGACCAGGATGCCCGCCTCACCAGCACCTGCCTGGTTGGCGCCATCTCGGAATCCCTGGTGGGGCCGCTGTCACCGACCCAGACAGAAACACCGCCGGGACACGACAACAACGAAGATGAGCTGGTCGACACCATCGTTTGCTTCTGCCTACGGGGGTTAACCGGCACCAGGAGCTAACCATGAACAGCCCGCAGCGCAAGACCGAGTCCACCGACGATAACCGCTACCTGTCGGCCACCCACGAGGTCATCAACCAGCCCCGACCGCTGGAGAACTACAACCTCTACGAACAGGACACCGCGCTGCGGGAAGCCGTTCTGCGGGAAGGCGCAGGCTTCGCCAACGACGACCTCACCCGCTTTGGGGCCTGGGCCGGCCTGGCCGACACCATCGAACTCGGCAACCAGGCCAACGCCAACAAACCCAGCTTCCGCACCCACGACCGCTACGGCCACCGGATAGACGAAGTCACCTTCCACCCGGCCTACCACGAACTCATGCGCGTAGCCCTGGAAAACGGCCTGCACAGCTCCCCCTGGACCAACCCGGGCAAAGGCGCCCACGTGGCCCGGGCCGCCAAGTATTACCTGCACTCCCAGGTGGAAGCCGCTCACTGTTGCCCGATCACCATGACTTTCGCAGCGATCCCGTCGATCCAGAACCAGCCGGACCTGGCCAGGCTCTGGGCCCCGAAAATCCTCGCCAACGAATACGACAGCCGCAACCTGCCGGATAGCGAAAAAACCTCCGTCACCATCGGCATGGCCATGACCGAAAAACAGGGCGGCAGCGACGTGCGCGCCAACACCACCCGCGCCTACGCCATCGGGCAGGAAGGCCCCGGCCAGGCCTACGAGCTGGTCGGCCACAAATGGTTCGTCTCCGCCCCCATGTGCGACGCCTTCCTGGTACTGGCCCAGACCACCAGCGGCCTGTCCTGCTTCCTGATGCCCCGGTGGCGCCCGGACGGCACCAAGAACCCCTGGCAGGTACAGCAACTCAAGAACAAAATGGGTAACGTTGCCAACGCCTCCAGCGAAGTGGAAATCCGCGGCGCATTGGCCTGGATGGTCGGTGAAGAAGGCCGCGGCGTCAGAACCATCATCGAAATGGTCGCCATGACCCGCTTCGACTGCATGATTGGCAGCGCCGCCGGCATGCGCCAGGCCGTGGCCCAGGCTACGCACCACTGCCACAACCGCAGCGCCTTCGGCGCAACCCTCAGCGACCAGCCGCTGATGCAGAACGTCCTGGCCGACCTGATCATCGAAAACGAAGCCGCCCTCGCCTACACCATGCGCGTCGCCCGGGCCATGGACAACCAGAACAACGAACACGAACGCCTGCTGGCCCGCCTGGCCACCCCCGTAGGCAAATACTGGATCTGCAAACGCACCCCCAACCACGCCTACGAAGCCATGGAATGCATTGGCGGCAGCGGCGTGATGGAAGACTGCATCATGCCCCGACTGTTCCGGGAATCCCCGGTTAACGCCACCTGGGAAGGCAGCGGCAACGTCCAGTGCCTGGACACCCTCCGCGCCCTGCAAAAAGAACCCGAAACCCTCGACGCCTTCTTCAAAGAAGCCGCCGAAGCCAAAGGCACCGACAGCCGCTTCGACCAGTACCTGGCGCAACTGCAACACGACTTCGCCGACATCAGCGACTTCCAGTACCGCGCCCGCAACCTGGTCGACCGCATGGCCCTGACCATGCAAGGCTCATTGTTACTGCGCTTTGGCGACAAACACGTCGCCGATGCCTTCTGCGCCTCCCGCCTGCAAAGCAGCGGCGGCATGAACTACGGCAACCTGCCCTCCGGCACCAACCCGGCAGCGATTATCAAACGGGGGACGCCTGTAGTAGGCTAAAGACATTCACGGAGGCAAAACGGTTATGCAAACCGGACTCCCCCTATAAGGTTCATGAACATGCGGGGGATGCCTTTCCAAAACCTTGTGGAGCCATGGATGGCGGAACAGAGCGTACAGGGAAGTATTCACAGCGTGTTTTGGAAAGGCATCCCCCGCATGTTCCAACTCCAAGGTTAAGGCCACGATGTCGGACGCCCTTAGAAAACTGCTGAAAGAAGGCAAAACCCCACAACAGCACCAGGATATTACCCCCCACGTAGGCGTCCTCACCCTGCACTTCCAGCTCTACGGCTGCGAAGACCTAAAAGCCAAACGCAAAGCCTTCACCGCCATGAAAGCCATCTGGGGCAGAGAACCGGACCTGGCCGTGGCCGAAACCGCCGACCACGACGCCCTCGACTGCGCCACCTGGACCATCGCCGCCCTCGGCGCCAGCGCCCAGCAGATCACCCAGCGCCTCGATCAGGTCGAAAAAGACATCCAGGACCGCATCGACGCCGCCATCCTGGATGTACACCGGGAAATTCTCTAACCCGGACCGCTGGCCCGGCAGGCATGGCGTCATTGCCTGACAGGTCTTATACTACGCAGCCTCAGGGAACCAATGCCCCGCTTGGCGGCTGGCAGACATTTTCGCAACCGGGCCATGCCCGGCTCCATCCGATGGGTTTCCGGAACCAACCCATCGGATACCACTGAATGTGTGTGGTGCTATGACCGGAAAGAAAAAATCCGCCCAGGCCTCGTTGGAGGCAATGTATCGCGTGTTCACGGTGCCCGAAGCGCCGGAGTCGACCCTGAGCCGGATCGACCAGGACATCTCCCGCAACCTGGCCGGATTCCTGCAGGAACACATCGTCGCCATCGAACGGGACCTGTCCGAAGTCGAGAAAGACTTCTCCGACTACGTCATCCCGGAGAAGCCCGTTTTTGTCTCCGAGCAGACCCAGTTTCTGCTCGACAAACTGGTGGCCAACTCCGTTCATACCGCGTCACCCGCGTTCATCGGCCACATGACCTCGGCACTGCCCTACTTCATGCTGCCGCTGTCGAAGATCATGATCGCCCTGAACCAGAACCTGGTGAAAACCGAAACCTCCAAGGCGTTCACGCCCATGGAACGCCAGGTACTGGGGCAGATACACCGGCTGGTGTACCAGGAAGACGGTTCTTTTTACCGGAAATGGATGCACGACCCCCGGCATGCGCTGGGCGCCATGTGCTCGGGCGGCACGGTCGCCAACCTTACCGCCCTGTGGGTTGCCCGCAATCGCGCCTTCCCGGCCGAAGGCAGCTTCCGCGGCCTGCACGAAGAAGGCCTGTTCCGCGCCCTGAAATACTACGGTCATGAAGGCGCCGCCATCGTCGTCTCCAAACGCGGCCACTACTCGCTGCGCAAAGCCGCCGACGTCCTCGGCCTTGGCCGGGATGCCCTGGTGCCGGTGGAAACCGACGAATTCAACCGGATCCAGACCGACGCCCTGCGCGACAAATGTCTGGAGCTGCAGAAACAGAAAATCAAAGTCATGGCCATCTGCGGCGTGGCCGGCACCACCGAAACCGGCAACGTCGACCCGCTGGACGCCATGGCCGACATCGCCCGGGAATTCGGCGCCCACTTCCACGTCGACGCCGCCTGGGGCGGGCCAACCCTGTTCTCCCGCACCCACAAACACCTGCTGCGCGGCATCGAGAAAGCCGACTCGGTCACCTTCGACGCCCACAAACAGCTCTACGTACCCATGGGCGCCGGCCTGGTGGTCTTCAAGGATCCCAGCCTGGCCAGCGCGGTAGAACACCACGCCCA
Organism: Marinobacter sp. tcs-11; assembly: GCF_002049515.1. Classification (NCBI taxonomy): domain Bacteria; kingdom Pseudomonadati; phylum Pseudomonadota; class Gammaproteobacteria; order Pseudomonadales; family Marinobacteraceae; genus Marinobacter; species Marinobacter sp. tcs-11. The sequence continues at coordinate 159,733 of NZ_LLYU01000003.1, read as the reverse complement.
GTACATCATCCGGAAAGGTTCCCGGGACCTCGGCAGCACCACCCTGGAAGGCTCGCGCCCGGGCATGGCCATGCTGATTCACTCAGGCCTGAAAATCCTCGCCAGAGAAGGCTACGAAATTCTCATCGACCAGGGCATCGACAAAGCCAAAACCTTTGCCAACATGATCGATGAACAACCGGATTTTGAACTGGTCACCCGCCCGGAACTGAACATCCTGACCTACCGCTATTGCCCGGAAGATGTGCGCCAGGCACTGGCCATGGCCGATGAGCTGCAGGCAGAAAAGATGAACACCTGCCTGAACCGCATCACCAAGTTCATTCAGAAAACCCAACGGGAACGCGGCAAAGCCTTCGTCTCCCGAACCCGACTTGAGCCCGCCCGTTACTACCACTTCCCGTGCATTGTGTTCCGGGTGGTTCTGGCCAACCCGTTAACAACGCCGGATATTCTGGAAGATATTCTCAGGGAGCAGAGGGAACTGTCGAAGGAAGATGGGATTGCCGATGAAATGGCCATCCTGCACCAGATGGCTGCGGCGGTTTTGAAGCAGAACCAGAAAGAGGCCAGGCAGGCCTAGTGCTTCCGGAATACAGCTCCGCGGCGTGGGGCGGGGCTTGTGGGAGCCCTTTCCAAAACCTTGCGGAGCCATGGATGGCGGAGCAGAGCGTACAGGGAAGTATCCACAGCGTGTTTTGGAAAGGGCTCCCACAAGCCCCAACCTACTCCAAAGCCAGAATCAGTAAAGCGCCTCTTCGTCATCCAGCACCTCGTGCAGGATTTCCAGAAACATCTTGTCGGCCTCACTCCAGCTCTCCGGAATCCGGATCGTGGTATTGGCACTGATCTCACGAGCCATCAGCTCATCGGCATTGGCCTCGCCCTTGTACTTGCGGGCAATCTCCATGGACTTCACGGCAATCGTCGGATCGCTCATCACTTTCTTGATGAACACCCGCAACTCTTCAATCATCCGCGCCTGACGGCTCTCGACAGATGAACTCATGTTGTACTCCCCGAATATGGATAGCGACAGGCCACGCCTGCCGGATGCATTACCTATAGTATGGACAAAGCGCGGGGCCATCACCAGCCCCGCACAACGGTCAGACCATCAGGCCACGCAGGGTAAAGAACAGGAACGCCGCCATAATCGCTGACGCCGGCACGGTAATGATCCAGGCCGCGGCAATTTTCACCAGATGGGAGCGCTTGACCATCTCCTCACGGTATATCTTCTTCAGGCGCTTGCGCTCCGACTTGGACAAAGGCACCTGCTGCTTTTTCTTCTTCGCCTGTTTCAGCAGCTTCTCCATTTCCTCCACCGAGGCATTACGGAAATCATCCAGGAACGGCTTGAGGCGTTCCTGCTCGACCGGGTCATGGTGTTCGATGATCTTGTGCAGCTGGGTCGCGTAGTTGGATTTCAGATACTCACGCAGGAAGCCGACACCGAAAACGCCACCAATGGCAATGTGGGTGGAACTGACCGGCAGGCCAAGCTGGGAAGCCAGAATCACCGTCAGCGCCGCAGACAGCGCAATACAGAAGGCCCGGGTCTTGTCCAGTTCGGTAATCTCCGAGCCTACCGTTTTGATCAGGCGCGGCCCGAACAGCATCAGCCCGACCGCCAGCCCCAGGGCGCCTACCAGCATCACCCAAAGCGGGATCTTCGCTGAGGTAACCACGCCACCGCCAGCCTGAATGGCATCATTGATGGCTGCCAGCGGGCCAATGGCATTGGCCACGTCGTTGGCGCCGTGGGCGAAGCTCAACAGGGCTGCGGCAAAAATCAACGGCCAGGTGAACAGGGTATTTACCCCCTGCGCACTGTTTTCCATGGTCGAGGCTTTGCGGCCCACCAGGGTGCGCATCACGAAGAACACCACTCCTGCCACAACCAGGCCGATCACCGAAGCTTCCACCATGTCCACTTTGACGATCTTCTTGACGCCCTTGATCATCAGATAGGTGGAAAAGGCCCAGGCCATAATCGCCACCAGCCAGGGTACAAAGGTACGGGCAGAGGACACCAGATTCTGGCGATACAGTACGGTTTTCTTGATTGCGAACAGGAACAGCGCCGCCAGGGCACCGCCCAGAACCGGCGAAATCACCCAGCTTGCGGCAATCTTGCCCATCACCGCCCAATCCGCAATGGCCCAGCCTCCAGCGGCAATTCCGGCCCCCAGGACACCGCCCACGATGGAGTGAGTGGTTGAGACCGGCGCGCCCATCCAGGTGGCCAGGTTCAGCCACAGGGCGCCCGCCAGCAGGGCCGCCGTCATTAACCAGACAAACGCGCGCGGGTCTTCCAGAGTGGTCGGATCGATAATCCCGCCTTTGATGGTAGACACCACATCGCCGCCAGCAATCAGTGCGCCAGCGGCTTCGAATACGGCCGCCAGAAGCACTGCCGCACCCAGCGACAGGGCTCCGGACCCGACCGCCGGCCCGACATTGTTGGCGACATCGTTGGCACCGATATTGATTGCCATGTAGCCACCAATGACCGCGGCGGCCATCAATAACATGGCGTTAGGCAGGCCCTGGCTGAAGGAACCAACCACAAGCCAGACACAAAGAAGGAAAAGTACACTTAGTCCGACCCTGTACCGTTCCGTGGAGGGGCTGGTGAGAAGGTTATCCAGAAAGCTGCTGGAACGGGCCATACCAATTGATTCTCTTGTCTTGTGGACAGAAGGGGTTTGAGCAGTGTTCGCCGGGGGCAAACTATAAATTTTTTGCCATCAAATTGAAACAAATCCCGGTTAATGGCCCCCTTCACAATCCTGATAGTTAATGCTGCAATCAAGATGGTTTTTGACGCATAATTCCCGAAAATATGTCAAAAAGAATAACAGTTAATGACAGATACCAGCCTTACCAGCCACACCCAGTCCAGCGAGCATGAGGAGCTTCAGATCTCCCGGCTACTGAATGGCCTGTCAGCCATGGCGATTCTGTTTCTGGCCGGGATCGGCGCCAAAGCCTGGTATGCCGATCACTATTTGCACGCCTGGGTGCTCTGGGCATTCGTTGTTCCGATCACTCTCAATATTGGTTGGTACGCCTGGAGTCGGGACCGAACGGTCCAGAAAGGGGGCCTGCTGGTTATTGTCGGGCTGCTGTTCACCTATCTGATTGCCTCCGGCGGCGAGGGCAATACCGGCCCGCTCTGGTTTTATGTGTTCCCGCCCCTGCTGTTCTACCTGACCAGCCTCAAGGGTGGCACCGCTATCCTGCTGTTCTGCTACCTGCTGGCCATCCTGGTGTTCCAGTTTCCCGACATGCCGGGGGTCAGCGCCGAATACAGCACCGACTTCAAGATCCGTTTCTTCGCCACACTCACCTTCGAGTCGATCTTCTGTTTCGTGCTGGAAGCCGGCCGGTTGCGGGCCCGCAACAAACTGGTGGCACTCGCCCAGGCCCACGAACACGCCGCCCGCACCGACGAGTTGACCGGGCTGGCAAACCGGCGAGACATGCAGAGCCGACTGAACACCGAGTTCTCCCGGTTCGAGCGCTCCGGCCATCATTTTTCCGTCGTTCTGATTGATCTGGACCTATTCAAACGCATTAACGATGACTTTGGCCACGATGCCGGAGACGAGGTTCTGCGCCAGTTCGCGGATCTGGTCCGGCAGATTGTCCGCCAGTCGGATGTGGCTGCCCGCTGGGGCGGTGAGGAATTTCTGCTGCTATTACCCGACACCACTTTGCTACAGGCACTCACCCTGGCTGAGCGCCTGCGCGCAGAAGTGGCAGCCACCCGCTTTCACCATCGGGAACAAACCCTGCCAGTCACCATCAGTGCCGGGGTATGCTCCATTTCCAAATCCGGATCGATCAACGAACTGCTCAAGCAGGCCGACGTACAGCTATACAACGCCAAGGAGAGTGGCCGGAACCGTATTGCCCCAAGAGTACGGAGTCAGAACGCCGGGCCCGGCCCACAGACTTCGGCTTGAGCCGAACCAGCCACGCCTTTACTATCTGCCCCGAACATCCCTACCCCATCAACACAGGCAGTCGTTATGGCAGCAATTCGCATTCTTACCGGCAGCGTTTACGGGGGCGCCCTGCTGACAGCGCGCCGTATCAAGCAGGAACTGGAACCCGAAGGCCACACCGTCACGGTTCTGGAAAATCCAACCCTGGCCGATATCACCAACAACCACGACGCGTTGCTGGTGTGCACCTCCACTACTGGCCAGGGTGAAATCCCCGACAACCTGTTGCCGTTTTATCTGGACTTGCGCGAACAATTGCCTCAGCAGCCTGGCCGCCCCTTTGGCGTGATCGTGCTGGGCGACAGCTCCTATGGCGACACCTTTTGCGGCGCCGGCGACCTGATGGAAGAAGCACTTTATGAAACCGGCGCCCGTAAGGTCGGTGACACCCTGCGGATTGATGCACTGGAAACCATGGAGCCGGAGGCGGAAGCCCTGCCCTGGGTCCGGGATTGGATTAACGGGATTTGACCAATTATTACACAAGTTACCAAAAGTCTGCCGGTTACGGCTTGAGCCGCCCCAGACGACAGGCCATACTCAGGCCATAACGACAAGAACGGTAACCTGTGATTCTGATGCAACTGGCCCGACCCCTGGCAGCCCTGCTGATTCTTCTGGCGCTTTCGCTTCCCGCCATGGCTGCCAGTGATGGCTATATTCCGGCCATTGAGTACCTGAGACTGGCGCCGGACGACCAACGCAGCCCGCAACAGGCCCTGGAATCCGGCGACTGGCAAATCCTGAACGAACAAACGCCTAATTTCGGTTACACCCGTGACCAGGTCTGGCTGAGGTTCCCCATCACCCGTCCCCAGACCACCAATCTCCTGGAGATCACCTACCCGCACCTCGACCGGATCGATTTCTATCTGTTACGGGACGGCGAAATCCAGCTGAGCTATCAGACCGGCGACCGCATGCTGTTCTCGGAGCGCCCGGTGGAGCATCCGCACTTCCTGTTTCCGTTCCAGCTTGAAGCCGGTCACGACTACCGCATCTTGCTGAGAATCGACACCGACGGTGCCATGCAAGTGCCGCTAAGGCTGTGGAACAATCGCAGCTTTTTCGAGAAGACCTCCGTAGAAAGCCAGGTTCACGCCCTGTACTACGGCATCCTGATTACCGCCATCTGCTTCAACCTGTTTGTGTTCCTGGCACTCAGGGAATCCATCTATCTTTATTACGTACTCTCGACCCTGGGCTACCTGATCCTGATCGGCACCCTGAACGGTACTACCTACCAGTTCCTGTGGCCGACACTCCCTGCAGTTCAGAGCAACGCCATGGTGCTGTCGATACCATTGGCCATGCTGTTCACCCTCATGTTTTCACGGTCGTTCCTCAAGCTGCGAGAGTGCAGCCCCCGGCTCGACCGTCTCATGCTCGCCACCATCTTACTGAACGGAGCACTGGCACTGTCGACCATGGTGATTGATTACGGCACTGGCATCCGGCTAACCGTGGCCCTGGCGATTCCCAGTTGCCTGCTGCTTACTGTCGTCGGCCCCCTGCAATGGGCCCGAGGCAATCCACAGGCGGTGTACTACACCCTGGCCTGGGGGGCCGTGACCCTGGGCGGTGCCATTACCGCCGCCAACAAGTATGGCCTGATTCCCACCAGTTTCTTCTCGGTCTATGGCATGCAACTGGGCTCTGCCTTCCAGGCGATCCTGCTCAGCCTGGCTCTGGCCATCCGGATCTATCACGAGCGCCAGGAGAAAGTGCTGGCCCAGGAGGCGGAACTCAAGGCACTCGAAGCTCGGCGCACAGCCGAACTCCGGCTGATGGACCAGGCCTTGCACCATCCGCTCACCGGCCTGCCCAATCGCAGCAGCTATGAAATGCGCCTGAACGAATTGATCCGGAGCCAGCGCGGCAAACGCTTCGGCGTGGTCATCATCCATCTGGACAACCTGTATCCGGTCACCAAGACCCTGGGCCACCGCAACACCGACCGCATTCTGGAGCTGGCCTCCAAACACTACAACGCGGTGATCAAGGATGTACCTGGGGCCATCTCTCTGGAGCAGACCGACAACCGAACCTTCTTCCTGGCCAGCCTCGACCCGCAAACCTTTGCCTTTGTGGTGGATGCCGACCAGGCGCTGTCGGTGCCCAGAATCGTGCTGCGCAGCATTGAAGAGATCCGCTACCCGGTGGATTTCCTTGGCATGCAGGTTCCCCTGAATCCACAGCTGGGCGTGGCTTTCTACCCGACTCACGGAAACGATGCCAACACCCTGATTCGCAGGGCGGTGATCGCCGAAGGTTCTGACCGCGCCCGAGACCGCGGAATTGCCTACTACAAATCCTCCCGGGACTCCTACAGCGCCGACCGACTAACCTTGGTCTCCGACCTGCGCCACGCCATCGATCACAATGAGTTGACTCTGTACCTGCAGCCCAAGCTGTGCCTGCGTACCCGCGCCATTACCGGATTTGAGGCACTGATTCGCTGGCCAAGGCGGGAACAGCCGGTTCGGCCCGATGAAATTATCGCGGTGGCCGAACAGACCGGGCTGATCAAACCCCTGACCCGATGGGTGCTGAAAGAGGCCCTGGAAATGCGCGGGCGGCTGCTGGAGATCGGCTGGGATGCCGGAATCGCCGTCAACATCTCGCCCAATAACCTGCGGGAGCCGGATTTTGCCGTGTTCGTACAACGGCTGATGCAAAGCTACCAGGTACACACCGGGGCCATCACCTTCGAGGTCACGGAGACCTCCATGATGCAGGACCCTACCAATTCGCTGCGGGCGCTGAATGCGCTTGATGCCGCGGGCATTCCGCTCTCCATTGACGACTTCGGGTCCGGCTATTCGTCCCTGTCCTACATCAAGCAGTTGCCGGCGGGCGAAATCAAGATCGACCGTTCACTGATTACCGATATAGTGGAACGGGAGCAGGACAGAGTGATCGTGCGCACCACCATCGACATGTGCCACAGCCTCGGCTACACCGTCGTGGCCGAGGGGGTGGAGGATGAGAAAACCCTGTCGCTGCTCAAAGACATGGGCTGCGATCTGGTGCAGGGCTACTTCCTCACCCGGCCGCTACCCTTTGATGACATGGTCGACTGGCTGGGCGATTACAACCCTCAGGCCTTACGTTCCCGGATCAGTGCTTCCTGAGTGGTGGAGGCCACCAAAACACCATCCCGGGTAAAGAAATTGCCCCGATTGAAGCCCCTGCCCGCCGAGGCACTCGGACTGTCCTTGTCATAAAGCAGCCAGTCATCCATACGGAAATCCCGATGGAACCAGATGGCATGGTCCAGGCTGGCAACCTGCATGTTCTTGCTCATGAAGGTGCGCCCGTGAGGAGTCAGGGACGTTCCCAGAAAGGAGAAGTCAGAGGCATAAGTCAGCAGACACCGGTGCAGCACCGGGTCATCCGGCAAGGGTCCGAGGGCCCGGAACCAGTTCTGGCGATGGGGCGGGCGCTTTTCCGGTTTAAACGGGTTCATCGGGTCGACCGGACGGATCTCTATAGGCCGGTCGCGGGTCAACATATCCCGCATTTTCTCCGGCACTTTATCTGCGATCAGCTTGCCCCAGTCCTGCTCGGACTTGAGTGTATCCGGGTCCGGCGCTGCCGGCATGGCAACCTGATGGTCCAATCCGTCTTCTGCGACCTGGAACGACATGGAACCGGTCAGGATTTCCTTGCCGTCCTGCCGGGCAATCACCCGGCGCACCGAGAACGTGCCGCCATCCCGAACCCGCTGAACTTCATAATCGATCGGCATGCTGTGATTGCCAGGGCGCAGAAAATAGGCGTGCAGGGAGTGGCAGAGGCGATTTTCGACGGTCCGGCTGGCCGCCATCAGGGCCTGCCCCAGAACCTGCCCCCCGAATACATGCGGAAAGCCCAGATCCTCACTGTCGCCCTGAAAATGATCGTCTCCGATCGGGGAAAGATCCAGCAACTCCACCAGTTTTCGGGTTACATCCAGCATGCGCGCTCCTGTCTTTTGTTAGCTCACGAACGGGTTTTCTACCCCAGACAGGAAAATTTCGCAACGGCTGAAACTGCCAAAGACGGCAATCGGCTACCAGCCAACCTCACTGGTAGCCGCAAGCTTCAGTCCCGGTGAATAGGAGGAACTTCCTTCGCCAGTGTCTGCTTTTCCAGAGCAAACCGGCCGGTCACTGCGAAGCCAAGCGTGTCGCCGTCCGGGCTCCGGAACAGGGCTTTGACATCAGCCCCGTCCTGCTCCACCTGCCATTCCCCCTCGGCATCCATCGGTGGTGGGCAGACTGCGGTCGGGCAACAGGGTGTTTTTACCATCACCGGCATGGTGCCATAGCTGACTTCCGTGCGCGTACCGGCCAGAGTTTTCGCCAGCGCCCGGGCACAGGCCATCAACGGCAGCACATAGAGCAGAACGCGCCCGTCCACTTCGGCACAATCACCCAGGGCAAAGACATCCGGTGCAGACGTTTCCAGAGCCCGGTTCACCTGAATACCCCGGCCGGAACGGATCCCGACTTCGCGGGCCAGTTCAGTGCGGGGGCGCAGCCCCACCGCAGACACAACAAGGTCGGCCTGGAGTTGCTCACCATTACCGAGCGTCAGTTCGACGCCACTGCCCTGCTTCTCTGCCCGCTCAACCACCGTCCCCAAATGGAACCGAACACCAAGCCTCTCCAGCTCAGCCTGCACGGCACCAGCGGCTGTCTCCGGCAGCAGGCTGGGCATCAGCGATGAGTCCGGGGCGATAACGTCCACTTCGTAGCCACCATTGCGCAGATCATTGGCAAACTCACACCCGATCAGGCCCGCCCCCATAATCGCGACCCGCTTGCCCTCGGCGAGGGCTTTACGGAAGGCACGGTAATCCATCAGGTCGTTGATGGAATGAACCCGGTCCTGCGCGTTACCATCCAGACTCAGGCGGATGACGTCGGCGCCCCAGGCCAGAACCAGCTTGGCATAACGTATGCGCTGGTCGCCCAGTTTGAGCTCATGGGCATCGGTATCAATGCCCGTAACCGTGGACCAGGGACGAATTTCCACTCCCAGTTGCTCGGCCATGGCCTCAGGGTTGGCCTGGGCCAGACCATCCGCGTCCTTGTCTTTGGTAAAGCCGGTCGACAACATAGGCTTGGAATAGCTGACGCCGTCGTCGGCAGTCACCATGATGACCGGGGTTTCCTTATCCAGTTTGCGAAATTCCCGTACCAGTGAGTAACCCGACAAACCGGTACCAACGATCACAATAGGTGTCTGCTCGGTCATGACTCTGTCCTGCCTTTAGCCGATTTCGATCATTTCAAAATCTTCCTTGCCCACACCGCAGTCCGGGCAAACCCAATCCTCAGGCACGTCTTCCCACTTGGTGCCGGGCTCAATGCCATCCTCCGGCCATCCCTCAGCCTCGTCGTAAATCAGGCCACACACCACACACTGCCACTTCTTCATAACAAGCTCCCACCAATTTGTCTGCGCAGATATTATTGTCGAACAATAAAGCAATCAAGCAGAATGATCACAAAATGCGACCGGGTTCCAGCCAACTGCCACTCACCCGATTGGCTGCCATCATAACCGCGACACCGGTATTGACCAATGCCAGCACCGACAACCGGGCCCGGGGTTTTCTGCCAATAGCCACAATTACAGACATGGCAATACCGCCACGCCCCTCCCTTCGATCGCCCCACTTCGGTATAATCCGTCGTTTTGGACAGGACCCGATCGTTATGACCGATACCGTCGCTGAAATGAACCAGGTCATGGCAGACGCTGACTGCCTGGTTCCCGAAGATCAGGTGCATACCGCCATCGACACCATGGCCAGCGCCATCACCGATCGCCTCAAAGACAGTAACCCCCTGTTGTTCTGCGTCATGAACGGCGGCCTGATCCTGACCGGTCAGCTCTTGCCACGACTGAAGTTTCCGGTTCAGGCCGAATATCTGCACGCCACCCGTTACCGCCAGGAGACCACCGGCGGCATTCTGGAATGGAAGCTTCAGCCGGAAGCCGACATGAAAGGCCGCACGGTTCTGATCGTCGACGACATCCTGGACGAGGGTACGACGCTGTGCGCCATCGCAGATTACTGCCTGGCCCATGGCGCCAGCGAGGTTCTGACTGCGGTGCTGGTAGACAAGGAGCACGATCGCAAGGCGCGCCCCGGCCTGAAGGCAGACTTTACCGGCCTTTACGTTGAGGATCGATTCCTGTTCGGCTATGGCATGGACTACAAAGGCTATTGGCGCAACGCTCCGGGAATCTATGCCGTTAAAGGACTGTGACCAGCCCCCCGAGCTGAGCATACCTCCCACGTTCTGGTACCGGTCGCTGGCGGCGGCCGGCCTTTACTGTCCTGAGGTTCATGGCCCGGCCCGCTACTGGCTGATGGTAGAAGGTTCCTTTACCCGGGCACTGCAGCAAAAATGCCAGGAACGCTTTCACGTTGAAATTCTCAGGGAAGGTTTTTCAACCCCAACCCCTGAAGAAGCGAAGCGCCTGAACCTGGCACCGCGCCAGCTTGCCTGGGTAAGGGAAGTTCGCCTGTGCGGTGACGGCCGCCCGTGGGTGCTGGCTCGAACGGTTATTCCACAGAACTGCCTGCACGGCCACGGCCGCCGCCTGCGCAATCTTGGCAACAAGCCACTGGGCGCCTATCTGTTCAGCAGCCCCGAGTGGCAGCGGGGGCCACTGGAAACAGGGCTCTGCAAAGTCCGCAGCAACGGCCACCCTCGCCTTGCCCGCAGATCCCTGTTCCACCGGGGTTCCTGCGCCCTGTTGGTGGGGGAATACCTGTTACCCCGGCTATACCAGTCTCACAACCAGGGTTAACCCTACCGCTGCCGCTGGCTATAATCGGGTGCACTCTCACGCATCAACAAGCGGATACCAGCTCCTATGTTGCAGAACGCCCTGCCCACCCATGTTCATGCCCGCCTGGCGGATTACGCACGACTGCTGCGCATCGACCGTCCGATCGGCACTTTGTTGCTGCTGTGGCCAACTTACTGGGCACTCTGGCTGGCGGCCGAGGGGACCCCGTCATTTGCCAACCTGCTGATCTTCACCCTGGGCGTATTTTTCATGCGGGCCGCGGGCTGCGCCATCAACGATTTTGCCGACCGGGACTGGGATCGCCACGTCAAACGCACCAAGGATCGCCCGCTCACCGCCGGCCGGGTCCGTGCCTGGGAAGCCGTCGCCCTGTTTGCCGGGCTATGCCTGGTGTCGTTTCTGATGGTGGTGCTGTTCACCAACACCCTGACCCTGTATCTGTCATTCGGTGGTGCACTGCTGGCCTTTATCTACCCGTTTATGAAGCGTTACACCCATTTGCCCCAGCTGTTTCTGGGCGCCGCCTTTTCCTGGGCCATTCCCATGGCCTGGGCAGCTGAGGCCAACCAGCTCAGTCAGCTCACCTGGTTGCTGTTTACCGCCAACGTGCTCTGGACGGTCGCCTATGACACCCTCTATGCCATGGTCGACCGGGATGACGACCTGAAAGTCGGCATAAAATCGACAGCCATCCTGTTTGGTGATGCAGATCGGGCGATCATCGCTCTGCTGCAGACCATGGTGGTGGTGATTCTGGTGATGGTGGGCCAGCGGGCGGAACTGGGCTCCTTCTATTATCTCGGCGTTGTGGCCATGGCCACGCTCTTCGTCTACCACCAGTACCTGGCCAGGGAGCGGAACCGGGAAGGATGCTTCAAGGCATTTCTCAATAACAACTGGGCCGGCTTTGCAGTGTTTCTGGGGCTGGCGTTGGATCTGGCGTTCTGACTACCCGCCCATGTCATATACTTGTAACAAAGACGCGTTGTAATGACTCGGCAACATTACAAGGGAGTGTGTTCGCACCTCTGATCAGAGAACTCCCGAGGTCTGACACAGGTTGATGCATATGAGTGGAAAAACTGTCCTGATCGTCGATGACGAAGCGCCTATCCGTGAAATGATTGCGGTCGCGCTCGAAATGGCGGATTACGACTACCTGGAGGCAGCGGACGCCCGTGAAGCCCATGCCCTGATTATCGACAAGCAACCAGACATGATCCTGCTGGACTGGATGCTGCCGGGCACCAGCGGTGTCGAACTTGCGCGCCGGCTGAAGAAAGAAGAGGCCACCGCCGATATCCCTATCATCATGCTGACCGCCAAGGTGGAAGAGGATAACAAGATTCAGGGCCTGGAAGTCGGTGCCGACGATTACATCACCAAGCCGTTCAGCCCACGTGAGCTGGTAGCCCGCCTGAAAGCGGTTCTGCGTCGTGCCACACCGCCGGGTGTCGACAGCCCCATCGAAGTGGATGGTCTGACCCTGGACCCGGTCGGCCATCGTGTGACCACGGCCGACGGTGCCATTAATATGGGCCCGACCGAGTACCGCCTGCTGCAGTTCTTTATGACTCACCAGGAACGGGTCTATACTCGGTCTCAACTGCTGGATCAGGTGTGGGGCGGCAACGTGTATGTCGAGGAACGCACCGTCGACGTTCACATCCGCCGCCTGCGCAAGGCGCTGGGAGACAGGTACGATCATCTGATTCAGACCGTGCGGGGAACGGGCTACCGGTTTTCCACCAAAGTGGCCTGATTTACTCCCTGACGACAGCCCCGGACCGCCCCTCATCGTCCGGCGATCACGGCATCAGCGCCGGCAACACGACAAGGCAGTAGTGGATGCAACACAACTGGTCCCGTTACCTGAGACTGATCATCACCGCGCTCGCAGGCACCACACTGGTGGGGTTCTATTTCGGCGAGCCGCTCTACGGGTTGCTGGTGGGGCTTGTTGCCTATCTCTGGTGGACCCTGGTCCAGGCCCGGCGCCTTTACCAGTGGCTGGGAAACCCCAGCGCTTCCGACGAAGCGCCCCAGAGCATCGGCTTGTGGGGTGATATCTTCGACAGCCTGCACAAGCTGAACCAGAACCACCTGATGACCCAGGATCGCCTGCGGGCCCGTATCAACCGGGTTCAGGAATCCACCAACGCCATGCGCGACGGCGTTATCATGACCGATGCCCGTGGCGCCATGGAGTGGTGGAACGGCTCAGCCGAATACCTGCTGGGTTTCCGCCGCAGCACCGATCAGGGTCAGTACATCCATAACCTGATCCGCAACCCGGCATTCAAGGCCTATTTCGATACCCGGGATTACCGCGAGCCCCTGGAAATCAACTCGCCAGCCAAGCCCCACATCCATCTGCAGATCCAGATCAGCCTGTTCGGCGACGATGACCGCCTGATCGTGGCCAAGGATGTCACCCGGCTGTATCAGCTTGAACAAATGCGGCGCGACTTTGTCGGCAACGTTTCCCATGAAATGCGCACACCGCTGACCGTGATCAGTGGCTACCTTGAAACCCTGGTGGATCATGGTGATGAGCTGCCTGCCAAGTGGCGCCGGGCTATCAATACCATGGCGGCACAGGCCTCCCGGATGGAGGCCTTGATCACAGATCTGATTCTCTTGTCCCGTATCGAAACCGGCGAGCATACGGTGGATGACACGCTGACCGATGTCGACGCCCTGCTGAACCAGATCTGTCATGATGCCCGGGCCCTGAGCGGCGACAAGGGCCACCAGATCACGGTTCAGATCAGTGACCACCGCCTGCTGCAGGGCGATGAAAGCCAGCTACGCAGTGCATTTTCCAACCTGGTGTTTAATGCGGTGAAATACACGCCGGCCGGCGGAGCCATCACAGTTGCCTGGAGCACCAATCGCGAAGGCGCCCATCTGTCCGTCAAGGATACCGGCATCGGCATTGATCCGATCCATATCCCCAGGCTGACCGAACGGTTCTATCGCGCCGATCCCAGTCGCCACAAGGACACCGGCGGAACCGGCCTGGGCCTGGCTATCGTCAAGCATGTGCTGATCAATCACGACGGCAACCTGGAAATTCGCAGCAAAGTCGGCGAAGGCAGCGAATTTATCTGCCATTTTCCAAGGGAGCGCCTGGTCGAGAGGATTCCCGAACAGGTTCCGGAGGACTGAGGCGCCCTCAGTTAGCGGTTTGAGGCCCGGAACCTGGCCACAAATCGCGACAGATCCTCCAGCTTCTTAGGGTCTTCATCGACAAAACGGATAGTGACACTGACAAAGTCGGTATCCTGGCGCTTGTCCACAGCCTGCAACTGATGCACGTAACCGTTCAGACGCGCCATCTGGCCATCGCCCATGTCGATATCCACCACCGCCTGATCGAGAATCCCCGGGAATTCCTGATCCCGCTTGGCGATCACCCGCACTTCCGTCAGATTGATATCCTTGACCACCGATTTCAGTGTACTGTCGGAAAACCTCACAGATGCCATACTCATGACACCACGAGCCTGAGGCTTGCCGGCTGCCGCTTTTGCACTACCAACATTCAGCAGCGGGTTATCAGCAACGGGCTCAGGCTTTGAGGCTTCGGGCCTGGATGCCGGCGCCTCCCGCTTCTGGGTGAGCAAGGCGGCGGATTCCTTGAACGCCTCCGCCGGTCCTTCCAGTGATTTGCCGCTGCGATCCATGGCGTCCTTCAGGCGGCGGCCCATCACCTTGATGATTTTCTTACTCAGCCCATCCGGACTGAAAGGCTTGCCCAGGTATTCAGACACCCCTTCCTTGACCGCCTCAATAACATGATCCTTGTCGCCGCGACTGGTAATCATGATGAACGGCACCTTCTGGTACTGCGGTTGCTGGCGCATCCACTGCAGCAGTTCCAGCCCGGACATCTCCGGCATTTCCCAGTCGCACAGCACCAGGTCAAAACTGGTTCTGGACATCAGGGACTGGGCACGCCGGCCATTCTGGGCATCCGTGGTTTCAATGACGGGAAAGCGCTGTCGCACTGTCCGTTTCACCAGATCTCTCACAAAACTGGCGTCGTCGACCACCAGCGCCTTCAGTATTGCCATAGCGACATCTGCTCCGGATTCCACTCATGCTCCAACTATAGAACATCCCGGTCTTGACGTGACCGGAGTGCTACAAAAAGACGACAAAACCGGCGTTCACCGGGCCCCTTCCCAACCGAAAAAAACACGTGGCACTGTAGGCTATGGCGGTATTTCCCGACACGGAAAACGCGCTAACATGGCAGCCGATGCCCAAACGATTCTATTGCGAGGATTCCCGTGCCTGACCTGATCTCCCGGACTGCCATTCGCCGTACACTGGTGGCGATTTCCCTGAGCACGCTGGCGCTGGTTGCCAGGGCAGAAACCGAAACAACCGCCACACCGGCGTTTGAGCAATGCAAACAGGCGCTCGGAGAGAAAGCCGTCGCCGCCGGTGTGCGTGAATCCACAGTAAAGTCGGTGATGGCCGGCGTGGTGCACCTCGACAGAGTGATTGAGCTGGACCGAAGACAGCCCGAATTTACCACCACCTTTGCCGACTACCTGAACCGACGGGTTAACGACGCCCGGGTCGGCAAAGGCCGGGAATTATTGGCAGAACACCGTAAACTCCTGGACCGCGTGACCGCGGAAACCGGTGTTCCCGCCCCCTATCTGGCCGCATTCTGGGGTCTGGAAACCAACTATGGCAGCTACTTCGGCAAGATGCAGGTGCCCAGTGCCCTCGCCACCCTGGCTTGCGATGCCCGGCGCAGCAGCTTCTTCACAGAGCAATGGATCGCTGCCCTGCGGATTATTGACGAAGGCGCTATTCCCGCTGATCAGATGGAAGGCTCCTGGGCCGGCGCCATGGGCCATGTGCAGTTCATGCCGACGGTATTCCTGAAACACGCGGTCGACGCCGATGGCGATGGGCGCCGGGATCTCTGGAACAGCCTGCCTGACGCCATGATGTCTGCCGGTCGTTTTCTCGAGTCCATGGGCTGGGATGGCGACTATCGATGGGGGCGGGAGGTGCTGTTACCCGACAACTTTGATTTCAGTGTGGCCGATGGTCGTCGTCTGCCCCTGGCAGACTGGCGCAAGATGGGCATCACCGATGCCTTCGGTAACCACCTGGCCAACGAGCCCATTGAGGCGGCCCTGATCGTGCCCAGCGGCCACCAGGGCCCGGCCTTTCTGGTATACAGTAATTTCCGGGTGATCATGGGCTGGAACCGGTCCGAGTTCTACGCCATTGCCGTTGGCCATCTGGCAGACCGGATTGCCGGCGCCGGAAAGCTTCAGAACCCTCCCCCGGAAGACCAGCCCGCGCTGTCAAGAAATCAGGTGCTGGAGCTCCAACAGGCTCTGAATGACAAAGGCTACCCGAGCGGGGAACCCGACGGCATCCTGGGCTCCAATACCCGCAAGGCCATTCGCGCGTACCAGAAGGCGGAGGGCCTGGTGGCTGACGGCTTTCCATCAGAACAGGTATTAGCGGCTCTCGGAGTTTACAGCGGCTCCTGAAAGCGTCCAGTTTTTTTACAGCCAGAGAAACACAACGCTATAAATCATTGTATTTAATAGACAAAAAATACTGGCACGCATTTAGCTACACACCTTGGTAGTGCCTGGCCATTTCCAGGCAATCCTACAACTGCGAGTAGTTAAGGTGTGGACAATGCTTAAAATGATGAAAGGAATCGTAGCGGCGGTAACATTTGGCTTCGCCGCAACTGCCTGGGCCTTCCCGGTGGACCTCGAATCGGTTTCAGGAACCTGGAACGCGCCGAGCAATGGCAGCAACGTTACGGGCGTGGGCACTGACACCCTGCGCTGGGGAACCGGCGAAGTTACCTGCACCGGGCACTTGTGGTGGAAAACCTGCAACGAAGGCCCACAGAGTGGCTATGGTTTTCAGGGCCCTGCCAGCCTGCCACAGACCATCACCTCAGACGACCCATTTGTGTTGGGAACCTTTACACATTTCAACAACCGGATTACCGGTGAAAGTATCACTGGCGTGAGCCTGGATGTATTCGCCACCTTCTCCACAACGGTTAGCAACAGCACGGTAACCGGCCCCTATACCTTCGACTTCATTCACAACGAAACACCGAATGTCGGTCAGGAATGCTGGTGGGGGTTCTGCTGGAGCGTCGAGCAGGACGTTGATGATGTCGTTATTCTTGACAACATGATTGAGAGTTCTGAGTTCCAGTTCGGCTCCAATATCTATTCTCTGTCTCTACTTGGCTTTGCCAATGGCCTGAATGAAATTGAAACCCAGGAAGGCAAGGCAACCTCTGTCGATCTGCTGGCCAAGCTGAATGTTCGCTCCGTACCGGAACCCGGTACTCTCGCGCTGCTGGGACTCGGTCTGGCTGGCCTGGGCCTGGCGCGCCGCCGCAAGGTCTGAGCAACTCCCTCTTCGCCGGCAGTACCCTGTGCTGCCGGCGATACTGCTACCTCCCGTGATCTGAATCCCGAATCCGCGCATAATACTGGTATCACCCAGTCACCACGAATCGGGACATTATGGACTCCATCACACAGGCTGCACTTGGCGCTTCCATTGCGGGCGCGGTTGCCGGCAAAACCCTGGGACGATCAGCCCTTCTGACCGGCGCCCTGCTCGGCACATTACCCGACCTGGACGTAGTCATTGACTATGGCACAGCCGTTGCCAACTTTACCCAGCATCGGGGGTTCAGCCATTCCCTGTTTATTCTGGCGCCACTGTCTCTGCTCATCGCCTGGGGCCTGTGGCGCTGGAAAGCGCTCATCTCCTATCAGCGATGGCTGGCTCTGGTTGGCCTGATCCTGCTCACGCATCCGTTGCTGGATGCCTTTACCACCTACGGTACCCAGCTGTTCTGGCCCATTGGCCGGCCCGTGGCGATCAACAGTATCTTTATCATTGATCCGCTCTATACCTTGCCACTGCTGGCGGGTTGCCTGGCCTTTCTGTATCGACCACCGGCTTCGAGAACCGTTGCAGCCGGACTGCTTCTATCCAGTCTCTATCTCGGCTGGACCCTGGTTGCACAGCAGATCATCACCGAGCGCGTGCGACCGGCCCTGGCGAATGCCGGTATGGAGCAGGCAGCCCTGATGGTTCAGCCCATGCCATTCAACACTGTTCTGTGGCGTGCCACGGCAGTCAATGCCGAGCAAAGAATCGAAGTTGTAACCGGTTTTCTTGATGCCAGCGATGAGCTGGTGCTGGAACGCTTCCCACGGCAGCCGGAGCTTGCCCGCCTTGTCGCCGAGCTTCCGGAATCCCGGCGGCTGGAATGGTTTACCGGCGGTTTTCTGGACTACCAACAGAACGGCACTCAGATAACCGCAACGGATATCCGGCTGGGCATACCCGGCGCTCACCCCTTCACCTTCATCCTGGCTGAAACCGCCGAAGGCGGACTACAACCACTCGCCAGTGATCGCCTGCCCCGCCCGGCGCTTAACCGGGCCGCCCTGCCCCTGTTGTGGGATCGAATGACCGGCCAGGTGCCGGTACTGTGCCTGGCGACCCTATCCGTTCCCAACCAGGGGAGCTCTTGCTGATGCGGCTGGACCAGTATCTGGCGAACGCTACAGAACTTTCCCGCAAGGAGGCAAAAAAGGTGGTGTCGGCGGGGCGTGTGAAGGTGAACGGAGAAACCTGTCGGCAAGCCAATCGTCGGGTGGAGGCCGAACAATCTGTTCATCTTGACGGTACGCCGGTTACCTTACCCGGCGATATCTACCTGATGATGCATAAACCCGCCGGGGTGCTCAGTGCCACCACTGACAGCAGTCAGCCAACCGCTCTCGACCTGCTGCCCGGTAATCTGGCCAGTCGGGTTCATATGGCAGGGCGTCTGGACAAAGACACCACTGGCCTGCTGTTGCTGACCAGCGATGGCCAATGGTCCCATGCGGTCACTTCACCCCGGCGGGAATGCCGCAAAAGCTATCGGGTCTGGCTGGCCGAGGCTATCCCGGACGAGGCCCGCCGGGCGCTTGAAAAAGGCGTCATGCTAAACGGTGAAACCACGGCGACCAGGCCCGCCGAGGTCCGTGTACACAGCGACAAGGTCATCGACCTGACCATCAGCGAGGGCCGTTACCACCAGGTTAAACGAATGCTGGCCGCCGTTGGCAATCGTGTTGAGGCTCTGCACCGCTTTCGCATCGGCAGTATCGAGTTGGACGATAATCTGGCGCCCGGTGAATTCCGGGCTCTGACACCTCAGGAAATCCGCTCAGTGACCGAGTGACCACCACCCACCTAAGCGCGCTCGAACCTCTGGGCTTCCAGATTTTTCCGCACCGAACCTGCCTCAAACACCTCACCATTCATGGCAATGTAGACCCCCGCCGGTAACAGCGACACCGCAGCCCAGGCAAAGCCAACGTTGAAGGTAGCATCGCTGCGCCGCATGCGCGCAGGTTGCATGGCGCCCGTCAGCACAATCGTGCGATCGGCTACCGATTTCAGTACCTCGGCGGTCTGCGCCATGGTATCGGTGCCATGGGTAATCAGGATACGCTGGCTGGCCGAGGCCTTGACTGCGGCCAGAATGGTTTGACGGTCCGCATCGGTCAGTTCCAGGCTGTCCTTGCGCATCAGGGGGCGAACCTCATAGCCGTCATGGATGTTGGATTCCGTCAACAGTTCCGGCAACAGGCTGTCCCCGATTTCAAACTTGCTGTTGGCATCAAAGTAGACCTTGTCGATGGTGCCACCGGTGGTCAGTATCTCAATCATGGTCTGAACTGTTCCTTTATTGTGAGGACGCCGTGGTGGTCCGAGACTGTTTCGCCTCTGCCGCCATCAGGGCTGCATTTTTTTCCTGTGCATAACGCTTCGCGGCCGGAGCCACCGACCCTGGCTGGCCCGTGGCAAGCCAGCGCTTGATTCGGCCGGCATCCCCCATCGGAGACCGGGTACCCAGAGAGTCCAGCAAAACCGTGATCACCGGCGTTCCGTTCATCTCCGACACCATCACCAGACAGCGCCCCGCCTCTGTCAGGTATCCGGTTTTACTCAGGCTCACGCCCCAGCTGTCCCGATGCACCAACGCATTGGTATTGCCAAACGACAGGCTGTACCGGGGTTTGCGGAACTCGGCCCGGTAGTAGCCGGTGGTCGAGGCTTCACGAATTTCGGGATGCTTGAGCGCAGCACGCGCCAGGATCACCAGATCCGCTGCCGTGGACACATTGCCGGTAGAGAGACCGGTCGGGTCAACAAATCGGGTCTGAGCCATCCCCAGGGCTTTGGCTTTGGCGTTCATCTCGGCCACAAAACCGTCAAAGCCGCCGGGATAAGTACGTGCCAGAGTGTAGGCAGCAAAGTTCTCGGATGACATCAGGGCAATCCGCAGCACATCCCGGCGCCGAAGCTGAGAGCCCACCCGAATGCGGCTCCAGGCGTTCGCGGCAGCCTCGACATGACGCTCCTCGAACGTCAGCCACTCGTCCATATCCTGTCCCGATTCCACCACCACGAGTGCCGTCATCAGCTTGGTGATCGACGCCACCGGTACCGGGCGATCGGCGTGCTTACCGAACAGCAGGCCCTCTTTGCCAACTTCGGCCGCCGCTGCCTGCACCGACGCCAGGTTCGGCGCCCGCTCCGGACTGGCAGCACTCTGGCAGGACACCGCCAGGAGAAAGACGACAACAGTGAGAAATACGGAGTAACGCATGGTGAACTACCTGCCTCTCGGGCCTTAACTGGGAATTGATCGATAGCGCGAACTATATCAGCGCACATGGGCCGGGCGCAGGTCTCATTTTCAATCATGCGTTTTAAACAGCAAATGCAAAAAATCTTAAATTCATGTAAAATATTAGTCAAATCAATTCGTTACATCTCGTTAATCATTGTAACCAGAGTGTAACGGTGCCGCTTTCCAGTTTCAGGATGCGTTCAGGATGGACTCTCCGTCGCTCGGCCAGACTCTCTCCAGGGAAACCCGCTCGGGCAGATTACCGGCGTGGCTGCACCAGTCGTTCCCGTTTGTCATCCTTCTCCTGGCCATCACGTACGGACTTGCCACCACCTTCTGGCAGGAATTGCCGACCCTGTCGGTCAGTCCCTCTGTCCAGACCGACAGCTCCGCAACCGGCCCTCGCATCACTGGCCAGATCGAATATCTGATCCACCCCCTGGGCAAGGTACTGCAAGACCAACTCTGGCAATCCCAAGCCTGGAGCCGCACGGATACCCGCTATTCCGGAATCGGCTACCCCTACAAGCCCGCAACTTTCCGCCTGACACTTGAGAACCCGGCGTCAGAACCTGCGACCAGCCAGGTGACGGTGCCCGCACCCTACCTGGATCACCTGCAGCCGGCCCTGATTCACCCGGACGGCCAGATTGAACGCCTACCTGCGATGGGCGATCGATATCCCTTCGATCAACGCTACCTGGCGTTGCCGCAGTGGGTCTGGCCGGTCACGCTGCAACCGGGCACCACCACCCTGCTGATGGAAGTGCAGAATCACGGCTCGGTACTGTTGCCAGTCATTCTGTCAGACAGCGCCGAGGCTCTCGGTGCCGGCACCGCCATCACCGCCTGGAAGTCCTTTGTCACCGGCCTGCTGGTGTTTGCCCTCTTACTCAACCTGAGCATCGTCGCCAAGCTCCGCCGACCGGGCCTGGCCTGGCTAAGCGTGCTGATGATCAGCGTTATCTACAGTCAGCTGGTGATGGATGGCCTGGGGCTGTGGCTGATCTGGCCGGCAGTGCCAGAGCTCAATGCCCTGCTCAACATCAGTCTGCCGCTGTGTCTGATCGCGCTTTGCGAATTTACCCCGCATTTTCTCCAGCTGGCCCGCACTGAGGCCCGGATACTCCGGGCCTTCAGCCTCCTTGCCGGAGCGCACCTGCTGGCTGCGCCTCTGGGCTTTCAGTTCCTGGGACAACACGCCTTCCTGATGAGCAGCGCCATCGGCGGGCTATTCATTTTTGCCCTGAGCCTACGGCAGCTGAACAGCCATGTTTACGCCCGCTACTATGCCCTGTCGGTGCTGGCAATCGTGATCGGGGCTGTCACCTCATCACTTCGCACCGTTGGCTGGTTGCCCGTGAATGCGTTGACTGACTCTGCTTTTTTCCTGGGCGCCGCAACCGGCTCCCTGATCCTGACCAGTGGTGTGGGTAAATTACTGCTGGAAGAACGCAAGAAACGCATGAGCTCAGACATACGGGTTCAGGAGGAACAGAAACTCCGGGCCAGCATCGAGCGCGATTATGACCGTTTACTGAAAACCCACAGAGTAACCGGCAAGCCCAATCGGCCCATGCTGGAGGAAACCCTGGGCGCTCTGGACTGCCATAAAACCCCCTACACCCTGTGCATGATTCGCCTGGCCCGGTTCAATGAACTGGAACAGGCCCTGGGCTACCGTGCCGCAGAAGAGCTCCTGAAGCAGTATCTCCGACAACTCAACCGGTATCTCAAGCAAACGGTGGGCGATCAACTGGTCATGATCAACGGTTACAGCGTGGCTACCCTGGACACCGTCAACCATGCCTTTGCCCTGTTGCGCCACCCCGACGAGGCGCTGGAGAGACAACGTCTGCAGGCCATCAGCCGCTGGTTGTCCGAGAATTTCCGCGAAGGCCGTTTTTCATTTTCCTGGGCCGCCTCGGTTGGCGTCGCCCACGCCCCGGAACACGGTGCTGAACCGGCCGGCGTACTCGCCTGTGCCGGCTTTGCTTCACTGGATGAGAGCCTGCCGCTGGTGGTTTATGATCCGGCCATTGCCGAATGGCAATACCGCCAGCAAATGCTGATGCTGGATGTGGAACAAGCGCTGCGTTCCGGCGAAATGTGGCTGGAGTACCAGCCCAAGATCAACATCCGCGATGGCCGGATTGGCTCACTGGAAGCCCTGATTCGCTGGCAGCACCCGGAATTCGGCAGGATATCGCCCAGCCAGTGGATTCCCCTGGCCGAGGAAGTGGGGATCATTCACACGGTTACACTCTGGGTGCTGGACCGTGCCTGCAGGGACAGTCACCAGCTCCGTGAACAGTATGGCCGCGATATCACCGTAGCTGTGAACATTTCCGCCAAGGACCTGGCCCACAGCCTGTTCCACGAGGAAGCCGGTGCCATCGTTCGACGGCACAAGCTGGAACCGGCCAATGTCA
The DNA here is from genome assembly GCF_002049515.1 of Marinobacter sp. tcs-11. Lineage (NCBI taxonomy): Bacteria > Pseudomonadati > Pseudomonadota > Gammaproteobacteria > Pseudomonadales > Marinobacteraceae > Marinobacter > Marinobacter sp. tcs-11. The sequence goes on along the minus strand of NZ_LLYU01000003.1, from coordinate 136,745 downwards.
GCCTGGAGATTACTGAAACCGCCATGATGACCGATCCGGACACGGCCCGCAGTACCATCCGAACCCTGAGCGCGATGGGCTTTCGGATTGCACTGGATGACTTCGGATCCGGCCACTCCTCACTCGGAGCCCTGGCACAGTTCGAGCTGGATGAGCTGAAAATCGACCGCAGTTTTCTGGAGGGGGTACTGGATTACCCCTCCAGACAGAAAATACTGCGTGCCGCTCTTGAGCTGGGCACAGCCCTGGATCTGGATGTGGTGGTCGAGGGCGTGGAAGACGAAACCATCGCCCTCTGGCTACACCAGTTCCCGGGCTTGCACGGGCAGGGCTATTACTGGGGCCGCCCGTTCAGCCTGGAGCACAGAAACCGTTAACTGCCGACATCACCCAATCCTACCCTCCCCCCGAGATACAGCACCAGCTCAGTGCATGCTAAAAGATGCAGATACGACTGACCTGCATCAAGGGGGCTGCCCGCGGTCCGTTTTACACTTCTTTCACACTCATCAGCCATGGAGGCCGTCATGTCATCGCCAATTGAACAAGCTCCGGCGCCCAACGAGGCAACACCAGGCTCAGCCTTCCAGTGCTGGCAGCAGGGCTATGGCGTTATCCGGCACTCCGAACAGACCTCCGCCAGAGTCCGGGAACTGGCCAGCAAACTGGTCAGCGCCGGGCACCAACCGGATGAAGACACGGTTTACCGGAAGCTGATTGCCCTGGACCGGCTCACCAGCGCCGGCCTGTGGCTGGTGGTACATATGACCTATTGCAACCGGGTGGACATTGCCGGTGCGCCCCTGGCTGCCCAGGATTTCAAGGCCTCACCGGAAGGCCATACCGGAGGCGCCCTGAACATGGTGCCCGCCTACGCGGCCTATCTGGCCCTCAACAATCTGACCGGAACAACCCGCAGCTGGCTGATGGGGCAAGGGCATTGCGTGGCCGCCGTGGATGCCCTCAACGTGCTGACCGGCAATCTGCATCCCGAGCAACGCACCCGTTACCTGGCACCCGAGGGCTTGTCGCGGCTGGCCTCCGACTTCTACAGCTATCGCCAGAAACCGGACGGTACCATGGCTGCGCCCCTGGGCAGCCACGTGAACCCCCACACCGCCGGAGGCATTATCGAAGGTGGCTATCTCGGGTTTGCCGAGTTGCAGTACGCCCATATGCCGCTGCCCGGGGAATCCCTGGTAGCCTTTCTCTCCGATGGCGCCGCTGAAGAGCAGCGCGGCAGTGACTGGATACCCCGATGGTGGCGGGCCGAGGACTGCGGCCTGGTCCTGCCGGTGATGATCGCCAATGGCCGGCGCATTGAACAACGAACCGAGCTTGGTACCCGTGAAGGTCTGGAACGGTTTGAGCAGCACCTGCAACACCGGGGTTTTGATCCGGTACGATTCGACGGCCGTGACCCCGCCGCCTTTGTCTGCGCCATGTACGACATGGAGCAGGCTCTTGCAGCCCATGGCGCCGCCGCGCAACAAGGTGAGACCAGCTACCCGGTTCGCATACCCTACGGTATCGCAGAGACCGTGAAAGGCTATGGTTTCTATGGCGCCGGAGAAAACGCAGCTCACAATCTGCCTCTGCCGGGCAATCCACGCATGGATGCCAGATCCCGGGAGCTGTTCAATGAGTATGCAACGCCGCTATGGGTAAAACCGCAGGAGCTGAACCTGGCGGTATCTGAGCTGAATGAACACAGCCAACAGGGCCGGCCACTTGAGCGGGATCACCCGCTGGCGCTTCGCCGCCCCTCGGAACCTGCCATTCCGGTTTTGCCCTGGGCTCAGAACAAATGTTCCCCCATGACTGCCGTTGATGAATTCTTCAAGGCTCTGGTCGCGGACAACCCGGAACTCCGGCCCCGGGTCGGCAACCCGGACGAACTCGCCAGCAATCGACTCAAAGGCGTGCTCGACAGCCTCAAGCACCGCGTGAACGACCCGGAGAACGAGGCCGAGTCAGTACACGGCAAGATCATTACGGCACTGAATGAAGAGGCGGTCGTCTCTGCCTGCCTGGCCAATAAAGCGGGATTGAATCTGGTGGCCAGCTACGAAGCCTTCTGCGTGAAAATGCTCGGCGCTATCCGCCAGGAGTTGATCTTCGCCCGACATCAGAAAGAAGTGGGCCGGCCACCCCAATGGCTGGGACTGCCAGTGATTGCCACCTCGCACACATGGGAAAACGGCAAGAACGAGCAATCCCACCAGGACACCAGCTTCTGTGAGGCTTTACTGGGAGAAATGAGCGATGTCTCCCGGGTGATTTTCCCGGCTGACTACAACAGCGCCCTGGCGATTCTGCCATCGGTTTACCGGGAGCGGGGCCGCATCAGTTGCCTCGTTATCCCGAAACGGGAGCGCCCGTGCGTGTTCAATGGCAGCGAAGCTGAAGCATTGGCCCGACATGGCGCCCTGGTGGTGGACGAGGATACCTCGGCTGGCGAGGAGCCCCTGCTGCTGATTGCCAACGGCGCCTATCAGCTTTCCGAGGCCATACGGGCCTGCGAACGTTTGCGCGAGACCGGCACACCGTTCCGGCTGGTCTACCTGCAGGAACCCGGGCGCTTCCGCCAACCCCGGGATCCGATGGAAGCGGCCTCCTGCCTGACCGAGTTTGAGCGTGAGCGCCTTTTCCCTCATCGCATGCACCGGCGGGTCGCCCTGACCCATATGCGGCCGGAAGTGTTCCGCGGACACCTGCACACACTGTTCCCGCAACCCGGACAATCCCGGGTGCTGGGTTATATCAACCGGGGCGGCACGCTGAATGAAGCAGGCATGCTGTTCGCCAACCGCTGCTCATGGGGCCATGCCCTGGCGGCCTGCGCCGAGGTGATGGACAAACCTCCCGGAGAATGGCTTTCCAGCGCCGAACTGGCCGCTGTGGAGGGCCGGGGGGATCCGGGAGTGATTACCCGCGGGCTGCCTTGAGCCGGTTGCGTATCGCGGTTTCCAGCTCCAGCACCACCAGGACCACGACACCGGCCACCACGGAAAATGCCAGCTGCTCCAGGCTCAGAGCAGCGGTGGTAAAGGTGCTCTGGAACCAGGGCAGATAGGTGAACAACAGCTGCAACGCCACGACCGCCGCGATCGCTGCCAGCACAACGGGCGTGCCGAGAACCCCCCGCAGGGTAATTGAGGCGCTATCAAGATAACGCACCGCAAACAGATAAAAGACCTCCATCGCCACCAGGGTGTTGACCGCTAATGTGCTGGCCAGCACCGGATCCTGATGGCGATGCATCACCCAGAACCAGGCCGCGAAGATACCCACCAGAAACAGCAGGGAGACAAACGCTACCCGCCAGACCACAAAACCCTGCAGCAAGGATTCATCCCGGGGTCTTGGCGGTTGTCGCATGACGCCGGGCTCCGGCGGCTCAAACGCCAGCGTCATGGCCAGCAGCACTGAGCTGACCATATTCACCCACAGAATCTGCAAGGCGGAAATGGGCAGCGTGAGTCCCAGTAACAAGGCAGTGATCAGGCTGACGGATTCACCGCCGTTAATCGGAAGCATGAAGGCGATGCCTTTGCGCAGGTTGGTGTAAACCGTGCGCCCTTCCCGGACAGCCGCAGCAATGCTGGCAAAGTTGTCATCCAGCAGCACCACCGATGACGCCTGCCGGGCCGCTTCCGAACCCTTTACGCCCATGGCAATACCGACATCAGCGCGCTTCAGTGCCGGTGCATCGTTGACCCCATCACCGGTCATGGCCACCACACCGTGCAGTGCCTGCAGCGCTTTCACTAACCGAAGTTTGTGCTCGGGGCTGGTGCGGGCAAACACATCCACCTCGCCGGCCAGATCCCGGAGCTGGTCTTCATCCAGCTCATCCAGCTCATTGCCGGTCAGTACCCGGTCGGTATTGCGCAGCCCGAGTTTTCGGGCAATGGCACCGGCCGTCAAGGCATGGTCGCCGGTGATCATCTTCACCCGAATACCGGCATCATGGCACTCCTCGATAGCCCGGATAGCCTCCTGCCGGGGCGGGTCCAGCAAACCCACCACCCCCAGCAGTTCCGCGCCCTGTTCCAGCTCCTCCACCACCAGCTCCCGGCTGCCTTTCGCCATTGGCCTGCGCGCCAGTGCCAGCACTCTCAGACCTTCGGAAGCCATCTCCGTAATGACCTGTTCCCAGTGCTCTTTGCTCAGCGACTCGGTTCCACCATCCGGGGACACCTGGTGCGCGCACATAGCCAGGATCCGTTCCGGAGCACCTTTGAGATAGGCAATACCGTGGCCGTGGTGGTCGTGGTGCAATGTGGCCATGAACCGTATGCGGGTATCGAAGGGAACCTCATCCACTCGCGGCCAGGCGGTGGCACTGTTCAGGTGATCAAATTCCGCCTTGCCGGCAAACACTTTCAGCGCGGCTTCCATGGGGTCACCATGGATAGAAGGCTGCCCGTCTTTGCCAATGATGCTGGCGTCATTACACAGCGCAGCTGCCCGGGCAAGCTCAGCCAGCACCCCATCGCCAGTGACCGGCTGGCCCTCCCGGCAGACCCTGCCGTCGGTACCATAACCTTCGCCGGTAATCTCATAACGCTCACCGCCAGTCACGGCCGTGGTCACCATCATTTCGTTACGGGTGAGTGTGCCGGTCTTGTCCGAGCAGATGACCGATACCGCACCCAGGGTTTCGATCACCGGCATCCGGCGAACTACCGCCTTGCGACGGGCCATCTGGCGCACCCCAATGGCGAGGGTAATGGTAAGAATGGCCGGCAAGCCTTCGGGAATGGCCGCCACCGTCAGGCCCACCACGGCCATGAACAGCTCCCGGAATTCCAGACCACTGAACGCCAGTCCGCCAAAAAAGATGATAATGCCGGCGGCTACAACGATCAGCGAAAGCACCCGCGCAAACCGGTCCATCTGTTCAAGCAGGGGAGTTTTCAGGCTTGTGGTATCCGCCAGCAGGCCGGAAATGCGGCCGATCTCGGTATGCGTACCAGTGCGCACGACAACGCCCCGGGCTGTGCCTGTGGCCACCATGGTTCCGGAGAACGCCATGCCTGTCTGGTCGCCGAGAGCCGACTGCTCCTCCACCGGGTCGGGGGACTTGTCCACCGCCTGGGATTCGCCGGTCAGTATGGCTTCCTCAATCTTGAGGTTGTTGGTTTTTTCCAGGCGAATATCGGCGGGCACACGGTCACCGGCTTCCAATAGCACGGTATCCCCGGGCACCAACTCACTCGCATCCACCTGATGCTGGCCGCCGGCCCTGACAATACGGGCGCGGGGAGCCAGCATATGACGGATAGCCGATAAGGCCTGCTCGGCCCGCCCCTCCTGGATAAAGCCGACCAGGGTCTGAATAATCACTACCGCCAGAATCACCCCGGCATCCACCCAGTGCCCGAGGGCACCGGTGATGGCCGCTGCGGTCAGCAGTACGTAGATCAGGAAATTACGTAACTGGCGCCCGAGACGGGCCAGGGGGCCGGACGTCCTACCCTCTGGTAACTGGTTGGGACCAAAGGTCTCCAGCCTGGCCTGCGCGCTTTCGTCGGTCAAAGGCTCCGGTGCATCCAGAAACACCCGCGCCTGTTCTGCGGCTATGGCATGCCAGGCCTGAGACTGCTCCCCCCTGGCCACCGAACCCTTTGAACCCGACGTACTGACTTCTGACATATCCCTGCTCCCTGCATAAGGCCTGGGTTAACTACACAGGATTCTGCCGATACCGCCAATGCGCCAGATCAAACCGATGGCCGGTATAGCCGCGCCCGGTTGGCTATACCGGATCGACCGTTCGATTCCCGGCGCCCGGCAAGCTCTTCCGCGCCGCGGACCGGCTGTTATCAACGGTGTATTCCCGGCTCTTGACGGTATCCACGAAATACCAGTTGGCCCGGGCTTCTTCCTGTGTGAAGGTAACCACCATATAACCACGTTGATTGATGTTCAGGTAGTCCAGACCATCCACCAGCAGGCCAATGCCCTGCTCCGCATCGGCAATCATGGCATCAGGCAGTCCCAGATAGTCCTCCAGTCCGGGCGAAGACACTGAGGCGGTGGCAAATTCCACACCCACCTGGTTGCCATTCATATCTTTCAGGTTATTGGCCCAGGCGTTATGTGTGTCTCCGGCCAGCACCACCAGGTTTTTGTCGAGTTGCCGCGCCATGCCCAGAACGACTTCTCTTTCTGCCTGATAGCCGTCCCAGGCGTCGAGATTGTAGGGTGCGGCTGTGCCGATTCGGGCTTCCTGCTCTTCCGTCAGTGGCATACCCTGCAGCTGCATTCCTTTTAATGTCGCGAGTTCTTGAAGTGTTGCCGGCAAATCGTCAAACGTTTCAGTGGCAATCGCCAGCAGCAACTCAGCAGGCAGATCCATACGCCCCATCAACACCTGCTGTCCCAGCACCTGCCATCGCCCGGTCGACGTGGCCAGCTTGTTCTGCAACCACAGGCGCTGTTCAGCGCCCAGCAGTGTCCGGTTTGGATCGGTCACATCGGCCGTGAATTGATCCACATTCAGGCCGGCTTCGCTAAGATAGTTCAGGTAATCCAGTTGCTGATCGCGCCCGATAATGCGCGTATCCAGCATATGCAGATCCACCAGATCGCCAAAGCGGAAGCTGCGATAGATGGCCTCGTCGTTGCCTTCGATTACCGGCCGGATCGGCATCCATTCGAAGAAGGCCTGCAGAGCAGCCAGTTTGCGTTGCTCAAAATCGCCTTCAGAGTCATCGTGATTTTCAGCACCATTGCGCCAGGTGTCGTTGGCCACTTCATGATCGTCCCACACCACAATGAATGGTAGCCGCTGATGTGCCAGCTGCAGGTCCGGATCCTCCCGGTAAATGGCATACCGGCGGCGGTAATCGGCCAGTGTCAGCAACTCCCGGTTATTGTTCTCCGGGAAGGTACGGCCCAACTCCTGAGCGTCTTCCGAGGCATAGCTGTCCGGGTCACTGCTGTACTCATAGATATAGTCACCGAGGTGAACCACAGCATCCAGGTCCGTCTGGTTTGCCACTTCCCGGTAAACGTGGAAGTAACCGGCCGGGTAGTTCGAGCAGGACACCACGGCCAGTCGAACCTGCTCTACCGCCCCTTCCGGCAAGGTAGACGCGGCACCTACGGGAGAGGTGGCACCAGAAGAGCGGAAACGGTAGAAGTAGCGCTGGCCCGGAATCAGCCCCTGGGCATCCACCTTGATGGTGAAATCATGGGCGTCGGTGGTTTCGGCGGTTCCTGAGCGCACCACCGAGGCAAACTCCGCATCGGTGGCGATTTCCCAACCTACTTTCACCTTGCTGCCGCGCTCGGGCACGGCCCGGGTCCAGAGAATAACGCTGTCCTGTAGCGGATCACCACTGGCCACACCATGGGTAAAATCAACCCGCCGTTTGTCGTCGCTGTCCAGCACACACCCCGCCAGGCCGCTGGAAATCGCCACCGCCCCCATACCCAGTGCCGATGCTTTCAGAAAATCCCGTCTCGTCAGTCTAGCCATTGTCCACCCCTGTCATGTTCGTCATATGCTTTTTATCGTGCCCGGAAACCAAAACCGGTTGGCCTGAAAAGCTAGACCAGAGATATGAAGAACGCGTTGCCGGATTGCGACAGGGCTGTGGCAAATTCCGACAGGTGCATCGCAAGCAGACGGCAGTCACAAAAAACGGGAGCCGAAGCTCCCGTTTTGTCAGAGTGAACAACGTTTTTGGCTAGCCGCTGACGAACACCGGCCCGAGCCCCAGGTTCCAGAGAATGACGGAACCGACTCGGGTGGATACCAGGATCACCAGTGCCACCGTGAGCAGAGCCCCTCCGTACATGACCGCCCGCTCCTTCTCGATGCCCATGACGATCGGCAAGCCGTCGTACATCAACCAGGCGCCATAACAGGCCGCTGCCAGGAACACCACCGCATTGAACCAGGGTACCGGGTACAGCAGCGCGAAACCGGCCAGGAACAGTGGAGTGCAGGAATAGGCAGCCAGGGCAATGCCGTTGGAGGGCACGTGTTCTTCCTTGGCGCCATAGGTTTTCGCCATCCAGTTAATGGCATAACCCAGGGCAAAGACGCCAACCAGCATGGCGAGGTAAGTCAGAACACTCATCTGGAGCGCGCTGATTTCGGTGAGTTTGATCAGTCGTTCGTTACCGATAGACCAACCAAAATGGGCCGTCGAGATGTAAGCACAGATCGGCGCTATGGCCGCCAGAATGACTACGTACGCCACATAAAGACGAGTTGGATGTTCGTGTTCTTTCTTAATGGATACCCACTCATCTTCCGGGTGGGTGAAGAGACCAAACGCATGGGACAGAAGCATAAACCACCCCCTTTATTGCTGTTGTTGGTATGGGTGGATACGGTGCCCGAACCATTTCGGACTTAAAACCGTTCCTGCTCTTAACTATAGTCAAGAATCAGATTCGGGAAAGCCGGCATTGATGCTCTTTACTTATCAGATCTGGCCTATAAGACCGTTTAGTTCTGAAAATATGGCATGCCTCCAGGCCTGCATCGGTTTTCTGGCTGCCAACGTAACCATGGAAGTGTCACCAACCCTGGCAAGGAGTACCAAACGCGATGATCCGTATCAGAACCGCAGTACCAACAGCAATCCTCTCTCTTTTTATGACCAGTACACAGGCGCTTGCCGAAATGCAGACCGAAACCATTGAATACACCGTAGATGGCGAAACCTTCACCGGCTACCTGGCCTGGGACGACGAGTTCGACCAGAAACGCCCCGGCGTGCTGGTAGTACACGAATGGTGGGGCCACAACGACTTTGCCCGGGAACAGGCAGAAAAGCTGGCGGCCTCCGGCTACACCGCCTTCGCACTGGATATGTATGGCTCCGGCAAGCAGGCCGACCATCCGGATACCGCCCAGAAGTTCATGCAGGAGGCGACCCGCAATATGGAGCAGGTCAAAGCCCGCTTCCTGAAAGCCAAGGAACTTCTGCAGAACCATGACAGCGTGGATCCGGACCGTATTGCCGCTCAGGGCTATTGCTTCGGTGGTGCCGTGGTCCTGAACATGGCTCGCATGGGCGTGGATCTGGATGGCGTAGTCAGCTACCACGGTGCCTTGGGCAGCCCGCTGCAGGCCGAAGCTGGCACGGTGAAAGCAAGAGTGCAGGTTTACACAGGCGGCGCAGATGACATGGTTCCCTCGGAACAGGTGGCCGGGCTGGTTCGGGAAATGCAGAATGCCGAAGTGGATCTGACGCTGGTCAGCTTCCCTGGCGTGAAGCATTCCTTTACCAATCCCAATGCCGATAAGGTGGCGGCAGAGTTCGACATGCCAATCGCCTATGATGAAGCGGCTGCGCGGCGCTCATGGCAGGGCACCATGCGCTTTTACGAGGAAATTTTCGGGGAATAAACAGGCAACAAAAAAGGCAGCCTCGGCTGCCTTTTTTGGGTTATTGCTGAATCCTCAGGGGATTACAGAGCAACAACGTTCTCCGCCTGAGGACCTTTCTGGCCCTGAGTTACGGTGAACTCGACCTGCTGGCCCTCGGCCAGGGTCTTGAAACCAGAGCCCTGAATGGCGCTGTAGTGAACGAATACGTCCGGGCCGCCTTCACGAGTGATAAAGCCAAAGCCTTTTGCTTCGTTGAAGAACTTAACAGTACCGGTAGTAGTAGACATACTTAAACTTCCTGAAATCAATCATATTATCTGCTGCCACACACTCATAGGGTGCTGGTCAGCGTGTAACGGAAAAACAGAACTCGCGGGATCAAAAACAGGACGGTCACTACTAACTGCGGAGGTACGTCTTATTCATGAACTGCTTTACTGATTCTTTCCTACGAACCCACTCTACTCTGGAATTTCGGGCTTGCCAAGCGTAATTTCAATAATTTGTGTAGGTAGTGATACCCACAGATTCTGACTGGCCCGCAGGCTTACCCACGCACCAGGGAAAAGGTCAGAAACCCGAGTGCTGTCATCAGGATAGAGCCAACCACGTGGGCCAGAATTCCGACCAGGGCCATGCCCCACTTGCCTTCCTGAAGCGCGGCGAACATCTCCAGCGAGAAGGTCGAGAAAGTCGTCAGGGCGCCACACAAACCTGTCACCGCAAACAGACGCCATTCCGGCGAAAGCACACTGCTCTGGCTGAAAAAAGCCATCAACAGGCCAATCAGCCAGCCACCACTAAGGTTGGCAACCAGTGTGCCCCAGGGAACGGCGTGATAACTGGCATTGAGCCATAGCCCAAGACCCCAGCGCAGGTTGGCGCCAATGACGGCGCCAACGCTGACTGCAAGAACCGACCACCACATGCTACCCGGCCGCCTCAGGCCGGGTTGTGGTCGATCAGGGTTTCCCGGTTACGGGCAAACTCGTCAAACGGGAAATCATCCACGGTGAGCATTTCCAGCACCACCTCTTCATACTGCCGCATGAAGTCGGCCTCCTCCTTGCTGAATACGCCCGCCTCCAGGGCCGCCTCGAAACGCTCTTCCGGGTGCAGTGCGGTCATCGGCAGTTCGCCCTTGGCGTAAGCCTTGGTGACTTTACGATATAGCTGCTCGGCCTTGTCGTAGTCCTTCAGCAGACCGTTATAGCGGGCGACCGGATTTTCCACCGTGCCTTCGCCGTCGGTGGTCCAGGCACCAGCCATCAGCTTGTTGCGAACCGGAGTATCCGTGGTGATGGAACGGGCCAGCTTGCGCGCCAATTCATCATGGGGCGCATCCCAACGGCATCCCAGCGGCAGGGTGATAGCCCGCAGCGCCAACGCCACCGGCCGGTTCGGCAGGTTCTGGAGGAACTCGTCCAGCGCCAGCTCGGTGCGATGCAGCAGGTAGGCCAGGCTGTACTGCATCAGCTCTTTCTCGCCGTCCACCGGCTGGGTTTCGTGCCAGTTCTTCAGCACCATGGAAGCCAGGTACAGATTCGCCAGCATGTCACCCAGGCGTGCCGAAATCAGCTCACGCATTTTCAGCTCACCACCCAGGGTTGTCATGGCCGCATCGGCACACAGGCCGAAGGCAGAGCTGAACCGCGCCAGAGCCTGGGCATATTTGCGGGAGGCACTGTCGAACGGTACATCAGCCTTGCCCAGCCCCAGTGCCTGGGTAAAGGCACGGGCCGCATTACCAAAGATCAACCCGGCATGACCAAAGAAGGCCTCATCAAACGCCTTGATATCATCATTGTCCTTCGCGGCAAGCTCTTTCAGCACGTACGGATGACAACGGATGGCGCCCTGACCGAAGATCATCAGGCTGCGGGTCATGATATTGGCACCCTCAACGGTGATAGACACCGCCGCACCGCTGTAGCCGATGCCCAGGTAATTACGGGGACCAAGGGTCACCGTTTTACCGCCGTGCACATCCATGGCATCGGTCAGAATTTCACGCTGGAACTCAGTCAGGTGATACTTGAGGATGGCCGAAGGTACTGCCGGCTTCTCGCCCCGGTCGATCATGTTGGCGGTGTGATTGACCGCCGCCTGAGCAATGTAGGTTTTAGCCGCAATGCGGGCCAGCGGGGCTTGTACCCCTTCCATTTCCGCCACCGGCGTATTGAACTGACGCCGGATTCGGGTAAAGCCACCGGCCGTGCCCACAGCATAGGCGGCGGCGCCGGCCGCACCGGACGGCAGGGTGATACAGCGACCTACCGAGAGGCATTCAACCAGCATACGCCAGCCCTGACCGGCCATTTCCTGGCCACCAATGATGTAGTCCAGCGGAATGAACACATCCTTGCCCTTGATCGGGCCGTTCATGAACGGGGACCCAATCGGGCAATGGCGCCGGCCGATTTCCATGCCCTCGGTATCCCGGGGAATCAGCGCACAGGTAATGCCATAATCTTTGGTCTCGCCCAGCAGGCCGTCGGGGTCAAACATCCGGAAGGCCAGCCCGACCACGGTGGCCACCGGCGCCAGCGTAATCCAGCGCTTTTCAAAGTTCAGGCGGATACCCACCACTTCTTTACCATCCACTTCCTGCTTGCAGACGATGCCGGTGTCTGGCAGCGAAGTGGCATCAGAGCCGGCGCGAGGCCCGGTCAGGCCAAAACAGGGGACTTCCCGGCCATCGGCCAGTCTCGGCAGATAATAGTCTTTCTGCTCCTGGGTACCGTACTTCACCAGCAGCTCGCCCGGGCCGAGGGAGTTGGGCACCCCGACGGTGACCATCAGCATTTCGTTGGCGGCCAGCTTCTGCAGCACTGCAGTCTGGGCCTTGGCGGAAAACCCGAGGCCACCGTATTCCTTCGGAATGATCATGCCGAAGAACTTCTCTTTCTTCAGGAAATCCCAGAGCTCCTTGGGCAGATCGGCACGCTCAACCGCCAGATCCCAGGCGTTACACATGGAAATGGCCTGGGTGCACTGGTTGTCGACAAAGGCCTGTTCTTCCTCACTCAGACCGGTGTGACGGTTAATCAGCAGGTTGTGCCAATCCGGGCGGCCGGTAAACAGTTCGCCATCCCAGCCAACGGTGCCAGCTTCCAGGGCTACTTTCTCAGTGTCAGACACCTTGGGCGCCACCTTCTTGAACATGGCAAACACCCGCGGGGTGAGCCAGCTCTGCCGGAACTGGGGCAGACCCGCCAAAGCAGTAATGGCCGCACCAGCCAGCAGTACAAAGGCAAGCCAGCCAGAGGCCATAAACAGGGACAGCACACCCACCACGACCATCACGCCAATGGCGGGCTTGGCACCGGATTCCCGGCGCATCACGTACAACAGGCCGGCCAGAGCCACCAGAAAAAGAATCAAAGTCATCTCAGGATCTCTCTGTCTTCCATGGATTGGAGTCTCCGGCCAGTGCCGGAGCCCTTTGACTACACTTCGTTACGTTCAACTTACCCTAACAGATGTCTGTTCGCCAGATAATGACCGGCGCTCAGTCGGTTAGCACCATTACGATGTGACAATCACCCGGATACCTTCCAGGGCCAGAGACGCATGTTCTACGGCACTGCGAGCGGCCTCCAGCTGGCTGCGCAGGAAGTCGATTTCTTCGTTGCGGATGGCCGGGTTCACTTTCTGCAGTGCTTCCAGACGCCGAATCTCCGGTATGAAGCTGTCATCTACCCTCGCCAGCGCCTGTTCGCGGAGCGGAGACAGATGCGGCTCCGCCAGTGTCTCGGCGTGGTCGACCATGGTTTCCACCTCGGCCCGGATTTTCGGCACGATGGCCTGGGCCGTGCGTCGACGGATATTGGAGCAAAGCTCATTCAGCCGTTCATGGGGCAGAGCCTTGGACAGATCCCGGCCATTCACATCCACCACCAGGCGCAGGGGTGAAACCGGCAGGTATCGGGTCAGCTGAAGGGATTCGGGCGCCGGACAGTGCACCGCGAATACGGCTTCCAGCAGCAGCGTACCCGGTGGCAGGGCCTTGACCGAAAGATTGGCCAGGGCAGCCTTGCCCAGCCCGGAGCTGTTCACCGAATCCATCACGCCGGTGACCATTGGGTGCTCCCAGCTCATGAACGCCATATCTTCGCGCTGCAACGCCTGCTGACGATCCCAGGTAACGGTCAGCCCGTCTTCGGGAAGCTCCGCCACCAGGCCGGCCTGGAACTGCTCGCCAGGCTTCAGGATATCCGCGTGCTCACTATGGTCTTCCAGGTCAACGCCGAGGATATCGAAAGCCTGAATCATGTAGTCCCGGACTTCAGCGGCGTTCTCCTCTTCCTCGATCCCGGCGATCAACGCCTCAGCCTCATCAACACGACAGGAATTCAGTTCAATCAGCGCGTCCCGACCGTTGTGCAGCATGTCTTTCAGGCGCGCCGTCTCGGCTGCACTGGCCGCCAACAAAGGCTCCAGCTCGCTCTCGTCACCGCCCAGGGCCTGCTGCCACTGGTCATGAACGTGTTCCTGAACGGCAACCCCCACCGCGCAACTCTCGGCAAACGCATTCAGCCCTTCCTGGAACCAGCGGTACTGAACCTCCTGACTGGTTCCCTGAAGATAGGGGATGTGAATACGGATCGCTTCGGTCTGGCCGATCCGGTCCAGGCGACCAATGCGCTGTTCCAGCAGGTCCGGATTGGCCGGCAGATCAAATAGCACCAGATGGTGGGCAAACTGGAAGTTGCGGCCCTCGCTGCCGATTTCCGAACAGATCAGCGCCTGTGCCCCCTGCTCTGTATCGGCAAAATAAGCCGCGGCCCGGTCGCGCTCAATCAGACTAAGGTGTTCGTGGAAGGCTGCACTGCGAATACCGGCCCGTAACTGCAGATAATGCTCAAGTGCCATGGCCGTGCTGGCTTTGGCACAGATCACAACCACCTTGGCCGGGCGCAGGCTGACCAGTTTCTTCTCCAGCCAGCTCACCCGGGGATCCTGGGCCAGCCAGTCTTCTTCATCCACTGCCTGCTCAGGCGCCAGCCCGGTGACACCGTATTGATGGTGTTCATACAGGTCCGGGCACGGCAGGGGTTCCGGTAACGGCTGTCGCTCCGGGAAGCCCTGAATGGCGGCCCGGGTATTCCGGAACAACACTCGCCCGGTGCCGTGACGATCCAGCAACGCATCGATCACCGCCTGGTGGGCATCATCCCGGGCCAGCAATTCGTCCAGCTCATCTCCCAGCCAACCGGCCAGGGCCTGCCGATCGTCTTTTGAGATAGTATCCGGCGCCTGCTGCAGGCGCCGAACCACCTGATTGATCACTTCATAGTGCTGTTCTTCTTCCCGGAAGGTCTCCAGATTGTGGAACCGGGCCGGGTCGAGCAAGCGCAGGCGCGCAAAGTGGCTCGCCACGCCGATCTGTTCCGGTGTTGCGGTCAGCAGCAGCAGGCCCTGGCTGGCACCGGACAACTGCTCAACCACATCGTATTCCGGGCTGGACTGTTCCGGCGACCAGGCCAGGTGATGAGCTTCGTCCACCACCATCAGATCCCAGCCCGCCGCCACCGCATCTTTGCGGGCCTTCTCGCTGCGCACCAGGAAGTCGAGGCTACACAGCACTAACTGGTCAGACTCGAAAGGGTTAACCGCATCGTCATCGCCAAAAATATGGTTAACCAGAGCGTCGACATCATCTTCTTCGGCCTTGAGGTCGTCGTACCGGGCCTGATCAATAATGGAAAAGCGCAGATTGAAACGCCGAAGCATTTCCACTAGCCACTGGTGGATCAGAGAATCGGGCACCACAATCAGCGCCCGGCGGGCTCGACCGGTCTGCAGCTGATAATGGAGAATCAGACCTGCCTCAATGGTTTTTCCCAACCCTACCTCATCGGCCAGCAACACCCGGGGGGCATGCCGACGCGCTACTTCGTGGGCAATGTAGAGTTGGTGTGGCAGGTGCTGGGTGCGTGCCCCAATCAGCCCCTGGGCCGGCGACGCCCGCAGACGGTCCATGTGCTGCAGGGTGGCGACGCGTAGCCGGAAGGCACCGTTGCGGTCAAACTGGCCGGCAAAGAGGCGCTGATGGGGCGCGGAAAAGTTCACAGAGCCCGCCAGCTTAACCTCGGAAATCGGCTGGATATTCTCACCGTCATCGGCGTGGTACACCAGAACGCCATCGAGCTCTTCCACTGCCCGCACGGTATAGCGCTCACCGTCAAAGGTCTCTATTTCCTCGCCCTGTTGATACACGATCCGTGACAGGGGCGCATTATCGATGGCATAGGTGCGCTCTTCATCGGCAGCGGGGAACCCCAGGGTGACTCTGCGCCCCGAGATGTCCGTTACGATACCCAGACCCAGGGCAGTATCGCTGTGGCTGACCCAACGCTGGCCGATGACAAATTCCGATGTTTCCAAGAAACCTCCGATGACTGATTACTGAGTGTTTGAACCGTTTTCCCGAACCCAATAGGCCGTTGCACCACACACCGCCGCTGGCACCACAAACAGGTTGAGCACCGGCACCATCGCCGCCAGGGCAACCGGCAGGCCGAAACCGAGAGCCGACAGCCGGGTATCGCCCAACAGTTTACGAAGAGCCGGAAAGCTGACCTTGTGATTGTCGGCCGGATAATCCACATACTGCAGCGCCATCATCCAGCTGTTGAACAAAAACCAGAGCACAGCGGCCACCAGGTTGACCACAGGAATCAGGCCAATAATGAACAAGCCCAGGGCCCTGGGCAGGTAATAGGCAATCTTCTGAACCTCCCGCCAGAGCGCGCGGGGAATGTCCTTGATAATGGCGGACCAGCTATCGTCCGTAGACACTTCCTGGCCAGTCAGCTGTTTCTCGGTGAGTTCTGCCAGATAGCCGTAGAAGGGAGAGCCGATCAGGTTGGCCACGATCACAAAGCCATAGGCCAGCATCAGCAGAATCACCACGCCGTACAGCAGCCAGAAAAGCCAGTCGAGTGCCTGCAACCAGGCCCAGTCTGGCAACCAGGCCATGGCCGCGGCGATCATGGCGGTGAACAGCTCGGCCAGAAAATAGAACAGCAGACCGAAAAGCAGAATGTTGATGATCAGCGGAATGACCACAAACAACCGGAGGCCCGGCTGGCGAATCAGCCCGAAGCCTTCCCCCAGATAGCCCAGTCCACGAAAAAAGTTACCCTTGAGCATTACTGGTGTTCCTCCGCTGCCATGACAATAACGGGGCGCAAAGCATATCATGTCGAAACCATTCCCACAGCCCGCGAGGACGCCTGGATTCCACTATGCCCCGCATCCGTTCCATTATTGTTTCCATTCTGACCATGCAACGGCTCTGGCAGGCAGCACTGTTTGTTTCCATTGCTGCGATCCTTTATCTGGCTACCACCAGCAACAGCTACCCCATCCCCGCGGCGCCCAATGACAAGATCAATCACCTGATTGCCTTTCTGGAGCTCACCCTGTTGACCCGCCTGGCATGGCCGCGGCTTTCGGTGCTCTGGTACGCCCCCGCCTTGCTGGCTTTCGGCCTGATACTGGAGGTGGTGCAAGCCAACCTGCCGTACCGGGATTTCTCCCTCGCGGATCTGACAGCGGATGCCGTTGGCATCGGCCTTGGCCTGCTACCCTGGCCTGGGTTGCGACTGGCTCAAGAATCGGATTTGCGAAAATCGCCCGAATCTTTGTGAGATATTTCCTACATACCTGTAGGAACTCCCTGTGATATCTCGTACGCAGTCTGTAATTCCAGTTACAAACCAAAGTCTACATGAATGATTTGTAACAACTTTCCCATGTTTGACGAGTTCGGCAACGCGTTCTGCGTGCATAGTTCACACGTTTGTAAAGCTGGCATTGGTAATATGAACACCGTCAAGGATGACAGGGAAAGGACGACGCACTGGATGCACCCCGGCACGGACTGCGGGGAGAAGCAGGGACACAGGGACGCTTCGCTTAAGGGATAACGAATCGGATCGCCGGCTCGGATGCTGGCACCAGGGAACGGCAGCAAGGAATGGCAACACGGCAGTTGCCCATCGCGCACGGAGGCGCCAACCTGTTCCGAATCTGAACTGCCCCGGATGGCGGTTCAGTACCTGTTCAAGGGCAGCTTGATGGCTGCCCTTTGTTTTTTCTGGCCAGAAAAGCTCAGTCACCGCCGGCCAGATAGATCCTCACCTTGTTGAATTCCTCAAACTCATTCAGATCCGGCCAGGTTCTGGCTTCGATCACAGCCTGCTGCACATAACCGGAATGACCAAGATCCTTCACTCGCGAATCCGCCAGCAGCACCTGGGGCGCGGCTGCTTCGAAGGCCGCCAGTAACGGGCGATTTTCAGGGTCGTACAGAACATCCGCAGCGGTAATCAGGTCGACGCTCCCGGGCCGGTTTGCCCAGTCGTCACACAAATCAACCGTCACATTATTCAGTCGGGCATTGGCAGCCGCGGCATCCAGCGCTGCCGCGTCGATGTCGCAGGCTATGGACCGGGCAGCACCGGCCAGTGCGGAGGCGACAGCCACTACCCCTGAACCGGAGCCAAAATCCAGCACGGTCTTGCCAGCCACCACGTCCGGATGCTGCAGAATCCACCGGGCCAGCACCTGCCCGCTGGCCCAGCAGAACGACCAGTACGCCGGCTCGGCCACCACAGCCTGAGCTTCATCATGGCTCAACGGCCCATCCAGCACCCCCGGGTCGAACAGATACAGCTGGATATCCGGGCAGCCCGCAGGCGCCGAAACCGCCACCCGGCCTCGAGTCAGGGTTTTCTGAAGATGCCGATTGAGAACATCGGGGCTCATAATTTTCCCTCGCCAGTGCTGAAAGGACTTGGGATTGTACCCTTGTCCGGGATGCCGGGATATCGCCGGTTCGGTATACTGCCGCCTCACCCTGAATCACAGTGATCCGTTGATATGGCCAGCAGACCCGATACCGACGACTACCTCAACCTGTTCCTGAACGATGTGCCGCTGATGGACGTCCGGGCGCCGGTGGAATTTGCCAAAGGTAGCTTCCCGTCTGCAGAAAACGCCCCGCTGATGAACGACGAAGAACGGCACCGGGTGGGCATCTGTTATAAGGAAAAGGGCCAGGACAAGGCCATTGAACTGGGGCACCAGTTGGTCTCCGGCGACATCAAGGCCCAGCGAATTGAAGCCTGGAAGCGCTTTGTGGCACAACACCCGGAGGGGTATCTGTTCTGTTTCCGGGGCGGATTGCGCTCGCGCCTGACCCAGCAGTGGATCAGGGACTCCGGCATCGACTACCCGCTGGTGAAAGGCGGCTACAAGGCCCTGCGTCGCTTCCTCATTGACAGCCTGGAAGCACAGATCGAATCAGGTCAGTTCCGGATTCTCAGCGGCCGCACCGGTACTGGCAAGACCCGGGTACTGATGCAACTGCCCAATCCGGTCGATCTGGAGGGCCTGGCGAATCACCGGGGCTCCAGCTTTGGCCGGCAGGTAACTCCCCAACCCTCCCAGATCGACTTCGAGAACCGGCTGGCGGTGGCCATGCTCAAGGCCAGCCACCAGGTGGGAGGGCCAATCTACCTTGAAGACGAAAGCCGCCTGATTGGCCGCTGCGCCCTGCCGGAAACCCTTCGGGCCCGGATGTCTGAATCACCCCTGCTGATTCTGGAACAGGCCATGGAAGAGCGTATTGCCATCATCCGGGCCGACTACGTTGAAGGCATGCTGGCCAGTTACCGGGCCAGGGACGGTGAAGACGCCGGCTGGCTGAATTTCCGGGACTACCTGTTGAGCGCCATCGACCGCATTCGCAAACGCCTGGGCGGCGAGCGTTACCAGAAACTCCGTAACCTGATGCTGCAGGCTCTGGATCAACAGGAAGCCAATGGCTCCCTGGAAGGGCATCATGGCTGGATTGAGGCCCTGCTGACCGACTACTACGACCCCATGTACGACTACCAGCTTACCCAGAAACATGGCGAAATACTGGTACGGGGCGGCCCCGAAGTCATCACCGAGTGGGCCAGATCCCGCACCAGCACGTAATCTTGGGCGTTGGCAGTAATGCCGTGTACAACTTTCTCTGCTATATAGTTGGTTCAGACAAATCCCGCTGAACCACGTCATTTGTCGATAAGAACTCACTCAGAAAATATTAACGATCAAGGAGTTTTTCCCTATGGAAGAGTTATTCGGTGCTAACGGGCAGGCCTCTGAATGGGCGGATCAGGCCATTGCCCTGATCATGGCTTATGCCCCAAAGGTTCTGCTGGCGATTGTTACGCTGATTATCGGCCTCTGGCTGATCAACCGGTTCGTCAGGGTGCTGGACAACCGCCTTGGCAAAAAAGATCCGACCCTGAACAAGTTTCTCTGTGGCCTGATCAGCGCCATTCTGAAGATTCTGCTGCTGATCTCCGTCGCCTCCATGGTGGGCATCGCTACCACTTCGTTTGTCGCCATCATCGGTGCCGCCGGCCTGGCGGTGGGCCTGGCCCTGCAGGGCAGCCTGGCCAACTTTGCCGGTGGCGTGCTGATCCTTATCTTTAAACCCTTCAAGGTCGGCGATGTTATTGATGCCCAGGGCTTTCTGGGCTCGGTGCGGGAAATCACCATCCTCTACACCATTGTCGACACCTTCGACAATCGCCGGATCGTGATCCCCAACGGCCAGCTTTCCAACGCCAGCCTGACCAACCTGAGCGCCTACGAAACCCGCCGCTGCGACATGAGCTTCGGCATTGGCTATGGCGATGACATCGACAAGGCCAAGGCCATCTGCAAACGCCTGATCGAAGAGGATGAGCGCGCCCTGAAAGACCCGGCGCCGCTGATCGTTGTTGGCGCCCTCGGCGAGAGCTCGGTAGATCTGACGGTGCGCGCCTGGACCAAGGGCGCCGATCTGTGGCCGTTCTACTGGGATATGCAGGAGCGGGTGAAAAAAGCCTTCGACGCCGAGGGTATTTCGATTCCTTTCCCGCAACGGGACGTGCACATGTACAAGGCTGATTAAACGGAACCATTTCACATGGAAACATCCGGTAACTCGCAAAGTGCGTATCCTGAACTAAGCTGACGACAAGGCGGGGTAAAAACCCCGCCTGCCATCGGGGCCCGGCCCGGGAAAGGCGGATGGCTCCACAACACTGTCGATGCTGTCAGGAGGTTGTGAACATGCCGGCAAAGCAGCTGAAAACATTTCTGGATGAGGCAGGTGTTGACTACATGTGCCTCTCTCACCCCCCAGCCTTCACCGCCCAGGAACTGGCCCATCACGTCAAGATCGCCGGGGATCGGGTAGTCAAAACCGTCATTATCGAACTCGATGGCAAAATGGCCATGCTGGTGATGCCGGCCACCTGGCGTATTCGCTGGGACAGACTGAGCAAGATTCTGGACACCGATTTTGTCGACCTGGCCGACGAACAGGCCTTTCAGGATCGCTTCCCCGATTGCGAAGTGGGCGCCATGCCGCCGTTTGGCAATCTCTTTGGCATGAGCGTTTACTGCGCCGAGGCTCTGACCGAACAACCGGAACTGGCCTTTGCCGCCGGCAGCCACAGCGAATCCATTCACATGAACACCCGGGACTTCCTGAGCCTGGTACAACCCATGGTTATCAACCAGGGCTTCACCCGTCCGGGCGCCCGCAAACCGGCCTGGCTGGTCCGCAACCCCCGCCGCTCCAGCAACCGTGAGGAAGCAACCGCTACCTCCATAGCCGGCTACTGATCCACCCGGGATTGACCCCGGTCGCTTGTCTGCAGCACGGCATCGCGTAAACTGAGGCCAGCAGACAGGAACCGGATATGACACAGACCTTTGACACCATCATCGTAGGCGCCGGCATGGTCGGCGCCGCACTTGCCACCGGGCTGGGCCAGCAGGGCATCCGCGTGGCCCTGATCGACCAGGCTTCCCCCGCCCCCTATCAGCCAGACAGCCACCCGGATATCCGGGTATCCGCCCTCAGCGCCGGCAGCGAACGCTATCTGGCCAGCCTGGGTGCCTGGCCACGAATACTGACCATGCGCGCTACCCCATATTGCCGCCTGGCGGTCTGGGACGAAACACCAAATCCGCTCAAACGACTGATTCCCCAAAGCCTGACTGAGGTGGAATTTGACGCCAACAGCCTGAGCGCGCCACATCTTGGCCATATCGTTGAAAACAGCATTACTCAACTGGCCCTGTGGCAAACTGCCGAAACGGAACCGGATGTCACCCTGATCACAGGCCACAGCGTTCGGGATCTGGTCCAGAGCGCAGAGTACGCCACGGTGACCCTGGATGATGGCCGCCAGTTGCAGGCCCAGCTGGTGGTCGGCGCCGATGGCGCTATGTCCCGGGTGCGGGAATTGGCAGGTATCGGCGTTACCCGGGATCAGTATGAGCAGCAGGCCATGGTGATTTCGGCGCGCTATCGGGGCGGCGTGGAAGACATTACCTGGCAGGGCTTTTACCCCAGCGGCCCCAGGGCCTTCCTGCCCCTGCACAGCGCCGGCGAGCAACACCCCGGAGAGAGCTGGGGCTCCCTCGTGTGGTACGACCACCCGGCCCGACTGGACGAACTCAAGGCCATGGACGAACAGCAACTGATGGCTGATATCCAGCAGCATTTCCCCGAACGACTACCGGAACTGACCCACATTGACGCCAGGGCCAGCTTTCCCATCGCCCGCCAGCATGCCAAGCACTATTACCAGAACCGGGTGGTGCTGGCAGGCGACGCCGCCCACACCATCAATCCGCTGGCGGGCCAGGGCGTCAATCTGGGCTTCCAGGACGCCCAGTGCCTGCAGGGCGTGCTGAAAGAAGCCCGGCGCGGGGGCGAAGACCTGGCCAGTGCGCACTGGCTCAAACTCTATGAACATCGCCGCCGGCCCGCCAACCAGCGGATGATGCTGACCATGGATCTGTTCTACCACCTGTTCAGCAATGCCATTCCGCCGGTGCACCTGGCCCGCAATCTCGGGCTTGGCGCGGCCCGGGTACTGCCGTTCGCACGCAATCGCGTCGCTCGCTACGCCATGGGCCTGGATGAACAGTTGCCCGCGCCGATTCAACAAATCGTTAATCGCCTGCCCGGCCTGGGTGGCCTATAGTGGCGTACGCGCATTTACTCGACACAAGGAGCCGTTATGTCTGAAACCATCTTCACCAAGATCATCAACCGGGAAATTCCCGCCGACATCGTGTACGAAGACGACATCAGCCTGGCCTTCAAGGACATCAATCCACAGGCCCCGGTGCATCTGCTGATCATTCCGAAGAAAGCCATTGCCACCATCAATGACATTGAGGAAGACGACCGTGAGCTGGTCGGCCATCTTTACTGGGTGGCGGCAAAGCTGGCCAAAGACATGGGCTTTGCCGACGATGGCTACCGGGTAGTGATGAACTGCGGTGAGAATTCCGGCCAGACCGTGTTCCACATTCACCTGCATCTGCTCGCCGGCAAGCCCCTGGGCTGGCCGCCATACACCGACAAGATGAAACAGGCCTGAGCATCCTTCTCACAGACTTGTCTCACAGAATGACAAAGGGCAGCACCGAGGCTGCCCTTTTTGGTTACTGTACGGCCGACCGCTTCAATCGTCGGCTCCAACGCTGTTTGGCATAGCGGCGCAGGTTGGAGACATTATCGGTCTCATCCATGATCTCCGTACCCAGCAGGGTTTCCAGAATATCCTCCAGAGTCACCACCCCAAGCCAGGTCCCCAGTTCGTCGTACACCACCGCAATGTGCTGGCGCTCCCGCAGCATTTCCGAAAACAGAAATTCGATGTTGGTGTTGGCTTTTACCTGCTTGATCTGGCGCAGCCGGCTTTGCAGGTCGTCATCGTCGCTCATGCTGATCAGGTCTGCCCGATGCACGTACCCCAGAGTCTCCCCGTCTTCATCAATCATCGGGTAGCGTGAAAACGGCGACTTCATCACTTTATCCCGGAATTCCGGCACGGTGGTGTCCGGATCAATAAATTTGCACACCGTGCGGGGGGTCATGATGGAACTGACCTTGATCTCGTGGAAACGAAGTACGTTGTGGATAATCCGGCGCTCTTCCTCATCCAGAGCCTGCTGATCACGGCCGATCTCTACCAGCGCACTGATTTCCGCCCGGATGTCGGTATCGCCGTCACCCGGGGCAATCCTGCGCGTAACCTGCTTCGACAGCCAGACAAACGGCAGCAGGGCTTTCATCATGAATCCCAGCACAGCCGGCAGCGAAGGGGCGATCACACGCCAGTACTTGGCGCCGATGGTTTTCGGGATGATTTCCGAAAAGATCAGTATCGCCAGGGTCATCGCCGCTGACGCAGCACCCAGCCAGACCTCACCGAAGACAACCGCCACCTGGGCTCCCACGCCGGTAGCGCCGGCCGTATGGGCAATGGTATTGAGGGTCAGGATTGCGGAAAGCGGATCGTCGATTTCATCCTTGAGCCGGCGCAAGCGTGCGAACAGTTGTGGACGATCATTTTTCAGGGACGCGATGTAACTGGGCGTGATAGACAGCAAAGCTGCTTCGAGGATAGAACAGATAAACGAAAAACCGATGGAGATAATCGCGAATGCGACAAGGAGAATCATAGGGCCTCAGACGTGGATTTGTCCCGGCCATGATAGCGTAACTGCTGGCCGGAACAAGGGGGAAACTGCCACCAATGGCAGCAGTTTCACAAGGTCACGGGTCAGCGGCTGACCACCCGCTCTGCTTCCTCCATCGGGGTATGGCGAACGTCTTCGCCCTTGACCATGAAGATCACGTTCTCGGCAATGTTACAGGCATGATCCCCCACTCTTTCCAGGGCACGAAGCACCCACATCACCGACATACAGCGGGAGATATTCCGGGTATCTTCCATCATGAAGGTCAGCAGGGTACGGGCCGCAGCCTGGTACTCTTCATCCACCCGTTTGTCTTCTTTCATGATCCGCAGTGCCTGTTCGGAATCCAGCCGGGCAAAGGCATCCAGTGAGTCATGCAGCATGGTCAGCACGTGGGTACCGATGTGGCGAATTTCCACATAGCCCCTCGGCGCCTGACCTTCTTCCGTCAGCTTGATCGCCATTTTGGCAATCTTCTTGGCTTCGTCACCGACCCGTTCCAGGTCAGCCACCATCTTGATCACTGAAATCACCAGGCGCAGGTCCCGTGCCGTAGGCTGACGACGGGCGATGATCAGGGTCGCCTCTTCGTCCAGATCCACTTCCATCTTGTCGACTTTCTTGTCGTTGGCCCGCACTTCCTCGGCCAGATGGCCATCACCGTCTACCAGGGCCTGCACCGCCCGTTCAACCTGGGTCTCCACCATTCCACCCATCTTGAGGAACTGGGTCTTCAGCTCCATCAGTTCATCATTGAACTTGTGGGAAATGTGATCCCCGTAAACATCGTCCTTTTTTGTAGGCATAGTGTCTGTCTCCGTTATCCCCGAACACGTATCAGCCGAAACGGCCGGTAATGTATGACTCCGTCAGCTCATGTTCCGGAGAGGTGAATACTTTGTCGGTCTCGTTCACTTCCACCAGATGGCCAAGGTGGAAATAGGCGGTGCGATGAGACACCCGGGCCGCCTGCTGCATGGAGTGGGTCACGATGACAATGGTGTAGCTCTCGGACAGCTCCGCAATCAGCTCCTCCACCTTGGCCGTGGCAATCGGGTCGAGCGCGGAACAGGGCTCGTCCATCAACACCACTTCCGGGCTCACGGCAATTGCGCGGGCAATACACAGCCGCTGTTGCTGGCCGCCGGACATACCGGTAGCGGTGGCATCCAGACGATCCTTCACTTCGTTCCAGAGCCCCGCCTTGCGCAGGCTGTTCTCCACGATGTCATCCAGATCCGACTTGCGATTGGCCAGGCCATGGATACGGGGGCCATAGGCCACGTTATCGTAGATCGACTTGGGGAACGGATTGGGCTTCTGGAACACCATGCCCACGCGGGCACGCAACTCCACCACATCCCGCTTGGAATCGTAGATGTCCTGATCGTCCAGCTGCAGCGAGCCCTTGACCCGACAGATGTCGATGCTGTCGTTCATGCGGTTCAGGCAACGCAGAAAGGTGGACTTACCGCAGCCCGAAGGCCCGATAAACGCAATCACCTCATTGCGGGCAATGTCCAGGCTGATGTTCTTGATGGCCCGGTCTTCACCATAGAAAACCTCGACGTTGCGCAACTTGAACTTGGGATCGTCGGCAAACGGCGTTCCGACCGTTTTACCCTCTTCAATCACTGTCTCTGCCGGTCGTTCGTCCTGCACCGGAATGGCCTTCTCTTCGGGCACATCAGCCTCACTGGTTACCGTTGTATTCAGGGTATTCATATAACTCCTCCTCACCACCGGCGCTCAAGACGCTTACGAAGCCAGATGGCCAATGCATTCATTCCAATCAGGAAAGTCAGCAGCACCATGATGGCTGCTGACGCTCGTTCGATAAAGGCAAGCTCCGGGCTGCCGGCCCACAGGAACACCTGTACAGGCAATACCGTGGCGGAATCGAAGAAACCATCGGGCACATCCACGATAAAGGCCACCATGCCAATCAACAGCAAGGGTGCAGTCTCTCCCAGGGCCTGGGCCATGCCGATGATGGAACCGGTCAGCATGCCAGGCATGGCCAGCGGCAGCACATGGTGCAGCACCACCTGCATCTTGGAGGCACCGATGCCCTCGGCCGCCTCACGGATGGAAGGCGGCACACTCTTGATCGCCGCACGGCTGGAAATAATGATAGTGGGCAGGGTCATCAGGGTCAGTACCAGACCACCCACCACTGGCACCGAACGCGGCATGCCGAACAGGTTGATGAACACGGCCAGACCCAGCAGACCGAAGATGATTGAGGGTACCGCCGCCAGGTTGTTGATGTTGACCTCAATGAAGTCGGTCAGTTTGTTCTGGGGCGCAAACTCCTCCAGATAGATGGCCGCAGCCACCCCGATCGGGAACGACAGCGCCAGAGTCACAACCATGGTCAGCAAAGAGCCAACAATCGCCCCGAGAATGCCGGCACGGGACGGATCCCGGGAATCGCCCCGGCTGAAAAACACGTCATTGAAACCGGTATCCACCACGCCGCGCTCGTACAATGTATCTATCCACGCCTGCTGCTTCTCGTTCAGCTTGATGGAGTAGTTCTCATCCCCGGCATGTTTGACGTACACATCCACATCGGTATGGGACAGGAAGGTCATGGTCTGGGTGGTATTAAGCAACTCCGGGTTTTCCCGAAGCGCATCCCGCAGCTGATTGGAGGCATAGGGGTTGATCAGATCTCGGACATCGTCCCTGTCCGACTCCCCGGCTTCCGGGATTTCTTTCATCAAGGCGCGGATCAAGGGCTCGACAAAATCGGCCATTTTCATCTGGCGTTCGTCGGACGCGTCGTCCAGATACATGGCCTCACCGTCGATATCCACCTCCAGGGTAACGGTGGTTTTGATAAAGGCGGTATGGCCCTTGCCAATAATATCGGCAAACAGGATCACCAGAGCCGACAGGGCAATGGCGATGGCAGCGATACCATAGGCACGGAAGCGGCGTTCCTTGCGGTAACGGCGCTTGAGTGACTGGCGGACAAGTTCCGCCTGTGAACGTTGATCAGTCATACTGTTCCCGATATTTGCGGACAATTTTCAGAGCAATAACGTTAAGCAGGAGCGTGGCCAGGAACAGCATCGCACCCAGGGCGAAGGCGGCCAGAGTTTTGGCGCTGTCGAACTCCTGGTCACCGGTCAGCAGGGTGACAATCTGCACGGTTACGGTGGTCACCGATTCCAGCGGGTTAGCGGTCAGATTCGCCGCCAGGCCTGCAGCCATCACCACGATCATCGTTTCACCGATGGCCCGGGATACCGCCAGCAGTATCCCGCCCATGATCCCGGGCAACGCCGCAGGAAAGATAACCTTTTTCATGGTCTCGGACTGGGTGGCGCCGAGTGCCAGCGAACCATCCCGCAGTGTTTGCGGCACGGCGTTGATAACGTCGTCGGAAAGAGAGGAAACGAAAGGAATAATCATGATGCCCATCACCCCACCGGCTGCCAGGGCACTTTGGGAAGACGCATTGATACCCAGGGAAGCGGCAAAATCACTGATAAACGGCGCCACCGTCAGGGCGGCAAAGAAGCCGTAAACCACAGTCGGAATACCCGCCAGCATTTCCAGCAGCGGCTTGAAAATACCCCGTACCCGCTTGTTGGCATACTCAGACAGATAGATGGCCGATAAAAGCCCTACCGGTACCGCAACCACCATGGCAATGGCAGAGATCAGGAGCGTGCCTGTAAACAGGGGCACCATCCCGAAGGCGCCCTCGGCTGCCACCTGATCGGCGCGCAACGCCGTCTGGGGGCTCCATTGGGTGCCGAAGAAAAACTCAAAGAAGGAAATCTTCTGGAAGAAACGGAAGGTTTCAAAGGCAACCGAAAAGACAATGCCAACCGTGGTGAGGATCGCCAGCGCAGCGCAGGCGAAAAAGATCCATTTCAGGGTGGTTTCAACCTGGCTCCGGGCATTCAGCTTCGGGCTGATCCGGATCCAGCCCAAAAAGCCGGCCAGCACCGCAACGGCAACAACCAGAACCGACATGTAGAGCCGACTTTGAGCACGCAACGCCTGCAACCGCTCGGCTGCCTCGGCAATCGGAGCCTCGACAAAGCCCGGAGGCAGGGCGCCACTGGCCACGTTGCTGATTTTGCTGAGCAGCAGACTGGCTTGCCCTGCCCCTTCCGGCACCAGGTCTGGTGGCAGGGAGCCGATCACCAGCAACTGAATGACTTTACCCTGAAATGCCGCCCACAGTGCCAGCACAATCAGTGCCGGAATGCCGCACCAGAGCGCAGCACGGGCTCCGTAATAGAACGGCAGGGATTTGAGATGCCGGATACCACCCATCGGCATGGCCAATGAGCGGGAGCGGGCATATCCAAGACCATAAGCCACCACCACGAAGGCAATGACCAATAGCATGAGGTTAGCCGGTTGCATGAAAATTCCTGTTTGACACGTTTAGCAGGTCACAAGTGTAAAGCGTAAAAAACCAATTCGCACTTTCAACTATCTTACGTGCGAAAGGGTGCGGCCCTTCAGAGCCGCACCCTTTCGCTCACTACTCGCGGTAGTCCGCGCTTACATCAGCTCGTCTTTGGTCAGGTTAGGCATCTTTTCAGCCTTCTCCTGCAGATCCATCAGCGCATCGCGCGGCGGAACGATCAGACCAACGCTTTTCAGGTAGCCATTCGGGCCCATGGCGCCCATGCCGGTAAACTCCTGAGCGTACTCCTTGATGCCAGGAACAACACCAACGTGGGCTTTTTTCACGTAGAAGAACAGTGAACGGGCAACCGGGTACTCATCGGCAGCGATACCTTCGGCAGTTGGCACCTTTCCGTTCAGGGTAGCAGCCTGCAGACGATCAGCATTCTCTTCCAGGAAGCTGTAACCGAAGACGCCGTACATGCCGGTATCACCAATCAGCTTCTGGACGATCAGGTTGTCATTCTCACCCGCTTCGATGAAAGCGCCGTCTTCGCGAATGCTCTGACACACACCTTCCATGTCATCTTCACTCATGTTGGCAACTGCAGGCAGGTCTTCACAGCCGCCCTGCAGAGCCAGCTCGTTGAAGGAGTCACGGGTACCGGAAGTCGGAGGCGGCCCCATCACACGGATCGGCTTGTTCGGCAGGCTGGAATCGATGTCGCTCCAGTTCTTGTACGGGTTGGCGATCAGCTCATTCTCGTTTTTCGGGTTGGGTACTTCTTTACCCAGCGCCAGGAACAGCTGCTCCAGGGTTACTTCAAGATTTTCGGCTTCTTTGGAGCTGGCGATCACGATGCCGTCAGAACCAATGCGGAACTCGGTGATGTCCTTCACGCCATTGCTCTGGCACAGATCAAACTCGGACGGCTTCATACGACGGGAAGCGTTGGTGATGTCCGGGTGCTGGGTGCCTACGCCCTGACAGAACAGCTTCAGGCCGCCACCGGAACCAGTGGATTCCAGCTTGGGTGTCGGGAAATCGGTGTTGGCACCAAAACGCTCGGCTACCACAGTAGCGAACGGATACACGGTGGAAGAGCCCACGATGCTGATGGTGTCACGGGCCATGGCCGGTGCAGACAGGGCGGCAACAGAGCCGGCCAGCGCAACGGTTGCAAGTGCTTTGTTCAGTTTCATCACGTCGAGTCTCCATTATTTACTTTGGACGTTGTGTCGGATCTGCTTTACCGATGAATGCATCCTAGGGGCACTCTGTGACAACTTTGTTACAGCTCTTGAAATATAGCTGTCATTGTTCAAATTTTCTTGCAGCCCCGCGCCAGCCCGTTACCATGCACAGAAAACAACTCACAAGCTGTACAGGCGATCCTGATGACTGCGTACGATGATGACAAACCCGCCCCCCGGGGCGAGATGATGCTGCAGGTGGTGCCACTGCCGTCAGACACCAATGCCAACGGCGATGTCTTCGCCGGCTGGCTGGTCAAACAGATGGATATTGCGGCAGCGACCATGGCTGGTCGCATTTCCCAGGGCCGTAATGCCACCGTCGCGATGGACAGAATGGAGTTTCTGTCACCCTTGCGTGTGGGCTCCCAGGTGGGCTGCTACTGTGAATTGGTGGACATCGGCCGCAGCTCCATGAAAATCAACGTGGAAGTCTGGACACTGGACCGCGCCTCCAAGACACCCCGCAAGGTGACTGAAGGGCTGTTTGTGTACGTGGCGATTGATGAGCATGGGCGCATCCGGGAAGTCCCGGAGCAGAACCACTAAGCCCGCGCCATCAACTGCTTAACCAGCGCCTGGTACTTCGGGGCCAGTTCTGACGCCCGCCAGCCTTGTGGCGGGTTCGGCTCGGGAGATTGCTTTAACAGCCGTGCCAGCTGTTCAGCCGCCGCCAGGGCTTCCCCGCCGGGGTCAGAGTCCAGGCTCCGGTATCGGCAGTCTGCCGGCACATATTCCCGGTAGGCCAGCCGGTCCGGTGCCAGCGGCAAGCACCCGGATGCCATCGCCTCCAGCATCGCCAGGCCCTGGAAATCGTGCAGGGCGGTCGACACCACAATATCGGCACTGCGCAACAGCCGATCGTAATCTTGCCGGTGTTCCAGAAAGCCCCAGTGTTCAATGCGGCGGGCAAATTGCTGGTAAATCCGGTCAAAGGCTTGCGGGCGGCTGCGAAAGCCTTCACCCACCACACTGATGCGATAGTCCAGCTTGCGCTGCTCCAGCTGTTCCAGCAGGCCGAACAACCGGTCGGGCCCCTTGTCGTATTCCCAGCGATGATTCCATAACAGATGCGGCCGTTCCCGGTTCACGGACCGTGGCTGCTCGATAAACAAGCGGTCTTCAATCGGCACCGGCAGCACCGAAGACCTTTCCCTGAGCGTTTCTATCACCCCGCAAGGCACCGCATCCGGCATCTTGTTGAGAAAGTCTTCGACGCCCTGCAGAAAGCTGTCCCGGTTCCAGGCACTGTTAAAGACCACCACATCGGCGGCCAGAGCGCTGTAGAGATTGACCATCTGCGGCTCCACCCGGCTCCGCTGCTGATCGCTGACCGGAAAGGCAAACTGGTTCTCATGCATATAAAGCAGACAGGGGGTGTTCGCGATTCGAGGGTGCAGCCCGCGCAAGGTGGCCAGATCAACCATGGAAGTGGCAATGACCAGGTCCCAGGATTCCTCCAGGCAGGGCTGATCCAGCCAGCTCACCGGATTACCTCGAATCCGCCACTGGAAGAACCTGGGCGGAAGCGCCAGCGTCTGCCAATGATAATCAGGCAGCATGGCGACCAATTGCTCGCGCCAGCGCTGATGACTGGCAGCATCATAAGCGGACAATAACAGAATGCGTTGGGTCATGACGGTCCAAAGCAGGAGGTCGAAGTAATCGGCAAGTATATCAGGCCTCGGACTTCCCCCGGCTCAGGGACCACAGGCCGAACACCGGTCCCGGCAAAAGCAGCAACGCTACCCACCCCCCCCAGGCATTCCAGAGCCCACTGGTGAGCCAGATGGCCGGCAGGGTCAGGCCAAAGCCGACCGCGTTCATGACCGCCAGAGATGAGCCAACGGTTTCTTTCGGGGCCGTGACTGCAGCCAGCGCGGAGAATTGCGGGGAATCGGCCACCACAGCGACGCCCCAAACCAGTAGCACCGCCAGCAACAACTCCGGTGGCAGCCCGTTCATCCAGGGATAGAGCAGGCACAATGCCCCGGACACCATCAACGCCCGCCGGGCAACCCACTCACTGCCCCGAGTCCGACTGATCCGGCCGCCGCCAATACATCCAGCCGCACCCATACCGATCACCGCAAACGACAACCAGGGGATCAAGGCATCACCCTGTCCCAGCCGCTGCAGTTCTCGCCCGATCAACAGCGGCACCAGCGTCCAGAAGGCGTAAAGCTCCCACATGTGGCCAAAATAACCGCCCGCCACGGCCCGGAACCGGGGCAGGCGTAAAGCCGACAAGCCCTGTCTCAGGGGAAGCCGCCCGCTGGCTTTGGGCAGGTGCGGCCCGTCACCCAGCAGAAACACCAACAGCCCGCCCATTAGCGCCAGACAGGACGATGCAAACAGTGGCCACTCCCAGGGCATACCTGCTGTTGCCCCTCGCATCAGATGTGGCAAAGCGGTGCCCAGGGTCAGCATACCCACCAGCCAGGCCAGGGCGGCGCCGGCATATTTGGGTGTCCAGGCAATCACCAGCTTCATACCGAGGGGGTAGATTCCGGCCAGACACAGGCCGGTAGCGAACCGGAACAAGCTGTCCAGTGGAAACACCCCGGCCCCCGCTACAAAGCCGGCGTTCGCCAGTGCGCCCAGCAGGCTCGAAATAAGGAAGATGCGGCTGGCGCCGAAGCGATCCGCCAGGCCGGTCACCGCCAGAGCAAGCGTACCGGCAATAAAACCCGCCTGAACAGACAGCGTAAGCCGGCCCAGATCCGATTCCGCTAACCCGAGTTCGGCTGAAAGGGATAGCCAGACCCCGTTGATACTGAACCAGAGGGAGGTGCCGAACAATTGTGCTAGCACAATGACTGGCAAAGGATAACGTTGCAGTAGGCTGGTCATATTATTGTCTTTGCGGTTACCGGAAAACCAAGCCTAGCTCGAAACCCGACTGAGACCCCATGCGACTTTGGTGCCCGGTCACGGTTTGGTTAAACGATCCAGCCGCAGGCGCTCCCGGTCATCAAACAGCCGCCGGCCTCCCCAACTGACCGCCATCACCGCGCCAAACCCCGTGCCGACGGTAATAATCAGCATAACCAATATCTGGTACTTAACGGCGACCGCGGGCGGGCTGTCCGCCAGTATCTGACCGGTCATCATGCCGGGCAGGCTGACAATGCCGGCTGCTGCCATGGCGTTAATGGAGGGCATCATGCCACTGCGCATGGCTTCCCGGCGAATATCTTCCAGTGCCTGTTGCCAGGTCTGGCCCAGCATCAGCCGGTTCTCGATTACCGCCCGCTGGCGCCAGACCGAATCATTCAGACGATCCAGAGCCAGGCTGACCCCGGTCATGGTGTTGCCCAGCATCATACCCAGCAAAGGAATCGCGTACTGTGGGGTATACCAGGGCTCCGGACCAATCACCACCGCCAGTGCCAGCACGGTCACGGTAAACGACGACACGAACATCGCGCCAGTGCCGATCCCGAACGCCCACCCGCCTTTCAGGCGTCGGCCCTGGCGCGCCACCACTTCCCGGCCAGCCACCAGCAGCATGACCGCCGCCAGCAGCGCAATCCAGTAGAAGGCGGAAGAGGCAAACAGGGCTTCCAGTACCAGGCCAATCAAAGCCAGCTGAATAACCGTTCGTATGGCCGCCACCAACAGGCTGCGGGTGATCCCCAGCCGCCCCAGGTAAGCCGTCGCTGCCAACGCCAGTACCAACAAGGCCGCCAGGCCCAGCTTCCACCAGGCCAGGTCAATCACTTCCATGGACAGGCTCCAGTGCGGATCCTCGAATCCGATAGTGAACGTTGGCTACCCGATGAATCTGGGCGGAATCATGGGCGACCCACAAAGTGGCGATCTGCCGCTGTTCAATCTCCTGCAACAGCCAGCGTTCGATCGCCTCTGTCGATTCGTTATCCAGATTGGCGGTCGGTTCATCCAGCAGCAGCGCGTCTGGTTCCAGAACCAGGGCCCGCCACAACGCGAGCCTTTGTCGCTCACCGGAGGACAACCGGCTGACCGACCAGTCCATCACCTCGGCAGGGAAACCCAGAGCAGCAGGCAAACGCTCACCAGCCCCCTCGGGAAAGTGGGCGCTTACCTCATCAAACCACCATTGGCTTTCCGCCGGCACCATCACCACCTGGCGCCGCCACTGATGTGCCGGTACGCTCTGTTGATTGAGGTTATCCAGAGAAATCTGACCGCCGTGGGGCTCCAGATCGGCCACCGCGCGCAGTAACCGGCTCTTGCCACTGCCAGAGGCACCGGACAGGCACACTACCTGTCCGCCGGGAACGGTCAGCGTTACTTCACGCAGCGCGCCAACGCTGACCCCTTGCAACAACAGCCCGGTCAAAGCCAAGTCACCAGGGCAGTTCCTCACCATTGCTGTGCCAGAACGACCCGGTGTTCTCCAGAGTCAGATTGGCAATGCGCTCGGCCAGCCCCCTGGCAGACTCCTCCGGCGAGATCAGCCCGCCAAAGTTCACCATTCGCGTTTTCACATAACCGGGGTGCAGTTGCGCCACGGCAATGCCCCTGGGTTTGAGATCCACCGCCAGGGATTTTCCGAAAGCGTTCAGCGCAGCCTTCGAGGCCCGATAGCCATAACGGCCGCCGGAGTCGTTGTCGGCGATAGAGCCCATCCGGCTGGTTATATTGGCGATCTTGCTGCCCTGCCCCATCAGAGGCGTCAGGGCTTCGGCCACGCGCAGTGGCGCGTAGGCGTTGATTTCCATCTGGGTGCGAATGGAGTCGAAGTCGATACTGCCCAGCTGCTCGTCCTGCAGCAGGCCGGCGTTGTTGATCAGCAGGCTGATACGCTTGCCCGCCAGACCGGATTTCAGCTTATCGATGCCGGCATCGGTGGTGACATCCACGCCGTCGATCACCTGACCCGCCACACCGGCAAGCTCTTCCGAGGACTGTCGGCATACGCCAATGACCTCGCAGCCCTCAGCGGCATAGTGCCGGGCCAGCTCCAGACCAATACCCCGATTGGCACCGGTAATGACCACCACATTGGAATCAGACATAGCCTTTTTCTCCTATTGGTTTCTCCGCTCGTTCCGGCAACCATACTGACAACGCTGCCGCTGTGGCTACCAGGGCAGCGGAAATCCATAAACAGGCTTCCAGCCCGTAGGCCTGGTACACCCAGCCAGAGAGAATGGTGCCCAGCAGCCGGCCGGCGGCGTTAGACATATAATAGAACCCCACATCCAGCGATACACCGTCACCCCGGGCGTAGCTGACAATCAGGTAGCTGTGCAGCGAGGAGTTGATGGCAAACAGCACCCCGAACAGCAGCAAACCGCCAATCACCACCACCTGTGCCGACCAACCGGCCAACAGAGCCCCGGCAATGGCGACAGGAACCAACGCCAGCACTGCCGCCCAAAGCACGGCACCGGACTTATCGTTGGCGTGGCCGGTGATTCTGGGCGCAATGGTCTGGATAAAACCGTAACCGATAATCCAGCTGGCCATAAAGCCGCCAACTTTCCAGTGGTCCCAGCCGAACACCGTGGCCATGTACACCGGCAACGCCACTACAAACCACACGTCCCGGGCGCCGAACAGGAACATCCGGGCCGCCGACAACACATTGATGGCCCGGCTCTTGGACAGGATCTCGCTGAACTTTGGCTTGGCCTTGCTCTTGCCCAGGTCCTGCCCCAGCAGGAACAGACTGGCCAGCCACACCAGCCCCAGCGCTACCGCCATGAGGATTACCGCACCGGTAAACCCGGCGGCCATCAGCAACACGCCGCCCAGAAAGAATCCCACCCCTTTCAGGGTGTTCTTGGAGCCGGTGAGAATCGCCACCCACTTGTACAGGGTGCCCTGCTGCTCGTCCGGTACCAGCAGCTTGATACCGCTCTTGGCGGACATCTTGTTGAGGTCTTTGGCAATACCCGACAACGCCTGTGCCGCCATCACCCAGGGCACCGTGAGCATGGCCGCCGGCACGGCCAGCATGGCCAATGCAACAATCTGCAGGAACAACCCGATATTCATGGTGCGGTTCAGGCCCATCCGGGCGCCGAGATAGCCGCCCACCAGGTTGGTCACCACCCCGAAGAACTCGTAGAAGATGAACAACAGGGCAATTTCCAGGGGCGAATAGCCCAGCTGGTGAAAGTGCAACACCACCAGCATTCGCAGGGCGCCATCGGTCAGGGTGAAGGCCCAGTAGTTGCCGGTGATCACCAGGTACTGGCGAATGGCGGCATTCATATCAGGCCTGGCCTACCTTGCGTGCCAGTTCGACGGTGCGGTTGGCGTAGCCCCATTCGTTGTCATACCAGGCGTAGATTTTCACATGGGTGCCGTTGACCACCAGGGTGGACAGGGCATCGACGATGGAAGACCGGGGGTCGGTTTTGTAGTCGATGGACACCAACGGCCGCTCTTCGTAGCCCAGGATATCTTTCAGTTCGCCCTCGGCCGCGTCCTTGAGCAGTTGATTCACAGTTTCCTTATCCGTGGGTTTCTCTACTTCAAAGACGCAGTCGGTCAGTGAGGCATTAGTTAGCGGAATCCGCACCGCATGGCCATCCAGCCTGCCTTTCAGCTCCGGGAAGATCTCGATAATCGCCGTGGCGGAACCCGTGCTGGTGGGGATCAGCGAGCTACCACAGGCCCGTGCCCGGCGCAGATCCTTGTGGGGCGCATCGATGATGGTCTGGGTGTTGGTCAGGCTGTGAATCGTAGTCAGCGAGCCGTGCTTGATGCCCAGTTTCTCGTGGATCACCTTCACCACCGGCGCCAGACAGTTGGTGGTGCAGGAGGCCGCGGTGATGATGCGGTCGTTGGCGGGGTCGAAGATGTCTTCGTTCACACCCATGACAATGTTCTTCGCACCCGGCTCTTTCACCGGGGCGGTGACCACCACCCGTTTGACACCCTGGTCCAGGTAACCCTGCAGCACAGCCACCTTCTTGTTCACACCGCTGGCTTCGATCACCAGGTCGCAGCCGGACCAGTCGGTCTCGGCGATGGCCTTGTTATGGGTTACCCGGATGCGCTGGCCGTCAATCAACATATCGTCACCATCGGCCATCGCTTCACGACTCCAGGTGCCGTGTACGCTGTCAAAGTTCAACAGGTGCGCCAGCGTGTGGGTGTCCGCGCCGGGATCGTTGATGGCGACGAATTCGAACTCTGGCCAGCCCCAGGCCGCCCGCAGCGCCAGCCGGCCAATGCGGCCAAACCCGTTAATGCCTACTTTGATCTTGCTCATGATGTTCTCCTTGCGACCTTCGCGATCCGTATGTGCGATAAATGATCAGGGGCACTGCACCGCCGGGCGATCCGCCATGGCCTTTAATCTGGCCAGCGGCTGCTTAATCAGTGCCGGGTTGTTAACGGCAGTTTCCTCCAGCACCCGCTCCATCCAGTCTGGCAGGTGCGGACTAAGGTAATAATAGACCCATTGGCCCCGCCGCTCTGTTTCCAGCAAGCCAGCTTCACGCAGCGATGCCAGGTGGCGACTGACTTTTGGCTGAGGCGCCTCAAACGCCGCCATCAATTCGCACACGCACAACTCACCCTGACGGTGGATCAACAGCGTGGCCGCAAGCCGGAGTTCATCTCCCAGGGCCTTGAACAGGGTCATCGGATTGTAATGGGCTTGACCTTTCATATTTACCGACCAATATATACGCTTATTCGAATATGCAGTTTTTCGCATATTAGTGTGACACAGTGATGACGTAAAGGATCGACGATCAACATGCCAACCGCGGATCTTCCCAACATCAAAGCTGAGCTGTTCAATGCTCCCACGGCATCGAAGGTATTCGAGGCCCCGGCCTCCGAGCATCCAGCCCGGATTCTATTGCTATACGGCTCCCTGCGCGAACGCTCGTTCAGCCGCCTGGCGGTGGAAGAAGCCGCCCGCCTGCTGGAAGCCATGGGCGCGGAAACCCGTATCTTTAACCCCCGCGGCCTGCCCCTGGCCGATGCCGAAGACGCCAGCCATCCCAAGGTTCAGGAACTGCGGGAACTGGTGCAGTGGAGTGAGGGCATGGTGTGGTGCTCCCCGGAACGCCACGGCGCCATGACCGGCATCATGAAAACCCAGATCGACTGGATACCGCTGTCCCTGGGTGCGGTTCGGCCGACACAGGGCAAAACCCTGGCAGTGATGCAGGTTTGTGGGGGCTCCCAGTCATTCAACGCAGTCAACCAGCTGCGGGTGCTGGGCCGGTGGATGCGCATGGTCACCATTCCGAACCAGTCCTCGGTGCCCAAAGCCTTCATGGAATTTGATGGCAACGATCGCATGAAGCCCTCGCCCTACTACGATCGCATCGTGGATGTCATGGAAGAGCTGATAAAATTCACTTTGCTGGTACGGGACCGCAGTGATTACCTCACCGACCGCTACTCCGAACGCAAGGAAAGCGCCGAAGAACTGTCGAAACGTGTGAACCAACGTTCCATTTAAGGGTGTGCCATGAGCCGTAACAGCGATGTGAACACGGTTGAAACCACTGACGGCGGCCTGGACCTGTTCGGGCGCTACCTTTCCGTGTGGGTGGCACTGGCCATTGTGGCCGGTGTAGCTATCGGGCAGCTTGCCCCCTCGATTCCCGAGACCCTGTCCCGCTTTGAATACGCCCAGGTGTCCATCCCTATCGCCATCCTGATCTGGGCGATGATTTTCCCGATGATGGCACAAATCGATTTCAGCGCCGTGGTCGGGGTGCGAAAAGAGCCGAAGGGCCTCGCCATCACCACTATCGTGAACTGGCTGATCAAACCCTTCACCATGTTCGCCATTGCCTGGTTTTTCCTGATGGTGGTGTTTAAACCCTGGATCGCCCCACAACTGGCCAGCGAATACCTGGCCGGCGCCATTCTGCTGGGTGCCGCCCCCTGCACCGCCATGGTGTTTGTCTGGAGTTACCTGACCAAAGGCGATGCCGCCTACACCCTGGTGCAGGTATCCCTGAACGACATCATCATGCTGTTCGCCTTTGCGCCCATTGTGGTCTTCCTGCTGGGGATTTCCGACATCCAGGTGCCCTGGGATACGGTGATTCTGTCGGTGGTCTTATACATCGTGATTCCCCTCACCGCCGGCTACCTGACCCGCCGGACCCTGATCGCCCGCCACGGCGAACAGTGGTACGACAACGTATTTATGAAACGCCTCAGCCCGGTGACGCCTGCCGCGTTGATCGTCACCCTGGTCTTGCTGTTCGCCTTCCAGGGTGAAGTCATTCTGCAAAATCCGTTGCACATACTGCTGATTGCGGTGCCACTGGTTATCCAGACTGTGTTTATCTTCCTGCTCGCTTACGGCTGGGCCAGGCTCTGGAAGGTGCGCCACTGCATCGCCGCCCCAGGAGCCATGATCGGTGCCAGCAATTTCTTTGAGCTGGCGGTGGCGGCGGCCATCGGCCTGTTCGGACTGCAATCGGGCGCGGCCCTGGCCACGGTGGTGGGCGTACTGGTGGAAGTGCCCTTGATGCTCGCCCTGGTGCGCATCGCCAATAACACCCGGGACAAGTTCCCGGCCTGAACGATTAAGCTGAACAGGCGCGTCGCTATCCGCGCCTGTTCAGCCGACAACCACCCTGCTAATATCGCGCTCGTTTTTTGAGCGTCGAACCCGTTAATCAGCACCACCGACCGGAATTAAAAGAATGGATATTTTCCAGGCCCTTTTCCTTGGCCTCCTCCAGGGACTGACCGAATTCCTGCCCATATCCAGCTCCGCCCACCTGATCCTGACACCGGCCTTCTTTGGCTGGGAAGACCAGGGCGTCGGCTTCGACTTGTCGGTGCACGTGGGCACGCTATTGGCGGTGGTGCTCTACTTCCGCCGGGATGTCTTCGGCATCGCCCGGGACGGCCTGATTTCCATGGGCCAGCGCAAAATCGTCGGCCAGGGCGCCCTGGCCTGGTACCTGGTGATCGGCACCATCCCCGCCGGCCTCGCCGGCCTGGCCCTGCTCGACATGATCGACAACGAACTGCGCGGCGCGTCGGTGATCTTCTTCACCACCCTGGTGTTCGGCATCCTGCTGGGCATCGCCGACTGGCTGCCCAAACGCCAGCGCACCATGGATTCCCTGAACTGGAAAGACGCCGTTATCGTTGGCGTCGCCCAGGCCATGGCTCTGGTCCCCGGCACCTCCCGCTCGGGCGTCACCATCACCGCCGGCCTGTTCCTGGGCATGACCCGGGAAACCGCCTCGCGGTTTTCCTTCCTGCTGGCGATTCCGATTATCGTGCTGGCGTCGGCGGTAAAACTGCTGGAAGTGGCAACATCCGACGTGATCGTGGACTGGAATGGCTTTCTGATCGGCGGCGTCACCTCGTTCCTGATGGCCATTACCGCCATCCACTTCTTCCTGAAGTGGCTGAACAAGGTGGGCATGTGGCCGTATGTGATCTACCGGATCATTTTGGCGGGTGTAATCTACGCCGTCTTGATGTGACCGTCTGCAGTTTGAATTGCTGACCTTGGAGTCAGGCAGGTATCGGGGTGTGCCTCCCAAAAACCGCTCCTGGCGGCACATCCCTGTGGCGCTTCTGTTCCGCCATCCCTGGCTCCACACATTTTTGGGAGGCACACCCCGATACCTGCCCCGAACTTCTGAGCTAGCCTTCCAAGAAATCAGGGATCATGAACTATTGCGGATTGCCGAAACGTCAGAGCATGGCGGTGGGAACGTCTTTCCAAAAATTTGTGGAGCCAGGGATGGCGGAACACAAGCGCCCATGGACGGCTCGAGCGCTTTTTGGAAAGACGTTCCCACCGTCATGCAGCCCCCTTACTCGAAGGCTGCATGACGCTAACTCAACCGTTTAACAGGCCTCCAAAGGCGCATAAGCCAGCACCAGCCACTTGGCGCCCTCATCGAAGTTCACCTGCACCCGCGTATGATGCCCCGTACCCTCGGAGTTCATCACGATACCCTCACCGAACTTCGGATGCCGAACCCGCTGCCCCAGACTGAAGCCAGACTGCTGGGCCGAATCCTGGGCAAACAGGCTCTCATTCGGTCGCTCCACCATCGCCGGCCGCGTCACCGTATTACGCAACCGCACCTCCTGCAGACAGTCCCCCGGGATCTCCCGCACAAACCGGGACAGTGCATGAAACTTCTCCTGACCATACAGGCGACGGGATTCCGCGTAAGTAAGTACCAGCCTCTTCATGGCCCGGGTAATGCCCACATAGGCCAGGCGGCGCTCTTCCTCCATGCGCCCGGGCTCCTCCAGCGACATACTGTGCGGGAACAAACCCTCCTCAACACCTGCCAGGAACACCATCGGAAACTCCAACCCCTTGGCCGAATGCAGCGTCATCAACTGCACACTGTCCTCA
Organism: Marinobacter sp. tcs-11; assembly: GCF_002049515.1. Lineage (NCBI taxonomy): Bacteria > Pseudomonadati > Pseudomonadota > Gammaproteobacteria > Pseudomonadales > Marinobacteraceae > Marinobacter > Marinobacter sp. tcs-11. The sequence continues at coordinate 95,871 of NZ_LLYU01000003.1, read as the reverse complement.
TGGGCATCGGCCTGTGATTCGCCGGCATCCAGCGCCGCCTGGGCTATAAACTCCGCCAGCGGATCTACACCTTCTTCTACATCATAATCCGCCAGCGCGCTGACCAGTTCCTCCAGGTTCTCCACCCGGGCCTGCCCCTTCTCGCCCTTCTCACTGGCGTGATAATCCTTCAGGCCGCTGGACTCTATGGCCTGCTTCATCAGCCCCTGCAGGGAAGCGTGCCCCGCCATTTCAGACAGCGTGTTGATGATCTCCATAAACTGCTGCAGGCCTGTTTTCGCCCGACCCTTCACCTGGCCTGCGGCCAGTAACCGCTCGGACGATTCCCACAGGGAAATACCCTGGCCGGTGGCGTATTCACGAATCTCCTGCAGGCTCTTGGCACCAATGCCGCGGGTGGGAATATTCACCACCCGCTCAAAGGCGGCATCGTCCCGGTGGTAATGCACCAGGCGCAGGTAAGCCAACGCATTTCGGATTTCCTGACGGTCGTAGAACCGCAACCCGCCGTAAACTCGATAAGGAATACCCTGGCGCATCAGGGCTTCTTCGAGCACCCGGGACTGGGCATTGGAACGATAGAGAATGGCGCATTCGCTGCGCAGATTGCCCTCGCTGACCCAGGCCGAGATGGAATCGGCAATATAATTGGCTTCATCCTGCTCGTTGAACGCGGCGTACAGGCTGATCGGCTCACCTTCCACCCCGTCAGTCCAGAGTTCCTTGCCCAAACGCCCCTGGTTGTTGGCAATCACCGAGTTGGCGGCTTTCAGAATGGTCTTGGTGGAGCGGTAGTTCTGCTCCAGCCGCACCAGCCGGGAATTGGGGAAATCCCGCTGGTACTGCTGGATATTCTCGATCTTCGCGCCCCGCCAGCCGTAGATGGACTGGTCGTCATCGCCCACCACCGTCAGCGGCACCCGGTTGCTGGCCAGCACCTGAAGCCAGGCGTATTGAATGGTATTGGTGTCCTGGAACTCGTCCACCAGTATGTGCTGGAAGCGCTGCTGGTAGTGACTCAGCAATTCCGGATGATGCAGCCAGAGTTCGTGGGAACGCAGCAGCAGTTCACCGAAATCCACCAGGCCGCCCTGTTGGCAGAGCTTCTCGTACTGGCGGTAAATCTTCAGCATGGTATTGGTGAAGTGATCGCCCGGATTCTCCTGAATATGATCCGCCCGCAAGCCCTCGTCTTTCTGGCTGTTGATAAACCACTGGGCCTGTTTCGGCGGCCACTGGCTTTCATCGATGCGGTTTTCCCGCATCACTCGCTTGATCAGCCGCAACTGGTCGTCGCTGTCCAACACCTGGAAGTTTTCCGGCAAGCCGGCGTCTTTCCAGTGGGAACGAAGCAAACGATGGGCAATTCCGTGAAAGGTGCCGATCCACAGACCACGGGTGGGAATCTGCATCATCTGCTCCACGCGATAACGCATTTCCTTGGCGGCCTTGTTGGTGAAAGTCACCGCCAGAATGGACGTGGGCGGCACCCGGTCAACCGACATCAACCATGCCATCCGGTGCACCAGCACGCGGGTTTTGCCACTGCCGGCACCGGCCAGCACCAGCAAATGGTCGTTCTGCGCCGTCACCGCTTCGCGCTGGGCGTCGTTCAGGGAATCAATAATATGAGAGACATCCATGGAGCAAGGCTTCATTACTGGTTAAATTTACAGCCCAGTATACCAGCCAAGAGCCCGGCTGCCTCCCCTGGCACAAACTACCCCCTCAAGAGTATATACAGGCGAATTCAAGGCTCTAGGCTTAAAGAGACAGCCAGTGTGGCCGATACAGCACTTAACACACTGACACATTAATTCTGTGTCATGCGTTCAAAAAACAACCTACACTCGCGCCGTTCAGAGTTGTGGGCCACGCATACAGGGATTTCATACATGCTTTCATCTCTCAAGATCTCACACAAACTCGCGCTGCTGGTGATTGTAGCCGTGGTGGCTTTCGTAGTGAGCCAGGCCTTTTCCATCATCACGGAACGAAACAACTCGGAACGACTGGGAGAGGTGCGCAACCAGCTCTATCCGTCCCTGGAACTCTCCACCATCAACCGAGGTCTGCTGCAACTCATCGAAAACCAGATCAACAGCGCCGTCACCACGGGCGACGATCAGCAGATCGCGGCTACTCGAGAGCAACTCGCCGAGATTATTGAGAATCTTGACCGCATTGCCCAGCTTAACCCGAGCCAGCAGAGCGATGTAAAAGCGCTGAAATCCGAGCTGAACGGCTACTACAGCACCGCCACTCGCATCGCCACCGCGATTATCGAGGGCACCGCCGATTTCAGTCGCATAGGCCAGGAAGCATCCGCCAACGCCGAGCGCCTGGCGGGCCTGCGCTCGGATCTCGACCAGATGCGTAATGCCATGGAGAACCGCCTGACCCAGGCCATCGACGACACCACGGCGGCCAGCAGCGAAGCCGCTACCGTCTCCGTAACGATCGTGGTGGTCGCCTTGGTTGTCCTGATTGCACTGAGCCTGATTATAGGTCGATCGGTCTCCGGCAGCCTGCAGCAAATCATCAGCTCCCTGCGGAACATGGCTTCTGGCGAGGGCGATCTGACCTCCCGCATCGAGTACACCGGCAAGGATGAACTCCGGGATCTGGTGGACCAGTTCAACCACTTTGTTGAAAAGCTGCATAAATCCTTTGCCACCATTCAGCAGGATATCGGTGAGCTTAACGGCGTCGCCACACATCTGGGCAGCACCAGCCGCACCAATCTTGAACGCATCAGCCAGCAGGCCCAGGCCATCTCCTCCACCCGCAATTCCGTGGAAGAGCTGGTAAAAAGCGTTGAGGAAGTGGCGGGCTTTGCCTCCAGCGCCTCTGACCAGACCCAGGACGCATCCAAGTTTGCGACCACCGGGCAGCAGAAGGTCGAGGGCAACATACAGACCATCCAGCGACTGATGGCAGAAATCGAAAACACTGCCAGCCTGGTCAACCAGTTCGACGAGTTCTCCGTGAAGGTGGGCGGACTGCTGGAAACCATTCAGACCGTGGCCGAGCAAACCAACCTGCTGGCCCTGAATGCCGCCATTGAGGCCGCCCGCGCCGGTGAACACGGCCGTGGCTTTGCCGTGGTCGCAGATGAAGTGCGCGGCCTGGCGGTGCGCACCCACAAGGCCACGGAAGAAATCCAGCAGGTAATTTCAGAACTCTCCAAAGCCTCCGGCGCCGCCGTGCATTCCATGCAAGGCAGCGTAGACATGGCCAGGCAGGGCGTGGATGCCACCACCGAGTCTGGCGAGGTCCTGCGCAAGATTCTCGAGAACGTTCAGCAGATCAGCGAGCTGAACGAGCAGATTGCCGCGGCCACCTACGAACAAAGCACCACCTTCAGCGAAGTCACTGGCCATATGGGCGACATGCATCGCAACGCCGAGGCCGTGATGGAAAGCACCGATGAGCTGGATACGGTCAGCCGCAAAATCCAGGACGTCAGTAATGGCTTGCAGAGCGTGGCCGGGCAGTTCCGCGTTTAAGTAAAACCCCAGAAAAAGGAAACTCCTGATGAAAAAACTGTTTACTGCAGCGCCCCTGGCGCTCGCCATGGCCGCGACCCCGGCTCTGGCACAGAGTACCGAGGACACCCTCGAGCGCATGCAGCAGCAGCTGAATGCCATGCAACAACAGCTGAACTCCGCGAAAGACACCGGCATTCGCTTCAACGGCTTTTTCAGCACCGGTTTCGCCCGGGCCAGCAACGATGCCGGTTACGCCGGAATCACCGACGAATCCGAAGTGGCGGATCTGAGCCTGTTCGCCCTGCAGGGCACCTTTGACGTCACACAGAAGAGCCAGATTGTGATGCAACTGGTCGGCCGGGGCGAAGATGACTGGGAACCCCAGGTGGAGTGGGCCTATCTGAGCCACCGCCCCACCAACAACCTGCAGATTCGGGCCGGCAAGATGCGGATTCCGTTCTTCATGTACTCCGACTCCCTGGAAGTCGGTTACGCCCAGCCGTGGGCACGCCCGCCCCAAAGCGTGTATGGCCCGATTGCCGTGACCAGCTATGTCGGTGCGGATGCCAGCTACAACCTGAACTTCGACAACTCCTCGCTGACCGCAACCGGCTTCACCGGCTTTACCGATGAAGATGGCAACTCCGGCGACGTACAGCTGCGCAACATCGCAGGCATGAACCTGACCTGGACCGACTACGTGTGGACTGTGCGTGGTGTGGCGGCAACCGCCGAGGCGGATATTGATGCGACCCGGCTAGGAGCCCAGGCCCCCGCTAATGTAAGCGTAGATACGGTCATTGCCGATGGGGAACGAGGCAATTTCTATGGCATCGGCGCTAGTTACGACGATGGTGCCTGGCAAATCATCGGTGAAGTCACCCGCGTTGAAGTGGATGGCAAATTTGCCGATACCGACTCCGCCTACTTGTCTGTCGGCCATCGGTTTGGCAGCTGGACGCCGTACATCGCAGTTGGCTGGGTTGAAAGTAAGGACGATGATGAGCGACTCGGATTTGTTACAACGACAGGAGGCACTCCGATCGCCCCCGAATCCATCCTGAACTTCCAGCGTGAAGACTTCAGCATCGGCACGCGCTGGGACATTACTCCGGGCGTGGCCATCAAAGCCGATTACACCCATTCCCGTGGTTTCGAAAAGGGCACTGGCAACCTGAACCCAAGTTATATTCTGGCTTCGGGCACGGACAGCACCAACGTCTACACCCTCAAAATCGACTCGGCATTCTAAGGAGGCCCCATGAAAAAGCTTAGCCTGTTGTTTGCGGCCAGCTTGCTGGCAAGCCCCCTGGCCCTGGCTGAAGTCGTGGTGATCGGCAACCCGTCCGGCCCGGACAGCATCAGCGCCAACGAAGTACGGGATCTGTATCTGAACCGCAGCAAAGCCCTGCCGAATGGCCAGAGCGCGAAGCCGTTTGAACTCCCGGAAGGCAACGCCACCCGTGCCGAGTTCCACGACAAGGTGACCGGCCGTAACGATGCCCAACTGAAGGCCTTCTGGTCCCAACAGGTGTTCACCGGTCGTGGTCAACCTCCGGCGGAAGCCGGCAGTGCTTCGGGCATGAAGGCCCAGGTCGCCTCCACACCAGGCGCCATCGGCTACATCGATTCCGCGGATGTGGACGACAGTGTCAAGGTTATCCTGACGCCCTGATCTCTGCCGTGCAGAACGCAAATAGGCGAGCCGAAGCTCGCCTTTTTGCTGTTTGAAGACCGGCTGCCTAGAAACCTCTCGGCACAGTCTGGGCCTCCACAAATTCAAACAGCCCTTCCAGACCACCTTCCCGGCCAATACCCGAGGCTTTCATACCGCCAAATGGCGCCTCCGGCGTTGGTCCGGTACCGGTATTCCAGCCCACATGGCCAAACCTCAAACCGGCGGCTACCCGCTGGGCACGCTCGGCATCGGCGGTGAACACGTACGAGGCCAGACCAAACTCGGTATCGTTACCGGCTTCGATGACTTCTTCCTCGGTCCGGAACAGCGCCATGGGCACCAGCGGGCCGAAGGTTTCTTCCTGGTAGCAGGCCATGTTGCGGTCCACGCCCTGCACCACCGTGGGTGGGAAAAACAGGCCATCGCCCAGTTCCGCTGGCTGTTTGCCAGCCACCAGGCTGGCGCCCTTGTCGAGGGCGTCCTGCAGGTGCCGTTTCACCTTGTCGAAGCCCTGCTTGTTGATCAGCGGGCCTATGTCGATGCCATCGTTCATACCGTCGCCAACGGTCATCTTGTTCACACGTTCGGCCAGCTTCTGGCCAAAGGCATCCGCCACCTTCTCGTGCACAAAGATACGGTTGGCACAGACGCAGGTCTGGCCGCCACCGCGGAACTTGTTGGCAATCAGGTTATCGGCGGCGGCCTCCAGATCAGCATCGTCAAAGACGATGAACGGGGCATTGCCCCCCAACTCCAGTGCCAGCTTCTTCACCTGCTCGGCGGTGTCCACGATCAGTTTGCGGCCCACTTCGGTAGAGCCGGTGAAGCTGAGCATGGGTACGTCTTTGTGCTCACACAGCACCTTGCCGATCACGCTGGCCTTACCCATTACCAGGTTGACCATGCCATCCGGCAGGTCGAGTTTATCCATCACGCTGAAGAACGCGATCATGGTCAGCGGGGTTTCGCTGGCTGGCTTGATGACAGAAGGACAACCCGCTGCCAGGGCCGCCGAAAGCTTCTTGGCGATCATACCAATGGGGAAATTCCAGGGCACGATCAGGCCAGTCACGCCCACGGGCCGGTAGTGAACCGTCCAGGTGCAGTCCTTGGGCTTCTCCGGAATCGTGTGGGAATCAAGAGCGCTGATGTGCTTGGCACAGTAATCGAAGAAACCGGCGGCGTAATCCACCTCGCCCTGGGCTTCCTTCCAGGGCTTGCCATGCTCCATACACAGGATGCGGCCAATCTCTTCGCGGTTTTCTTTCAGGCCGTCACGAATATCCTCCAGCCACTTGCGGCGGGTTTCAATCGGCCAGGGATTGGTGAGCCGGAGCGCTGATTGTCCAGCCTCCACCGCTGCCACAACATCTTCCTCCGGCATCGACGGCACTTTGGCAATCACCGAGCCGGTGGCCGGGTTGTAAACGTCGAACGTGGCACCGCCGGCAGAGTCTTTCCAGCGCCCGCCAATGTAGCCTGTGAGGTTTTCCAGTAGTGGTGACTCGATCATCTCGGCTCCTCTTGCATGACTGGTGACGCCCCGGACCGGGGCGAAGTTCATAAGCAACGCGTGCCTTTCATAGTGGATCCTGAGTGGCGGCCTGTAAAGTCAGGGGGAGATTTCCTGGCCGTCATTTTTGACCCGGGCGGGTGACTGCCTATACTCGAAGGAGAGTTTTTACAGGCTCTCCCTGACACCCCAAGGAGACGGATTCATGAAAGCATTTTTTCATCCGACGCAGGACCTGCACATCCCGAAGACGTATTTCACCCGAGGCCAGATGCGCCAGCCTCAGGAGGTGCCTGATCGCACCGGCCAGATGCTCGAAGGCCTGAAAGCCATGGGCATCCCGGTACTGCAGCCGGCCGACCAGGGCGCCGGCCCGATCTCCAAGGTGCACGACCTGGGTTACCTGCGATTCCTCGAATCCGCCCACCGGCGCTGGATGGAAATGGAAGACTGGGGCGACGAGGTAATGTCGAATATTTTCGTACGTTCCCCCAACGCCATGCGGGGCATCCTGGCCGAAGCCGCCTGTTACCTGGCAGACGGCAGCTGCCCCATTGGCGAAAATACCTGGAAGGCGGCCTACTGGTCGGCCCAGACCGCCTTGGGTGCCGCCGACGCGCTGATCGCCGGAGAGCGCAACGCCTACGCTGTGTGCAGGCCACCAGGGCATCACGCCCGCAAGGATGCCGCCGGTGGATTCTGCTACCTGAACAACGCCGCCATCGCGGCCGAGCACTTGAAGAGCCGGTTCCCGCGAACGGTCATCCTGGACACCGACATGCATCACGGCCAGGGCATTCAGGAGATCTTCTACGACCGCAGCGACGTGCTGTACATCTCCATCCACGGCGACCCCACCAATTTCTATCCGGTGGTCAGCGGCTTCGAGGACGAACGTGGGGAAGGAGAAGGCTATGGCTACAACATCAACCTGCCCATGCCCCACGGCTCCAGCGAGGAGGATTTCTTCGCCAAACTGGATGAAGCCGTGGCCGCCATTCGCCTGTACCAGCCGGATGTGCTGATCCTGACCCTGGGTTTCGATATCTACAAGAACGACCCGCAGGCGAAAGTATCGGTGACTTCCGAAGGCTTCTGTCGGCTGAGCACGCACCTTCGTCAGTTGGGCTTACCCACGCTGGTGGTGCAGGAAGGCGGGTATGACCTGGACGCCCTCAGCGAGAACGTCCAGCAGTTTTTCAAGGGGTTGGAGGGCTGATCAGACCGCCGGGGCATACACCTTGATATTGCCATGCCCCTCAGCCTTCAGGTGGCCGGCGTGCATGCGGCTCATGGTGCCCCGGTCACAGTACAGCAGGTACTGGCGGTTGCCCGGCAGTTCCGCCACCTGCTGATTCAACTCGTAGAAAGGAATCTTGAGCACGTCGTTGTTGGTCAGGGTCAGTGGCGAGCGTTCTTCTTCAGACGGGTGGCGAACGTCGATAATCACGTCATCTACCGACGGCGTCTGGATCAACTCCACCTCTTCCGGCGTCTGGGTGCTGTCCAGGAGCTGGCTGACCATGGTGTCGGTACGGTTAGCGATGGCATCGGCCAGGGCGGCCGGGTCCATGTTCGCCTCTTCTTCCTCCACCCGATGCAGCTTGGCACGGGTGACCGGCTTGCTGGAAATCACGCCGCAATACTCCGGCATGTTGCGGGCGAACGGCTCGGTACCGATGTCCTTGGCAATTTGGATGATTTCCTGCTTGTCCATGGCAATCAGCGGGCGCAGCACCACCTCGTCACTGGCACGGTCCACCACATTCAGGTTGGTCAGGGTCTGGCTGGAGACCTGAGCCACCGCATCGCCCATCACCAGCCCCGAGGCGTTGTAATCCCGGGCGATCTCGGCAGCGGCCTTGAGCATCATCCGTTTGAGCACCACGCCCCAATGGCGATGGTTGACCGAGCGCATGATCTCGGCGACCACACCCTCAAACGGCACAGAAATAAACTTGACGTTGTGGGACGAACCATAACGCTCCCACAGGTAGTGAGCCACCTGGCGCACGCCCACTTCATGGGCCGCACCGCCCAGATTAAAGAACAGATAATGACTGCGAATGCCGCGGCGCATCATCAGGTAGGCAGCCACCGACGAGTCGTAGCCGCCGGAAATCAGCGTCATCACCGTTTCCACCGTCCCCAGCGGATAACCGCCAAGCCCCTCGTGGCGACGATGGGCAATGTGGTAGCTGTCGTCCTTTACCTCAATACGAACTTCAAGATCCGGTGATTTCAGATCCACGCCTTTGGCGTCGGAGCCCTGCAACAACGCCGCGCCCACCGAACGCTCCAGGTCAATGGAACGGAAATCATGATCGCCATGACGGCGGGCGCGAACGGCAAACGTCTTGCCTTTCAGGCGTTCGGCATAGGCCTGCACCGCCTTTTCGCCCACATCGTCAAGATCGACAAACGGAAACACCCCGATCTCCTGGATGGTCGAGATGCCGGGGATGCGCACCAGCTCATCAATCACCGGGCCGGCAAGGCTGCGGCCATCGGGCACATCCACGTCCACCCGGTCCCAGCTGCCATCCACACGGATCTCCGGATCCAGCCGGGCCAGTAATTTACGGATATTCTGCCGCAACTGGCGCATCTGCTGCTGGCGAACGGGTTTACTCTTGATAGCCACTTCCGGGGCGGGACGAATCAGCAATTTCATAAAAAAGACTTTGATCGGAATAACGTCGGGTGGCGTAAAAGCCAGAAAGGCCTTAGTGTACCCTTTCGCCAGACTGGCTCAAAATCCGTCATTGCCGAAACCATCAGGAGCTTCACCAACGATGACTGAAACCACCATGAATGCCCTGGTCTCCCCCGAGGGCAGCCTCGAGATCCTTTCCAACTACGAGGTAAACCGGCTCAAGGACAAGAGCGAGGGTGGTCTGTATCGCCTCTTCCGTCAGTGTGCACTGGCCGTGCTCAATACCGGCGTCGAAACCGACGACTGTAAGGAATTGATGGAAGCCCACGCCGACTTCGATGTACGGCTGGTGCCCCAGCCCCGGGGGCTGAAACTGGAACTGATCAATGCGCCCGGCCACGCCTTTGTGGACGGCGAAATGCTACGCGCCATCCGGGAACACCTGTTTTCTGTGCTGCGCGATATCGTTTACAGCCACTCCCTGCCCAACAGCGTGGCCGGCTTCCGCAAAGACAACCCCGAAGACCTAACGAATCTGGTGTTCCACATTCTGCGCAACGCCAGGGTACTGGAGGCGGGGCGTCAGCCAGACCTGGTGGTGTGCTGGGGCGGCCATTCCATCAGCCACGACGAATACCAGTACAGCAAGGATGTCGGGCACCAGTTGGGGCTGCGCGGCCTGAGTATCTGCACCGGTTGCGGCCCGGGCGCCATGAAAGGCCCGATGAAAGGCGCCACCATCGGCCACGCCAAGCAACGGGTGAAGAATGGCCGTTACATCGGCATTACTGAGCCGGGCATTATCGGTGCCGAGGCGCCAAACCCGATTGTAAACGAGCTGGTGATCATGCCGGATATCGAGAAGCGTCTCGAGGCCTTTGTTCGCTGTGGCCATGGTGTGATTGTATTCCCGGGCGGCGTAGGCACCGCAGAGGAGATTCTGTACCTGCTCGGCATTCTGCTGCACCCGGACAACGTTGACCTGCCTTTCCCGGTGGTGTTTACCGGCCGCCAGGAAAATGCCGAATACTTCGAAATGATCGACAAGTTTATCCGCAACGCCCTGGGCGATGAGGCTGCCAGCAAATACGAGATCATCATCGATGATCCGATACGGGTCGCCCAGACCATGAAGCAGGGCATGAAAGACGTGGAGACCTTCCGCCGCGCCATGCAGGATGCCTACTACTTCAACTGGATGCTGAAGATAGATCCGGTATTCCAGCTACCGTTCGAGCCGAACCATGACAACATGCGGGCTCTGGAACTGCATCGCGATCAACCGGTTCACCTGATTGCGGCGAATCTGCGCAAAGCGTTCAGCGGGATTGTGGCGGGTAACGTGAAGGAAAGCGGAATCCGGCAGGTGCAGGAGAAAGGGCCGTTTGAAATCGCCGGTGACCCGACGCTGATCAAGCCTCTGGAGGCCATGCTGGAGCAGTTTGTGGCGCAGAACCGGATGAAGCTACCCGGGTCCTCAGCCTACCGTCCGAGCTATCGCATTGTCAGTGGTGCGGCCTGAGCCGCAGCACTGACAAACACAACGCCTTACTTGCCGCCGTCGGCCGGCAGGCTGGCGTAGAAAGCTGCCAGGTTGGCAATGTCAGCATCGCTCAGGGCTGTGGCCTGACCCTGCATCACCGGAGCCTGTCCACCCTGACGCTGGCCTGCCTTGTACGCCTTCAGAGCTGCAACCAGGTACTGCTCTTTCTGGCCAGCCAGGTTCGGATAGATGGGCACCTGAGAGATACCGTTCTGGCCATGGCACGCGGCACAAACGGCGGCCTTGGCCTTACCAGCTTCGATGTCACCGGCGGCCATGGAAGCGACCGGTACCATCGCGCCAGCTGCGAACAGGCCCGCTACTGCAAGATGCTTCAGATTCATTGTGTTAACCCTCTCATCGTTTTAACGTTCACATTCCGGCATAAAACCGGTCAGTAACTCAGGTTTCACTTATAGCACACCCGCCCGTGAGCTCAAATGTGATAGATCAAGGACTTTCGTGCGACCATAGTCCTCTTTTACGCCTGAGCATTGTGAACGACAGTACGAACAAACCACAAATACCCAATCAGAGATACCACCGGAGAACCAAGCCATGCCAGTTGAGGTACAGGAGCTCCCCTGCCGGGAAGGACACATCGGCCTGCTCACCCTGAACGAGCCGGGCACACTCAATGCCCTGACCGAGGAGATGGTCAACCAGGCACAGCAGGCGCTGGCGCAATGGGCCGAGGATTCCCGTATCTGCCTGGTGGTTCTGCAGGGGGCGGGAGACCGGGCGTTCTGTGCCGGAGGCAATATCCGGGCCCTGTACCCGGCACTGACAGGCGATGGCGACAAAGCCGCGCCCGCGCGGTTCTTTGCGGCGGAATACCGTCTCGACTTTACCCTGCACCGGTTCCCCAAGCCGGTGGTGGGCATGGCCGGCGGCATTGTCATGGGCGGGGGCCTGGGCTTGCTGGCAGCCTGCCGCTACCGGTTAATCTACCCGAATGTCTCCATGGCAATGCCCGAGATCAGCATCGGTCTGTTTCCCGATGTGGGCGCGAGCTGGTTCCTGAACCGTCTCCCGGGCCGGCTCGGATTGTTTATGGGTCTGACTGGCGCTCGACTGAATGTCGCCGACGCCTTGCGAGTGGGCCTGGCTGATATGGTGATCGAAGCAGACCAGAGCAGCGCCCTGCTTGAACGGCTGCAGGAGGAACGCTGGAGCGGTGAAACCGCCGCCGACGACAACCGCCTGTTCCGCCTGCTGAACCAGCTGGAAGCGCTGGATTACCGCACGCTGGCTCCGGGGCACCTGGAACAGCACGAACAGACCATCGCACGCCTGAGTGCAGGCGATGAGCTACCGGCCATCGTTGAAAAACTGGGGAATTCGGAGAGTACCGACCCCTGGTGGCAGGCGTGCATCCATACCCTGAAGACCGGCTGCCCGGTCACCGCCTGGCTGATCTGGCACCAGATACAGAAAGGCCAGCAGATGTCGTTGAAAGATGTATTCCGTATGGAACTGGCCATGGCCGAAGAATGCACCCGGAGACCCGATCTGGCCGAAGGCATTCGCGCCCTGCTGGTCGACAAGGACCGCTCCCCAGAGTGGTCTTACCCCTCGGTTGCCGAAGTGCCGCAAGAGGTGGTTGAACGGCATTTCCAGCCAGTGTGGGACGACACGACCGACCCGATGATGCTGGACAGCCTCTGAATCAGCGGGCGGCGCCCGCCTGCACCAGCAGCATTTCAAGATCCTGATTGTTGCTGGCGCGGGCGAGATCCAGAGCGGTGGTGCCATCCGCCCGGCGATAGTGCACATCGGCACCGGCCGCCAGCAGCATTTCGGCGGTCAGAAGATCACCGCTGGCCACCACTTTCATCAACAGGGATTCGCCACCCTGGCTGACGTTCACGTTGGCGCCCGCCGCCAGCAAGGCCCGGACCACCGCAAGATGACCATTTTCAGCAGCCTGGATCACCGCGGTATTGCCGTCGGCACTGCGTGCATTCACCTCTGCGCCTGCAGCCAGTAGCAAACGGACAATGCGGCGGTTACCGTTGGTGGCAGCCACCATAAGCGGGGTTTGCTCCGCTCCGGCCTGGGCATCCGGCCTTACCCCGCTGGACAGCAGCTCAAGTACCGCCCGATCCTCATTCGCGCGCACCGCAGCCATCAGCTCCTCCGGGCCGGCACCGGCCTCTCCGGTTTCAGGTGCTGACCCGGTTGTACTGCATCCGGCCAGCAGCGTCAGTGCCAGGAAAAATACCAGGTGGAAATAGCTGCTCGCGTCCCTGCCCATGTCGGAAGTCTCTTGTTTGCGTTTTGCAGCTATTCTGCTCAGCCAGTCACCGGAATTAAATCGAACCGGTCACAACTCCGTCTCGTTTTGCAGAAGTTCTCGAGCCAGCAACCGCAGCCGCGCCTCTGCATCGCGCTGGCCCCGGCATAGGCCGGCCTCCTGCAACTTCACCCAGGACCAGCCCTGCAATACCGCACGACACCAGAGCTTTGCCTCCGGATGGCTTTGAATTCGCTGAGCCATACCCTTGCAGCCAGAGAGCTCCTGCAAAACCGGCAAGGTTAGTTCAAAGCCGCGAAAGCCATACGCGAAGTTAGTCAGATCCCGGCGATCATCGTCATCCAGCCACGCCGATGATGGCAGGGCGTCGCAGATGGCCAGCAATAGTTCATGGTCCAGTTGGTACCAATGGCGGGACACCAGATGTTGCCGGTGTCGGGCGAACCGGCTGCTCAGCTGTTGCTGAAGTTGCTGCCCCGGCTCAGAGGTGCCCATCAGCATTTGCAGGGGAAACTCTCCGGTGGACGCCTCCTGGCTCAGACCCATACGCACGATGCGCAGGCCACATCGGTGCCAGAACGCCAACAAACCCGGTTCGCCGCCAAAGCTGGTACCCAATGCATCCATTCCATCCTGAACACAGGCCTCATGGGCAGCCGCCACCAACCGTTGGCCGACCCCAAGCCTGCGTGCCGATTCCGCCACCGCTACGCGGACCACTCGAAGGGTTTTCAGGGTAGCAGCGGCGGGGGCGCCGCCATGATTGGCCAGTGACTGGGCCAGCATATGGCCCCTGAGCCGCCGTTTTCCAGCGACCACCTCTTCAGCCAGATCAGGAGCCAGGCCACCTTCAGTGGATGCCCAGAGCAAGCCAATGGTCCGCCCCTCTACGCTGGCCCGCCAGGTCATCGCGGCGGGGTCATCCAGCCATTGCCGAAGATCGGCGGGCGTGGTCCGGTAATGGGCATTGACCAGCAGACCAAAGGCCTCCGCCAGGGTCTGTTCGCTGGCCGCGGCAGGTTGCCAGCGTTCAATGCGCACGTCGCCGGCGACGAACGGTTGCGGCTCCGGCGCGTCTGCCGATAACAGATACAGCTGGAAAACCAGTCGCTCCAGCGGGTCACCCTGCGCCCAGCGAATGGGCTCGCGAACGCTGACGGCGCGCCAGTTCGGAGTTTCCTGTTCCAGAATCTGTCGAAAGCGCAAGGCAAAGCCCCGGCCGGTACCTTCATAGCCATGCACCGTACTGGCAAACACCACCCTCGGCCAGCCCAGCAACACGGCTTTCAACCACTGGGCCGGTAAACCCGCCGCTTCATCAACCAAGACCACTTCCGCCTCCGGCCGCTGCGACAGCAACTCCTGTGGCGGCAGAAAGCAAAGTTCATGACCGGACCGGGTGGTCAGATGGGTCGGCGTATCCAGTGCCAGAGCATCACCCAGTGCCTGCCGGGCGTGAGCGAACAGGGTAGCCACGTTATCAGCCGAAGGTGCCGTTACCAGCACCCGTTTGCGGCCGGTTCCGAGCAAGCGGGCAGCAGCCATGCCAAGGGCCGACGATTTGCCTCGGCCGCGATCGGCAGTAATCACCAGCGGCCGTCGGCGGCGGCCCTGGCCAGTGCGCACAATGTCGGCAACCAGAGCCTGCTGCTCGGCCGTCTGCCCGGGTTGAAAGCCCGCCCTGCCCGGTTCCGGCCGGTTAAGATCAGGCACGCTGGCATCTTCCGCCACAAGCCGAATGACATCGGGATCTTCGGCCAGTATCGCCGCCAACCGGGCAGCAAAGGGATGAGCACTCGTCCGATCCAGCCCGGTTCGGCTATAGTCCGGGTCATCAAAATCCGACCACTGCGCCAACGGGGGCATCAGCCAGAACAGCAACCCGCCAGCCCGCAAGGTGCCGGACAGTGCCGCAAACGCGTCCGGAGACGTTCCCTCCCAGCCATCCCAGACCAGCACGGGCAGTTCCCGGCCCAGTACACGCCGGTAATCTTTAACACGCAGATGACCGAGCCCAGCCCTGGCCGCATCCTGCTCGCGCCCGACCCAAATACCTTCGGCGCTCGACAACGCCTGCAACAACCCGGCTACCCGGGCCACCGCAACCTGCCGCTCCCCCTCAACCAACACCATCCGGCGCTGGCCACTATCCGCCAGGGCTTGCTGGAACGCGCACCAGTCAGAGGCTGTTGTCTCGGTTTGATCACTCACGTTAATTCGGACCTGCTGGGCATAAGAATGTATCGGAGCCTGAGTTATGCCGGGATTATGCGGCAGCGCTATCCGCACTACCAGTTGCCCAGTACAATAGCGGCCATGCCGAGCGAAACCCAAGCCCCCGACCACCTGTCCTTACCGGATTACCTGACCGACGAGCAGCGCGCCATCATCACGGCCGGTTACGAGCATGCGGTGATTACGGCCGTGGCGGGCAGCGGCAAAACCTCCACGCTGGCCTGGCGCATCCGCTACCTGCTCGCCCAGGGCCACGATCCGGACCGGATGCTGGTGCTGATGTTCAACCGCAGCGCCAAGGTGGACTTTGAGCGCAAGTTACAGTCCGTCTGCGAGCAGAGCGGCCTGGCGCTGCCTGAAATCCGTACCTACCACGCCATGGGCCTGCGGCTGTATCGTCGGTTCGTCCGCGAAGGCTATCTGCCGGGCTTTTCGGAAAAGATCCTGACGGAACAGGAGATCGGCTTCCAGGCCTGGTTGCTGACCCGGCGGCTGGCACCGGAGGAACTGGCCGATGAAATCCGCCGCAACAAGAAGGATTTTGTCGAAACCGCCACCGGCTTTATCGACCGGGTCAAAACCGGGCTGGCACCCGCGGAGGTGGTGTTCGAGGAGCTGGGCTACTCCGACAAACACCGCTACCTGATCGACCTGTTCCATTCCTTCGAGCAGTGGCGCAAAAGCGAGAGCCGCATCAGCTACGCCGACATGCTCTATGAGCCGGTGATGGCGATTCACCAGAACCCACCATTGCAGCGCCTGGTGGGCAACAAAATGGATCTGATCCTGGTGGACGAATACCAGGACACCAACGAGATCCAGCACCTGCTGTTGCGTTATGTGGCTGGCGACCGTGCCCGGGTAACCGTGGTCGGCGACCCGGATCAGACCATCTACGAGTTCCGGGGTGCCCGGCCCGAGTTCATTCTGCGCAAGTTCAGTGATGAGTTTGAAAGCCCGCTGGAGCAGACCCTCAGCTACACCTTCCGTTACGGCCACCGGGTGGCGCTGCTGGCCAATCACCTGATCTGCCATAATACCGGCCGCCGGGATGTGATGTGCCATTCCCATCCGGGTACCCCCGCCACCGAAATCCATCTGCATCAGGCCGAAAACGATGGCAACCAGGTGCTGGCCATCCTGCAGGGACTGGCGCCGGAACAACAAAGCCAGAGCGCCATCTTGTTCCGGGTCTGGAGCCAGAGCGTGCCGATTGAACTGAAACTGCTGGCACGCCAGATCCCCTACCGGATCGACGCCGGTAAGGGCGCGCTGTTCAGCCGCGAGGTTCAGGCAGTGCAGGCCCTGTTGCTGGTGGTTACCCGTCGGCTCGACAAGCTGGCAGAAAATGACCGACTGGACATTGCCCGCCAGATTCTGAGGTTCCCCCACGTAGGCCTGAAAGAACCGGAACTGGAAAACCTGGCCCGGTTCCTGGCGGCGTTCGACACCGGCTGGCACGAACGGCTGCTCAGTCTGGATTTCGACGCCCTGGCGCCCATGGCTGCCAGAAAGCTGAAAAAACTCGGTGAAGTCCTGCAGCAACTCGACCGCTATCAGGGGCCGGTAGCTGGCCTGATCACCGTCTATGCCGAGCACATGGATCTCTATGAGGGTATTCGCAGTCTCGCACTGACCCATGACAGTGCCGAGGAGCGGATTGATACCATTCAGGGTTTTCGCGACCACCTGAAAAGCCTGGAAGTCAATGCCGACGGAGCCCTGGACCACCTGAGCCTGCTGAAACAACAGGCCAGCGAACATCGGGACGAGGGTGTCCTGCTGTCCACCATTCACCGGACCAAGGGACTGGAATGGCCCGTGGTAATCATTCCCGGCCTGCAGGAGAAATATCTGCCCTACAGCCCGCGTCCCCAGGACGATGCCCGGGCCCTGCTGGAAAGCGAGCGCAGGCTGCTTTACGTGGGCATGACCCGCACCCGCCACCATCTGCACCTGATTACCCGGCCCACCCCGGCCAGCCCGCATCTGGCGGGCGACCAAGGCCCCAGTCGATTTGTTTCCGAACTGTGCTTTGGATTAGCCCAGGAACTCGGCTCCGCGCTGGATACCGGTACTGCCCCGACAGACCAGCCCCTGAGGCTGGACCACCCGCTAACCCCCGTGAGTCTGCGATACGCTGAACGCGAGGGCGTTCAGCTGGAAAGCGAAGGAACAGTGAGCCAAAATACGGCGGAACCAGTGTGGCATCAGCAGCGTCTGACCCATGCCATCTTTGGAACAGGCGAGGTTATCTCGGAAGACGAAAGCTCGTTTGAGGTCCGGTTTGGCAATGGCGACACGTTGAATTTCAGTAAAAAAAGCGCGCATCTGTATTTCACGCCAGCAGGTGATTGATCTGTCGCCTGTGAAGGCTGCGTACAACTGCGAAGACGTCGAAAGATGCCAAATTTTGTGTTTTATGGCTTACTGGCCTAGATTTTCAGTAACGTAGTGTTTTACCGGAGTTTATCCGTCATCATCGGAGACAGCTTCAGGACATAATAATCAGACAGGAGGTTCTGCATGAAAATCATGCGCCCGGTCGCTCTGGCCGCCCTTGCAACATCCCTTACCACACCAGCCCTGGCGGAACGCCAGGAAACCATCTATCTGAATCCGTTTGCCGGCTTCCAGCTGTTTGACGATAAACGGGATCTGAGTGAAACCGGCACGTTCGGTGTTGGTGTCGAATACCGGTTCCGCCCCCACTGGTCAGTTGAAGCCGTGTACTCACGGGCCGATGCCGACCGCAAGTATGTGTCTGGCGAGTCCGATTTTGACGAAATCCGGGTTGACGGCACCTACTACTTCGCCGGTCCGGAAGCAGCCTGGAACCCTTACGTTTCTCTGGGTGCAGGCCATGCCGACTTCGGGCTGGGAGATACCATTTCCTACCGTACGGCAGGCACCGATCACGATGAAACCCGGGTAAACGTGGGTACCGGCTTCCGCTACAACGTCAGTGATGGCATTTCCATTCGTGGCGATCTGCGGGAATTCCACGGCATTGACGAAAGCACCTTCGACACCATGGTCTCGCTTGGCTTGAGCTGGGCCTTTACCCGCACGGTTTCTGCCCCGGCCCCGAAAGCCCCGGCCGATGCCGACAACGACGGCGTGCCCGATACTCGCGACCAGTGCCCGGGCACACCGGCCAGTGCCAGCGTCGACAGCCGTGGCTGCGAGCTGGACAGCGATAACGACGGTGTGGCCGACAGCCGCGACCAGTGCCCCAACACCCCAGCCGGGGCCGAAGTAGACAGCCGAGGCTGTGAGCTCGACAGCGACAACGACGGCGTAGTGAACAGCCAGGACCAATGCCCGGACACCACCGCGGGCGCCACGGTCGATGAAACCGGCTGTGAGGGCATTACTGAAACGGTGGAAACCATTGAACTGCGGGTTCAGTTCCCCACCAACAGCTCTGTTATCGACAACGCCTATGACAACGAAATTCGTCGCGTCGCCGATTTCATGGAGGAATACCCGGAAACCACCGTTGAGATCGCTGGCCATACCGACAGCGCCGGTGAAGCGGGCTATAACCAGTTTCTGTCCCAGCGCCGGGCAGAAGCGGTTGCCGGTCGACTGACCGGGCCTCTGGGGGTCGATCCGGACCGTGTCAGCGCGGTGGGCTATGGTGAAACCGAGCCTGTTGCCACCAACGACACGCCGGCTGGCCGTGCCCAGAACCGTCGTGTAGAGGCGCGCATCCAGGTTCGCCGTTAAGGCAATCCGGGCACCCTCGGTAAGGCGCCTTCGGGCGCCTTTCTTTTGTCCCGTATTCAGAAATCCGTTCAGGCTTTCAATCGCCCTCGCGTACCGCGTCCAGCATCAGGTTTCTCGGCGTCAGCTGGCGATCACAGAAAGTGCCCAGCCGAACCCGGTAACCCTGCTCTTCCAGAAACACGGCGTAGTCCATGACCAGCCAGAGTTCCAGGGGCCTCCGGAACAGGTGCCGCAGCAGTTCATGCCGGCGCACCTGACGATATCGTTCCTCACCGCGCGCCAGCCATTCTGCCCAGTCAACATCGGCGGGCAGAGCCAGTTGTTTCTTTGCCGCCGCCCAGCGACAGAAATCCTCGAAACGGCCATTATTGAGCCGGGCCGGGTGCGACGGTACCGGCAGGTAATGCCTGTTGCCGGTCAGCTCCCGTTGCAACGCATCGAAACCCAGACGCCAGGTACTGATGCGCGTGGTTTGCTCGCGCACTCGCTCCGGCGCCGTGACCGTCTCCTGAACCGCCAGCCTCAGATCGTTACGATCCACCGACAAGCACTGGCCATACTCCCGGGTTCGCCGGGCTTGAAGCTGATACCGTTCACCACCGGTCAGGTGGTAGCAGCAGGGAGAAAGACTGAGCCGGGGCAAACGCGCCTGGGCACCGGATTGCATCAGCCGGCGGTGCAGATCACCACAGGCGTGCAGCGCCACCCCATGGTGGCGCTCAGGCAGTTTGAGGCCATCAACCATCACATCCTGATGAGACAAGCGAACCGGGTCGCCATAGTGTTCGGCCAGGCGGTTGCCATCGGTCACCAGTTCCGGATTCCACTCAAATCCGGTTACCTGCACCACACCCCGCCGGGCCAGGGTCCGGCCCAGATGCCCCTTGCCACAACACCAGTCCAGTACCGGATAGCCCAGGGGCAAAATTGCAGCGGCGAATGCGCCGGCCTGCTGTCGTTTTCGGCCAGGCATATCAACGGCGGCCACCTCCGCCAGTTCCGCCTGCCGGCCCTCGGCCTCGGTCGCCAGACGGGGTAAATCAAGCAGATCCCGGTACCGGGCCAGCGCCGGGACATAGCCGGCTAACACCGAGGACAGTTCCGGGAGCCGCTCCTCCCAGTCCTGACACTCCACCTCTGGAAGCGCCTCCAGCCAGCGCGCCAGGTCCGGATGCGCGTCGCGCCAGGCGGGGGCAGGTTCCATGAACGGGATGGGGCGCCAGAGTGGCTCCAGTTCCCGCAGCCAGTCATTCAAAGACTGCCAGCGCTGGTAAAAACAACCCGAGGCTTGGTGTAAACTCGCCGCCGGAGGTAATGTCATGAAACTGGCCTTTGTACTGGTTGAACCGAAAGTCCCGGAAAATGTCGGCGCCGCTGCTCGGGCCCTGTGCACCATGGGTTTTTCCGAGCTATGGCTGGTCAATTCCGACCTGCATACGCGGCCCGAAGCCCACTGGCTGGCCCATGGCAGTGACCACATTCTGGATAATGCGCGCATTTTCCCCGATCTGGCTGCAGTTAGAAACTCAGCGGATTTGCTGATGGGCACTTCGGCCAAGCCCCGCCATCACCGACAGGACTGGCACGAACCCGGAGCACTGCGCTCGGTACTGGCCAACAAAGGCGGCTCGGTGGCGACGGCAGCACTGGTGTTTGGTCGCGAGGACCGGGGCCTGGCCAATGAAGAATTGGCCCTGTGCGATCTCCTCACCGGCTTTCCGATGGCGGTCAGCTATCCGTCCCTGAATCTGTCTCAGGCGGTCATGCTGTATGCCTGGGAGCTGTCCGGACTGGCGCGCCAGAGTGTCAGCGCGCCGGAGGTCGCCTCAGACGCCAGCCTGGGCGCCTTGCGGCAACGCCTGGAAACGCTGTTACCGGCGCTGGATGCCCCGGCAGACAGCAAGCTGTCGCAATGGGTATTCCAGCGCCTGCCCATGCTCTCCGAACGGGACATCGGCTTTGTTCACACCCTGTGCGGCAACCTCGAACGCAAACTCTGAGCTTACTCCTGGAACCTTCCGGGCCGGAACGCATCCAGCGGCACGGCCGGTTCTTCACCGTCGATAACCTGGGCAATCACCGAGGCGCTGCCCGCCGACAGGGTCCAGCCGAAGGTGCCATGGCCGGTATTCAAAAACAGGTTCCGGCGGGGTCCGCGACCAATAATGGCGGGGCCATCCGGAGTCATGGGGCGGAAACCGGTCCAGGTTTCGGCAGCCTCAAGATCCGCGCAGCCGGGAAAGCGTGAACGCACGGATTTCTTGATAGTGGCGATGCGCGCCTCAGGAATGTCGCGATTGAAGTCCGCCAATTCGACAAAGCCCGTGGCCCGGAGCCGGTTACCCAACCGGGTAGACACCACCTTCAGGTTATCGTCGTGGATCGTGCTGGCCGGGGCCTTGTCCGGATCACTCAGGGGCACCGTCAGGCTGTAACCCTTGATCGGATAGATCGGTAGCTCCAGCCCCAGGGGCCGAACCAGCTGCGGTGACCAGCATCCGGCGCAAACCACCACCGCATCGGCTTCCAGGGTGACCAATTCACCGCTGCGGGCTCGATACTCGAGCCCGTTCACAGTTTCATCATCAAACAACAGCCGCTCAACCTCGACACCATAGTGAAAACTTGCACCTTGCTGCTCACACACCTGCGCCAGTGCCCGGGAAAACAGGTGGCAATCGCCGGTGCCGTCTGTGTCATAGCTGATGGCTCCATAGAGGGGCCCGTCTCCGGTCATACCCGGCTCTGTGGCTCGCACCTGCTCGGGCGTGAGCAGCTGCGAGGCGATGCCCAGCTCATTCAGCAGGTCGTGGATCTCACGATAACCGTCCATGGCCTCAGGGCTGCTGGCCAGGTGCAGAAGGCCCTTGTGGTCGCCATCAAAGTTCAGGTCATGCTCCTGTTCCAGAGCCAGAAATCGCTCCCGACTGTGGACACCCAGGCGCAGCATGGCCCGTTTGTTGAGGCCAAACAGGCCAGGACTCCAGGCGTAGCGCAGGGTGGCAAACATAAACTTGATGGCATCCACCGAAGGCGGCACTCGCAGCTTGAGTGGGCCGTCGGTTTTCAACAGCCAGGGCAGTGCCTTGAAGACCATGGAGGGATCAGCCCAGGGGTAAACCACGCCGTAAGACCGCTGGGCGGCGTTGCCTTTGCTGGTCTCGTTACCGGCAAGGTCGTGTCGCTCCAGCAGGGTTACCTGATGCCCCCGGCGAATCAGTTCCCTGGCGGTGGTAACACCCACCACGCCACCCCCTACCACTGCGATGTGCATATTGCCTCCATTAGCTGACGCCATTCGCTGCCAGCAGCTGACGATAGTCTTCCAGTACATCCGGATGCTCCGCCGGGTAGTCCGGCGCAAGCTGTTTCAGCACCCCGGCCAGCAAGGCCGCCACAATCGCCCGGGCCTGGGGTTTGCGGTCCCCGGGCACAATGAACCAGGGCGCTTCCTCGGTGTGGGTCTGAGCCAGGGCTTCCTCGGCGAAGGCCTGATAACGGGCGCGCTGCTTCCAGCCCTCGATGTCGGAGCGGTCAAACTTCCAGCGCTTCCTGGGCTTGTCCAGGCGTTTGAGCAATCGCTGTTTATGTTCATCCTCGGAAAGGTTGAGCCAGATTTTTACGACACTGGTGCCTTCGCTGACCAGGTGGCGCTCAAAATTCCGTATGGCCTCGAATCGGGCCGGCCAGTGATAGGTGCTGGCGTCACGCACGGGCCATACCCGCTCGCCGATGACGGCCTCGTGATGACTGCGGTTGAAGGCCACCATCTGGCCATAGGCGGGGAGATAGGGTGTCACCCGCCAGAGAAAATCATGAGCGGCTTCCGATGCGTTGGGTCGCCCGAATGACCAGGCGTGAAAGCCGGCCGGATCAGCGTAGGTGGCCAGCGTCCGGATCAGGCTGTCCTTGCCGCTGGTGTCCGGGCCATGGATGACTACCAGCAATGCCCGCTTACGATTCGCCCACAACCGCCTCTGGTACTCTCCGATGTCCTCCAGACTGGCTTCAAGCGCAGGCAGCTTGTCTTCGCCCTCGTACAGCGAGGGATAACCTTCGAGAGCCGGTTGGTCAGGATTCAAGAACCAGGAACGGGCAAATGCTGTATATTTCATCAAGGAAACTCCCTATCGCCCCGTTGCAGGTCAATAATCGTACAAAGTGATACACTTACGTGATCAGATTCTCAGAATAGCATCCATACACCGACCCTGATGGAGTCTAGTACCCTGGCATGAGCAAGAAACGTCGTGAGATTCCCGTATTTGATCATCCGATCATCGAGACCCACTGCCATCTGGACTACCTGAAAGACCGGCCGTTGTCCGATACTCTGGAGCAAAGCCAGCGGGTCAACATCGAAAAGGTGATCACCATTGCCGTGTCACCTGAGAACCTGGCCGCCGTGCGCGAGCTGGCTGGTTCGGCTGACTGGGTGTTTGGTACCCAGGGCATTCATCCCCATGAAGCGGAAACCTATACCGATGAGGTGGAGGCGGAAATTCGCCAGCATGCCACCGACGACAAGATCGTGGCCGTCGGCGAGATCGGGTTGGACTATTTCTACGACAATGCCGATCGCGCCGTGCAGCGGGAGGTGTTTCGCCGGCAGCTGCAGATTGCCTGCGACAGCGACCGCCCGGTGGTAATTCACAGCCGCGACGCCGATGACGACACCATCGCGATTCTGAAAGAGTTCGAGCATTCGCTGGAGCGCCGGGGTGTTATTCACAGCTTCACCTCCGGGCCCGGGCTGGCACAATACGCCATCGACCAGGGCTGGTGCCTGGGCTTCAACGGCATCACCACCTTCAACAAGGCAGAGAACGTGCGGGACATTGTGCGCATGACGCCCATCGAGCAGATCCTGCTGGAAACTGATGCCCCGTTCCTGACGCCTGTGCCCTATCGCGGCCGTGAAAACGCGCCGTTCTACCTGCCGTTCGTGGCCGAGAAAATCGCCGAAGTAAAGGATTTACCCCTGGATCAGGTATTGAGCCAGACCTATCAAAACAGCCTGCGGACGTTTTTCCCCAACCTATGATTAAGCGCATTCCCATCTCTGCCCTGAAGGTCGGTATGTACATTACCGACCTCAACAACGACTGGATCCCCCATAACACCCAGCGCAAGAAAGGGGTGATCAAGCGGGAAGAGACCATTGAAAAAATTCGCAGGATGGGTGTGCAGTATGTCTACATTGATGTCAGCCGGGGCGCCGACTGTCAGGATTCCGAGCCGGCGGCGGAGGTGGACCGGCGCAATGAAACGGCCCTGCAGAATGCCGGAGCCCTGAAACCGGGATACACCCCGAAGGCCCCTCTGGCGGAAGAAATAGTTATTGCTCAACAGGTGCACAGCCAGGCCCAAAGCCTGGTGGGCAGTTTCATGAACAACGTCAAGATTGGTGGTGCAATTGATGTGGCCCCGATCCACCAGCTCGCAGACGAGCTGCAAAATTCAGTACTACGCAATGCCAATGCCCTGAGCTGCCTGGGACGGATCCGCGAGAAAGACAATTACCTGTTGGAACACTCAGTCAACCTGAGCGTATTGATGTCACTGTTCGGACATTACCGAAACCTCTCTCAGGATGTTCTGCACCAGACCATCGTAGGTGCTTTGTTGCACGACATCGGAAAAATTCTTACGCCCGATGAGGTTCTGCACAAACCTGGCCGACTGACGGCGGAAGAATTCGAGGTCATGAAGCTGCACGCCCGCCATTCCCGTGACATTCTTGCCAGCACCGAAGGCATCGGCGAGATCACCGTGATAACCGCCGCCCAACATCATGAGAAACTGGACGGCAGCGGCTATCCGGAGGGTCTCAAAGGCGACGAAATCACCGAGTACGGACGCATGGTTGCCATCACGGATGTTTACGATGCCATCACTGCTGACCGGGTTTACCACAAAGGCCTGACGCCGACTCAAGGGCTGAAGAAACTGCTGGAATGGTCCGGGGATCACCTGGATCCGACGCTGGTGAAACAGTTTATCCGTTGCGTTGGGCTGTACCCGATAGGTTCATTGGTCTTGCTTGAAAGCGGCAAGCTGGGCGTGGTCATCGAAACGAATGAATCTGACCAGAGACTGCCCGTGGTGCGCGTTATGTACAACACGAAGTTCCGAATGCCTGTAACCGTGCATACCATTGATCTGTCTCGCCCCGGCAACCAGGACCGGATCGTTCGGGCGGTCGATCCAGACGACTACAAACTCGATATCCGAAAGTTTCTGGTCTGACACTCTGAAAGCTGCCCGGGCTCTGCTAGGCTTGTGTTAACGCCCCATCCATAAAAAAGATAATCCATCATGCTGTCATCGGTTTTCCAGGTTCTGGGCGGTCTGGCCCTGTTTCTCCTGGCCATGGAGATGATGACCAATGGTCTGAAAAACGCCGCCGGCCATCATCTCCGCCATATGTTGGGGCACTGGACCAGAACGCCTCTGCGGGCACTATTCGCCGGCTTTGTTATTACCGGTATCGTGCAGCATTCCGGGGCGGTAACCG
The DNA here is from genome assembly GCF_002049515.1 of Marinobacter sp. tcs-11. Lineage (NCBI taxonomy): Bacteria > Pseudomonadati > Pseudomonadota > Gammaproteobacteria > Pseudomonadales > Marinobacteraceae > Marinobacter > Marinobacter sp. tcs-11. The sequence goes on along the minus strand of NZ_LLYU01000003.1, from coordinate 70,249 downwards.
TGGCAACCATTGGGTTTGTGAATGCCGGCCTGATGACTCTGGCCCAGTCCCTGGGCGTTGTTTTCGGTTCCAACATCGGTACCACCATGACCGGCTGGCTGGTCAGCCTGATTGGCTTCGGCTTCAAGATCGAAGCCATGGCGCTGCCACTGCTGGCCGCCGGGGTGGGCTTCAAACTGGTCAGCCGCAACCCGAGAAACCAGTTTCTGGGGGAAGCTCTGGCAGGCTTTGCCTTGTTTTTCCTGGGGTTGTCGATTCTCAAAACCGCGCTCGAATCCTCGGCTCTCGGCTTCCAGAACGGCCACCTGATCAACGCCGATTATGGCCTGCCGGCCTTCATGCTGATTGGCCTGCTGGCCACGGTTCTTACCCAGTCCTCCAGCGCCGCCCTGGCCATCGTACTCACCGCTGCAGCTGGCGGCCTGATCCCGCTCGACAATGCCGCCGCGGCCGTGATTGGGGCCAATCTGGGCTCAACGTCGACTGCCGCGCTGTCGGCCCTGAAAGCCACGGCAAACGCCCGCCGGCTGGCCACCGGGCATATCCTGTTCAACCTGGTCACCGGCGTCATCGCCCTGCTGGTGCTGCCGGCCATGCTCTGGCTGGTGAATACCCTGACCAACCTGTTGGACCTGGAAGCCAACCCGGCGGTTTCGCTGGCCTTATTCCATACGCTGTTCAACGTTCTGGGTGCCGCCATCATGCTGCCCTTCACCCAACCGTTCGCCCGTTTTCTCGGCCGGCTGTTTCGCAGCAAGGAAGAGGACAACGCCGAACCCCGCTATCTCGATGACACTCTGGTGACGACACCGGAACTGGCCATCGGCGCCGTGGATCAGGAAATGAAGCGGTTGATTGGTCACAGCCGGGGTTTGCTGCGGGTATGCCTGGACCGGGAAAGCCTGGAGGAATCCGATGTGCGCCCGAAGGCCGATGCCGTGCGCAACCTGAACCTGGCCATTACCGACTACATCGGGCGCCTGAGAGCCGAGAAAATGCATCCGTCGGTGGTGGATGCCCTGACGCTGAGCATTCGCACCTGCCGTTACCTGGCGGAAGCCACCGAGCTGACCCTGCATCTGGTTCGACTCCGGGCGCTGGCCCGGCGCAGGGATTTCGAGACGCTGGAGTCGGTTTTCAACCGCTATTTCGAGGTTATTCGGGCGCTGGTGGCCTCAGAAACGCCCGTACCGGAGCAGCTACAGGAAGCCGAAACCGTCTACCATCAGCTGAAAGCAGCCACCCTGCAGAAGATGATCCGGCGGGAATTCAGTTCCAGCCTGGGGGCCGAGGTTCTGGATGAGCTCAGCGCCGTGCGCCGGCTCACCGATCAGTGGAGCAAGGCGCTGTATTGGCAGGACGGCGTGGGGCTACTCAACCAAAGCCATGATCAGGCATCGGCATCCTGAAAACAGTAATAGCGGTTCTTGCCTTCACGCTTGGCCCGATACATGGCCTGGTCAGCCTGGCGAAGCAGCTGATCTCCGTCTATTTCCTCGCCTTGAGGGTACAGGGTGTAACCCATACTCGCAGACACTTCAACGCTGTGATTGGCCACCCACACCGGTTCGGCAATGACCGTTAGCAAACGCGAGAGCAATATATCCAGGGTAACCGCGTCCGGGACATTGACGATGATGGCGGCGAACTCGTCGCCGCCCAATCGTGCCAGACTGTCCTCCTCCCGGAGGGTCGCACGCATGCGCCGGGCCACTTCCACCAGCAAGCCATCACCGGCATCGTGACCAAAGGCATCATTCACCGGTTTGAACTGGTCCAGATCGATGTAGACAACCGCCAACCGGTAATTCTGCCGACGGGCCTGGGCCATGGACTGGTGCAGACGATCCGAGAACAGTACCCGGTTCGGTAAATTGGTCAGGGCGTCGTAGTGGGCCATGATCCGGAGCTGCTTCTCGATCTCTTTCTGCCTTGTGATGTCACTGAAGACACCCACAAAATGGGACAGTTCGCCCTGCTCGTCCAGCACACTGCTCAGACTCAGGTTCAAGACAATGGCCTGGCCGTCCTGATGCCGGGCTGCAAACTCTCCGCTCCACACTCCATGCCTGCTGGCGGCCACCAGTATGGCACTGCCTTCATCTACCGGCATGGGCGGTAGGCTGCCAATAGCAGACTTGTGATCCCGCCCGGTGATCTGGGTGTAGGCCTCGTTGATGTCCATCACCACGCCGTGGGCATCGGTGATAAAAATCGCTTCCCGGGCATTCTTGAACACCCTTAACGCCAACCGCTGCTGTTCCTCGGCCTGCTTTCTGCGCGTGATGTCATGCCAGGAACAGAGTACCGAAGGGATGTCGCTGCCGTGTTCATAAACCGGGGCCAGGGTCATGGCCACCCACACCCGTTCCCCGTTCGAACGCACAAACAGCCATTCCGTCTGGGACACCTCTCCAGCCGTCACCCGGGTAAAGAGCGCCTCGGATTTCTGTGACGACGGAGCTCCATCCGGCTGGCTATGGGGAGAGAAAGCCGCCAGGGACTTGCCCAACAAAGAAGCTTCGGAGGTATAGCCAACCAGATCCACGGCCGCCCGGTTGCAGTCCACCAGTTCACCATTGCGGATCATCAGCATCGGCTGGGGCCAGCTGGCAATCAGTGTGCGCAGCCTGCGCTCTTCAGAGGCCAGCTGCTTTTTCTTGCGGCCGAGCCAGAGACTGGTGATTACCAGCAGTACAAACAGCACAGCAACGGTAATCACCCAGTTACGGTATTGGTGGAGTATGTCGACCCAGGTTACCCTCGGCACCTGATCGTACGGCGGCATCCGCAGGCTTCGGCTCAGCATTTCGACCGACTGGTAATCTGCAGGCGGCGAAAACCCGGCCAGACCCGCCGCCTGCGCCGCCGCATGCTCTGGCTCCAGAGCAAACAGGGCGGAAGCAACCCGGCGTACCGTCCTGCTGTCGACATGGGGCAGAGAAACCAGAGGCCACTCCGGGTACAGCCGGGTGGACAGAACAAACGGATAGCCTCGCAGCTGCTGCGGATTGATGATTTTCAGCTCATCTGCAAGGCTCGGGTTCTCGTTCAGCAGTTCTTCATAGATGCCGGTTCGGATGAATCCGACATCGGTATCGCCCGTCAGCACCGAGCGGATCACCCGGTCGTGATTACCCAGAAACACCATCCGGTTATGGCGCCGAACATCCACGTCCACGCTGGCCAACTCCAGCGCCTGGGCCTGATAGCCACCCAGATAGGTCAGCCCTGGCGTGGCAATACTCTTTTTCTCCAGATCCTGCAGGCGGTTGATATCGTCCCGTTCAACACGGGTAATAATCACGCCACCAATACTGCCCGTGGTTTCACCCCGCCAGCTGCGGCGCAGGGTTGCGAGGGCTCCGGTCAGACTGCGTTCACTGCGAATCACCAGAAAGTGGCTGGGATTGGTGAGAAAGAAGTCGATCTGGTTGGCCGCCAAGGCACGGTTCATGTCATCCTGATTGAAAACCTTCAGGTTCACTGCCATGCCGGTTTCCAGGGTCAGGTAGTCGGCCAGCGGCTGATAGCGTTCGTTGATCACATTGTCAGGCCGGTAGGCAAAAACGCCGAGCGTGACCGAGTCGCTGGCTGCCAACTGCGCCGGCACGTTGACAGCAACCACCAACAGCGAAACCAGGCAGCGGTAAAGCATCCCCTTCATCATGGCAGGCTCCGAGGCAGGAAAGCCGGATCGGTCAGATGCTCATAGTGCAGGGGCGCATCTATCAGCCCCTCACGAGCCATAATACTCGCCAGCATCTTTGCCACCACTTCCAGCCGGCCATTGTGGGTGAGATAGCGGTGGTTGGCAGACAGTTCCGGCAACATCACCGTCGCCAGAGACTGACGCACCATCTCCGGAGATACCTGCTGGCGCGTAGCAACACGATAGACCGCATCGTGCGTGTTGCGCACCAGATGTTGCAGGCCCAGAAAATGACCTTTTACCAGATCCCTTACCGCGCCTGGCTGCCGACTGACCGCTGCATCAGTGACCACCAGAAGATCGAAGATGGTTTCCGGCAGCTGGCTGCTGTCGAACAGACGCACCGCGCCTTCGGCCGCCAGCCGGGAGGCCTCCGGTTCGTAGCTGATGGAAGCGTCGATATCACCACGCTGCCAGGCCCCGATGTGTTCGTGGACCGGTAAATCCACCACCGATATGTTGTTACTGGTCAAGCCGGCGCGCTCAAGCACAGAAAACAACATGATGCCGGACACGCCGCCGAGCTCCACCGCGACCCGTCGGCCCCGCAAACCCGAAAGGCTGGTAATTGCAGGCCGCACCAGAAGCACATCCGCGCCCACGGAAACATTAGTGACGGCAACGGCCTTTACGGGCACCCCGGCGACAAGAACCCTGAGGGTTTCATCCAGAGTCAGGGCTGCGGCGTCCAGATTGCCGGAGACCAGTCCGCTGATGGAATCACTGGCCGCCTGGCCTTTCACCAACTGCACTGTCTCCGGCAGCCAGCCGAATTCTTCTGCCAGGTACAGGGGTTCGTAACCAATCCAGGGATGAATACCGGTTCTCAGAGGATCTCGCCGGGAGCAACCACTCATTCCCGCAGCAACAGCGGCAGCTATTGTCAGGTGCAGAAAGTGACGGCGGTGCATCCAGAAGCTCCGGGACAGAGGTGGGTATTCTTTGCATACTAATCCGTAGCCACTATAACCGTAAATCTGACCAAAGCATTGCACCGGGTCAAATTGAGCAAAATCAAGCTATCCCAGCGACAGAAAGACTCCCATCAGCACCGGCGAAAGGAAAGACAGCAGAAAGCCGGAAGCGATGGCCACCGGCACGCAGGCCAGGCCACCACTACTGCGAATTACCGGCAGTGTGAAATCCATGGCGGTGGCTCCGCCGTAGCCGATGGCCATGGCTGGCCGGGTATGGATTACCAACGGTATCAGGGCCAGAGCAATAATTTCCCGCAGCACATCGTTCAGGAAAGCGACGCCGCCCCAGGCGGGTCCCAGGGCATCGCCAATGACAATGCCTGAAAGTGAATACCAGCCAAACCCGGAGGCCAGGGCCAAAGACTGATGCCAGGGGATATCCAGTACCGGCACCAGAGCCAGCCCCGCCACCAGGGAGCTAACCACCAGAGCCAGTGCAATCCCCAGCCCCTGGCGGTTCATCAGCAGTTTGCGCAATGACAGGCCGGCATTGCGTAACTGAAGCCCTATAAGGAACAGCAACAACATCAGCGCCCAGGTGGCCACGTCGTCCACCATCGGCAGTTCCGGGAACAGGAAATACCCGAGCAGAGCACCGACAAGCACGGACAAAAGCGGTTTGAGGCCTGCCAGAAACAAGCGGCCATAACCGGGCCTGGAACCGGTTTCAGCCGCCTCCGTGTGCATGGGCTGCCAACGGTGAAACAGCCACAGGCCCGCCATGTTCGCCACCAGCAGGACCAGCACCAGCCCCGCTACCTGGGCAGCCATGGTACCCAGTTGGCCCAATAGCCCTTCCATCTGTCCCAGCCCCAATCCCAACAGGGCCAGGATGAAATACACCAGGCCCTCCACCGAATAGTGAATCACGGTCATCAACTGACGATTGGAGAGGGCAATGGCAAAGCCCAGAAATAACGGGGCCAGGATCAGGAGCGCACCGGTCAGCATGAAAACCTCGGACGAAGACAGGGATAAAGAGCAGAACAGCTAGGGATAAAAACGGTGCAGTTCAGTGAAGACACTCACCAGAACGGTCCTGTACCAGCACCCAGGGGGCAATGACGACTGCCCAGAGTTCCGCATTGCGGTCGTACCAGGCGCGCGCGAGGTCCGGTGCCACCTCGCCCACCTGCCCACCGGACATCCAGTGCTCAAACTGGGCCTTGTTGTCCGCCGCCAACTGGGCCGCCACATTCAGCAGGTCCAGCTCTGGCGCCACTCGCACTACCTGACCCCGGGCATAATAGGTTTGCAGCTCATGCCAGCGAATGCGGGAGGTCTCCAGGTTGAGTTTGGCCTTGATTTCTTCCGGCGACTGGGGGGATGACATGACAACCTCGGTGATCAGTTCATTTGCGGGGCGCCAGCCTACCCTAAAACCGATGACGACGCACCCGGTTCAACGCTCCGGGTGGTCGGCCACCAAACGCCGGATATCATCGGCCAGAGTCATGGGATCAAAGGGTTTCGGAATGACACCGATAGCGCCCAGCGACCGGTATTCCTCAATTTCCGAGGGCTGCAAACGAGCGGTCATAAAGATGACCGGAATATTCAGCCCCTCCGGGCGCTGCTGCAAGACTTTCAGAGTCTGGGGCCCATCCATACCCGGCATCATCACATCCAGTAAAACCAGATCCGGTCCAAATTCCTCAATGCGCGATAGGGCTTCCTGACCAGAGGCACACAGGCAGACGTCGAAGCCGCCCACATCCACCAGTGCCAGCTCAGCCACACTGCGAATGTCCTCATCATCTTCAACGTAAAGCACGCGATCAACTTGTTGGCTCACGAGGGCTTTAACTCCTCTGATTGTGTCTCATCCAGGCCCAGCCGTCGCAGTAAACGCTGGCATTCTTCGCCGGCTTTCTCACCCGCCGCTTCCAGAGTGGCCGCCCGCATCAACAGTCGGTCTTCACGGGTACAGTCAGAACCAAGCGAATGCACTGCACCAATCAACTCTCTCAAACCAAGTGGCAGATGCCAGTGAATTTTCAGTCGGTTTCCAAACGGTGCGGACCATTCCCGAAACAGGGCTTCAAACGCGGCCTCCTCGACCTCGCCACCCAGCGCCACGTATTCATCCAGCACTTTGACCAGGGCCATCTCACCAAGGCGACTGAGCAAGCCAGCCTGCTGGAACAGCATCGGCTGCTTTTTGAGTCTCAGCGCCAGAGCCTGGGCGGATTTTGCGACACTGAGCGCCTGGCCATAATAGACGTCAGCCCGGGCGCGCAACGGCGGATGCTGGATATTCCGCGAGACATCCAGAGACAATGCCAGCGCCTGGTTTAACGCCATCGCAACCCCGATCGAACTGATCGCGTCCCGGACTGTATCCAGAGGTTCACCCGTGCGCCGAAAGGAGGTGCTGTTGGCCACATCCAGCAGACGCAGCGTCAGCGCTGGGTGATCCCGCCACCGCTCTGCAAGTTGCGAAGCAGAAAGCTCGTCCTGACGCCGGTATAAATCCAGAATCTCAGCAGCATCCAGATCGGACGGCAACTGCGTAATGTTCTCCAGCGCATCGGCCAGATAACTCGAGATCGAAGGCAGCTTCGCAGGAGTATCGGACAGGAGATCGGTGAGTTTCTTATGCAGGACACGAACGTCCAGCGGCTTGGTAATATAGCCATTGATGCCGTAATGGGCGGCCTTCAATACGGAGTCCCGATCGGCCCGGGCCGAGACGATCACAACGGGCATGGTCGCTTTAGCCGAACGCACCCTGCGAACCAGCTCCAGCCCCGAGCCATCCGGCAGGTTCCAGTCCGCAATAATCAGATCAAAATCGTCATCGTCAACAAACCGGAAGGCTTCGGACAGCCGGCTCGCCACCGTCACCCGCATGCCTGGACGGAGCCCCGCCACGACGGTCTCCAGCAGCTCCGAAAAGAGATCATCGTCTTCAAGCACCAATGCTTTCAAGGCATTCTCCGTAGCATGATTGACCTACGCGTTAGCTGTATACAGCGTAACGCCATTGCGGCCGTTTCGTTTCCGCTCATAGAGTGCCTTGTCAGCCGCCTCGATGATTTGATCACCGGCAGAAAAATCATTGATTTTTGCGACCCCCGCGCTGAACGTCACGTGGAACACGTCGTCTTCACTGGAAAACTCCAGTTCAGAAAAGCTCTCAAGAATACCGGACATCAGTCGCAGGGCTGCTGACGGCTCACAATGCGGCAGTACCACAAGAAATTCTTCACCACCGTAGCGACCGATGGCATCGGATTCCCTCAGCCGGTTGCGCAAAAGATTGGCCAGAGTCCGGATGACGACATCACCCTGTGCATGCCCCCAGGTGTCATTTACCTGCTTGAAATGATCAATGTCGAGCAGAACCACAACAGAACTGTAATCGCCCCGGGTGCAACGCTGACGCTCCCTTTCCACTTCCTGTTTGATTACCGAGTGTTTCAGCAGTCGCGTCAGACTATCGCGGTTCATCAGCTCAGACAGCTGCCGAGCCCGATGACAGCGCATCTGGACGGCCCGGATGAGGTAATCATCGGAAATCGGTTTGACCAGGAACTCATCGGCACCGCCGGACAGCGCCCGAAGCTGGCGCTCCGGATCATCTTCGGAAGACAAATAAACAATCGGCAGGCTCAACCAGCGAGCATGGAAGCGGATCATCCGAGCCAGAACTACGCCAGAATGCGCGCCTAGCTCAATATCCATCAGCAACAGCTCAGGCTCGAACGCATAAAGTTCTGACAGCAGCGTCAAAGGGTCCGATACGGCATGGGCCTCAATACCGGCAGAATTGAGCACCAGGCAATAGTGCTCGGCCAGTTCCCGGTCGTCGTCGACGATCATCACGCGGCCCTTGGTGCCGGCGGCCAGTTCCTGAACCAGGGTTTCCAGCCGCTCCACCAGCTCGGGCAAATCCACCGGCGCCGACATGAACGCACGTGCCCCGTGCTGGGCAACATGATAGCGACGATCGAAGTTTTCGGCCTGTCCGATGCAAACAACCGGCACCGGTGGCTGATAGGCGCCGCGGGGATGGGCCTCCAACCAACGAGCCACACTTTCAATACTGGCATCGCTGCAGAGCACGGCTGCGGCATTACCAGGATCAGTACCTGAGGCCTTCACCACGCCTTCCCGGCTCTCTATCGTCTCGACAGAAAACCCGTATTTCTGCAATTCATCCGGCAAGGACTCCAGTTGATCCGTGGCGTCAAGAACCACGATCAGCCGAACCTGCATGCCATGGGAGACCAGCTCTTCATCGGCTTGCGCCGACCGCTCCCGCTCCGTGGACAACGGGTTATCCAGGTCGGCGATGCCAATCAGGAGTTCGAGCTGGTCGGCGACGTTTTCATCAACGGGAAGAAAATCGAACTGGGCGTCGGATCCCTTCGCCAACGCTTTCTGCTCCCGCTTGAGACGTTTTTCGAGATCTCGTGCAAATTCTCCAAGGGAGGGGAAACCAAACGTGCCTGCAGATCCCGCCAACTTATGAAGTCTCTGACGACAGTCATTAAGTGCCAGTTCATCAACATGACCTTTCCTAACCTGGTCAGCAAAGCCTGAAAGGTACGCCAACTCGCCCCTCAATCGCTCGATAAAACGCAGTTTCAAAACGTTCAGGCGATCACTGATGTAATCTTGCTGCTGGTTATCCAAAAAAACTCCCCGAATCCTGGTTTTTCCGACTCTGGAAATACTCTAAGCTCTATGTAACCACGTTTTTCCGCTCTCGACCACGCCACTAAGGATTACCGTTGAGATCCCCATCGTTAGGTATACGCGTTACCCTGATTACGATCTCCAGCAGTATTGCGACCATGGCAGCCGTGTTGTTTTTTGCCTACAACGGGCTGGTAAGGGATTTCGAGAACGTTCTGACCCAAAGGCAGCTGCTGGAAACCGACTCGGCTGCGCGCATCGTGGACCAACAACTTCAGATTCGCCTGGAGGCCCTGAAGGCCTTCTCGGCTTTTCTCACAGACGGCGACAACCTGCGCCCTCTGCCTGAGTTGAAAGAGCTTCTCGGGCGCCAACCCAGTCTTGAACGCTATTTCGAAGGCGGTCTGCTCATTTTTGATGACAAGGGTGTCGCCATTGCAGAGAACCGTTTTGTGCCCAGACGAATCGGCACCAACTACTCAGACCGCCCGCATTTCCGGGAAGCCCTGACCAGCCGACAAGCGGTGATCAGCCGCCCCATTATCGGCCGTACCACCGGATTGCCGCTGTTGTCTTTTCTGGCTCCCATTGTCAGTGACGACGGCGATCTGCTGGGCTTGGCGGGCGGCAGCATCAACCTGGCTGAATCCGGCATCATTCCCGACTCCTTGAGTGAAAAAAGCAACGCCATCTTCAAGGTGCTCGATACCGGGCATTTCACTCAGGTGGATTCGCTGACCCCCGGCGCTCCGATGCCTGAGCTACCCCCACCCGGCGAGAACCTGATTATCGACGCAGCGCTGTCTGGCGTCACATCGGGTGTCGTGACCGACAAATCCGGTAAACGCTGGATTTATGCGACCCGTCATCTGGAGCGTGTCGGCTGGTTGTTTCTGCGCGCAGAGCCCTATGAAGGCGTGACCGGCCCGGCCAGGGCCTCATTTGAAAACTTTCTGCTGCTCAGCGTACTGGCTGCACTGATTCTGGCCACCGCAGCCTGGCTACTCGGGCGCACTGCCACCCGGCCCCTGGAACACATGTCCACGCGGATAAGGGCCATGGTGGATGGCGCATCGGATACCCGCCACTTGAAGCCCAAGGGGCCACCGGAAACCCGCAATCTCGCGCTGGCCTTCAACCGGCTGATGGAGGAACGGGAAGCTCTGGACCAGATGAAAGACCAGTTTGTGGCCACCGTGAGTCATGAATTGAGAACGCCTCTGACCTCAATCAACGGCTCTTTGAAACTGCTGGACCGGGAGGCGGCCGGCGAGCTTCCGGAAAAGGCCCGGAAAATGGTGCAAGTAGCGCTGCGCAACGGCGAACAACTGCAGCTGCTGATTTCAGATCTGCTGGATTTCAATAAAGCCATCGCCGGAAAAATGATGTTGCAGATTGGCACAATCCAGGTCAGTGAAGCCCTGGAGCAGGCCATTGAAGGCAATCGCTCAATGGCCACCCATTATGGTGTCTCTTTGAGCGCAGTCCCGGCCCCTGAACCGTTGGTGGTCCGAGCCGACCCCCAGCGACTGCGACAGATACTGGACAACTTTATCAGCAACGCCATCAAGTTCTCACCTACTGGTGCCGCCGTTCAGCTGTCCGCCCGAGCGGTTAATCAGAACACCATCCGATTCATCGTTTCGGACCACGGCCCGGGGGTGGATGAGCAGTTTATCCCACATCTGTTCGAGCGGTTTGCACAAGCCAACCCATCCTCAAAACAGGCACAGTCCGGCACTGGCCTGGGGCTGGCCATTTGCCGTGAGCTGGCCCATCTGATGCACGGCCAGGTGGGCTACTATTACCAGCAAGGGGCCCATTTCTGGCTCGACATCCCCCGCCAGGAGACCTCAAGGGAGCCTGATCATGAAGTCACCTGAGTACCCACCCGAAGAACCACAACGGCTCTCCGCCCTGGAGGCGACAAAGCTGCTCGACACTCCCCCGGAGGAGCGCTTCGATCGGGTAACAAGGCTTGCCGCCGAGGCGTTCGATGTGCCGATTGCGTTGGTGTCACTGGTCGACCGGGAACGCCAGTGGTTCAAGTCCTGCTATGGCCTGGGAGTCCGGGAAACCGGTCGTGACATTTCGTTCTGCGGCCATGCCATCCTGAAATCCGAGGCTTTCGTGGTTTCCGACGCACTGGCCGATGAGCGGTTCTCCGACAACCCCCTGGTCACGGGAGAACCCCACATCCGTTTCTATGCGGGCGCACCGCTGGAAGACCGCTCCGGCTTTCGCATTGGCACCCTATGCATTATCGACAAAAAACCTCGAGGCTTTTCGAACCGGGACGAGAAAACACTCAGAGACCTGGCCGATATCATCGAACGCGAACTCCAGTTTCAGGAGCTGGGCAACTACTACAGTGAGCGCACCCGGGCACTGAATGCACTGAACGAAATCGTTCTGGAAGTGAAAGGCAACCTTGATACCGCCATTCCGCTAGCGCTCAACAAGGCCAACCATTTCCTGGGGACAGAAACGGCCATTGTCAGCGAAATCAATGGTGGCGCCTACACCGTACTCTGGCACCATGCGCGCCGAAACAAGGCGCTTGAGAACGGACTCACCTTGCCCGTTGAGCAAACCTACTGCTCCATTCTTCTCGAGCGGGGTGACGTGCTCGCCATCAACCACATGGGGCGCTCGCGATTTCAGGACCACCCCTGCTACGCCGAGTTTGGTCTGGAAAGCTACCTGGCCGCGCCAATCTGGATAGATGACACACTGTTCGGAACCCTGAACTTTTCATCCTCCATACCGCGCAAACCACCGTTTACCGAAACGGAAAAGATGTTTGTAAACCTGCTGGCCCGCTGGGTCGCCGACGCCATTCACCAGTCCCGGCAGGCCGAGACCCTGGAAAAACTCGTCAGCAACGCCCCGGGAATGCTCTACCAGTACCGCCTCTGGCCAGACGGTCACAGCACTTTTCCCTACACCAGCCAAGGTATCCAGCAGATCTACAACATCAGCGCCGAAGCTGCGGCAAACGATGCCGGCCCAGTCTTCGGCGTCATCCACCCTGAAGACCTTCCACAGGTTGCTGAGAGCATTCAAGAGTCCGCAGACAACTTGAGCCGTTGGCACCAGCGTTATCGAATTCAGTGGCAAGGCCAGAACTGGCACTGGGTCGAGGGGCAGGCCAACCCCGAAAAACTGCCGGATGGCAGCATTCTCTGGCACGGCTATATCGTAGACATCAACGAGCGATACGAAGCCGAACAGATGAAGAACCAGTTCATCTCCACCGTCAGCCACGAACTGCGCACTCCCCTCACTTCGATTTCCGGGTCCCTGGGGCTGATTTTGGGTGGTATTACGGGGAACATCGACGAAAAAAGCCGGCACATGCTCTCCATCGCAAAGCGCAACGCCGACCATCTGAAACTGCTGATAGACGACCTCCTGGACATCGAAAAACTGATTGCGGGCAATATGCCCATGGCGCCTGAGGAGCAAGGCATTGGAACGTGCGTGACCGCCGCCATTGAAGAAATCCAGCCCTTTGCCAAACAGCGTCAGGTGCGCATCACACTGCGGGACGGCTCGCCGGGGCTCACGGCGCTGTTTGACAGCATCCGGCTGAAACAGGCTATCACCAACCTGTTGTCAAACGCCGTCAAGTTCTCACATGAGCGCAGCGAAGTCCTCGTCGATATTGAATCGTCAGAATCGACGGTGCGCATCTTGGTGAAAGACCAGGGGATCGGCGTACCTGAGAGCTTCCGATCCAGGATCTTTCAGAAGTTCGCGCAGGCAGATGGCTCTGTTACCCGCGGACAAGGCGGGACCGGCCTTGGACTGGCAATCACCAGAGAAATCATGACGAAGATGGGTGGCAGTGTCGGGTTCAACTCGGCCGAGCGGCAGGGTTCCACCTTTTGGCTGGAGTTACCCTTAACATGAGCTTGCGTTGACATGAGCACACAAAAACAAGAACAAGCTTTTTTCGGCCTGGTCTGGCTTGCTCGATTGACGGTTTGCCTGCTGACGGTCGGGCTCGCGCTGGCGATCGACTCAACCGCAACGGAACGACACCGGGCTGATGTGCGGGCGAACTGGCAAGAGAAGGTAGATGATCTGGGGCTGCGTCTGCGCGCCACCATTCTGCAAAACACACAGACAGTATGGGGTCTCGCCGCAAACGTTGCGGTCCAACCCGACATCGGCGAAGAGCGATTTCAGCGGCTGGCTTCCGTCATCTTCAAACTGGCACCAGAACTGCTGAATATCGGTTTGGCCCCCGGATTTGTCATAAAACACATCTACCCTCTGGATGGAAATGAGGCTGCCCTCGGGCTCGACCTTCAGGCTCAGAGTTTGTCAAGAGATCAAATGGCCCTGCTACTGGAAAGCCGGCGAGCAGTCTTCAGCGGCCCTATTAATCTGGTACAGGGAGGCCAGGGCCTGGCCGCGCGTATTCCCATTTTCGAGAACGACACGGGACGGGTTTGGGGGGTTATCTCCGCCATTCTGGATCTGAATCGACTTTACACCGCGATTGGGCTGGACAGCCTCCCTCCCGAGGTGGTCTTTGCGCTCTCAACGACAGGCTCCGGCAACATAGATGAAGGCTTGTTTTTCGGTGAGCCCGATGCAGCCTGGCAAGCGCCCGTGTCAACAACCATGGCCATGCCGGGATTTTCCTGGAAGCTCTACGCTCAGCCAGCGGATGGATGGCCGGATCATCCGGACTCTCCGTGGCTGCTGCGTAGTCTGCTCGGGCTGGTCACTCTGATCATCATTGCCGGCACACTCTGGATAACGACACTCATCCTCCGTGATCGCCAGATGCAACTCCGATTCTGGGGCCTGTTTGAACTCGCCCCGTTCGGCATCGCCCTCTATGACGCGATCTCAGGGGAGTTGCTACAGGCCAACCCGGGCTTCACCCGAATACTGGACTCGAAAGCCAAGAACATCGGGTATTTCGACGATGTGCGCAGCCTTTCCGGCGATCAACAACGCAGCGAACCTTCAATATCCAACCGCCTGGCAAGCCAGGTTCGCTTCACCGGAGTTGAAGGCTTCTTCCCAATGGCAGATGGGACTCTCCAGCCGCTCATGCTCCACGGTTTGCGCCTGGACCTCCAGGGAAAAGAGTCCGTTATCTGGATCATCGTCGAGGACATTTCCCAACGAAAAGAGGCGGAACGATTAAAGAACGAGTTTATCTCGACCGTCAGTCATGAACTCAGAACCCCCCTCACCTCCATTTCCGGGGCGCTGTCGCTGTTAACGACCAATGCTGGCGGAGAGCTTTCAGGAAAAGCACAACAATTGCTGAAGATCGCCCAAAGAAACAGCGATCAGCTGGGTTTTCTGATCAATGACCTGCTGGACATCGAGAAACTGATTGCGGGCAAGATGGATTTCAATGTGGTCGAATTTCCTGTGTCTGAGGCGATCACCGAAAGTCTGGAAAACATCCAGAACTATGCCACCGAAAAAAACATCACTCTCAACGCTCAAGAACTTTCAGCATCCACGGTTAAGGCGGACAAACAAAGGTTGGCACAGGCACTCAACAACATCCTGTCAAACGCGATCAAGTTCTCACCGGTCAACGGCCAGATTCGTATCTGGACAAAACCGCATGGCCAAGGGCTTCGAATCTACGTGCAGGACGAGGGACCTGGTATCGCTCCGGAATTCAGAGAGCGCATGTTCCAGAAGTTCTCCCAGGCCGACAGTTCGGATCGACGCAGCAAGGGTGGCACTGGCCTTGGCCTGGCCATCACCAAAGAGCTGATGGCCAGGATGGAGGGCGACGTCGACTTCACGTCAGAAGCTGGCCAGGGAGCCACCTTCTGGCTGGAAGTCCCGGCCGCCTAGGCGTTTTTCAGCATCTCCCGCACCACGTAATGCAGGATACCACCATGCTGGAAATACACTGCCTCGTTGGCAGTATCAATCCGTGACTTCAGCTCGCAGGTTTCGGTAGAGCCATCCTTGTATTTCACCGTCATGGTCAGGGTCTGGCCCGGCTTGATCTCGCCAGACAGTCCCTGAATGCTGATCGTTTCCTCCCCGGTGAGTTTCAGGCTCTTGCGATCAGTCCCCTCCGGGAATTGCAGCGGCATCACCCCCATGCCGATCAGGTTGGAACGGTGAATACGCTCATAGGATTCCGCCACCACGGCTTTCACGCCCAGCAGGCGAGTACCCTTGGCGGCCCAGTCGCGGCTGGAGCCGGTGCCGTATTCCTTGCCGGCAATCACCACCAGTGGCGTGCCTTGCTCCTGGTACTTCATGGCGGCATCGTAGATGGCCATTTGTTCCCCGGTGGGCACAAATTTGGTGAAGCCGCCTTCCACGCCGTCGAGCATTTCATTGCGTATGCGCACGTTGGCAAAGGTGCCGCGCATCATCACCTCGTGGTTGCCCCGGCGGGAGCCGTAGGAGTTGAAGTCTTTTGGTTTTACACCATGTTCCTGCAGGTATTTGCCCGCCGGTGTATCCGGCTTGAAGGAGCCGGCCGGCGAAATATGGTCGGTGGTCACCGAGTCTCCCAACAGGGCCAGGATGTTGGCATCCGTTATGTCATCGATGGCCTCGGGCTGCTCACCCATGCCTTCGAAGAAGGGCGGATGCTGGATGTAGGTGGATTTGTCACTCCACTCATACACCTTGCTTTCCGGCACCTTGATGGATTTCCAGATGTCGTCGCCCTCGAAGACCTCGCCGTATTCCTTGCGGAACATGTCGGTCTTGACCTTCTCGACCGCTTCCGCGATCTCGGCCTGGCTTGGCCACAGGTCTTTCAGGTACACCGGGTTGCCATCCTGGTCTGCGCCCAGAGGATCCTTGGTAAGGTCCACCCGTACGTTGCCAGCCAAAGCATAGGCAACGACCAGTGGGGGCGAGGCCAGCCAGTTGGTTTTCACCAGCGGATGCACCCGGCCCTCGAAATTGCGGTTACCGGACAACACCGAGGCCACGGTGAGATCCCCATCAGTAATGGCTTTCTCGACTTCATCCGGCAGCGGGCCGGAGTTACCGATACAGGTGGTGCAGCCATAACCCACCAGGTTGAAACCCAGTTGGTTCATGTCATCCTGAAGGCCGGCCACTTTGAGGTAGTCGGTCACCACCTTGGAGCCCGGCGCCAGTGAGGTTTTGACCCAGGGTTTGGTTTTCAGACCCTTGGCCACGGCCTTTTTGGCAATCAGGCCAGCCGCCATCATCACGCTGGGGTTGGATGTATTGGTACAGGAGGTAATCGCCGCAATCACCACCGCGCCTGGGTCCAGCCGGGTAGATTCACCATTCATGTGAAGTGGCTGACTGGCGGGGTGTTCGAAATAGGCGCTCTGAGCACCGACCGCTGTACCACCCCCTTCCGATTCCAGCTTGGCCTCACGGCTTTCTGCCGGGCCTTCCGACGTTTCCATCAGCAACTCAAACGACGCTTTCATGTTGGTGAGGGCGACCCGGTCCTGGGGCCGCTTCGGGCCGGCAAGGCTGGCTTCCACTTCACCCATGTCCAGCTCCAGGGTGTCGGTGTATACCGGCTCATGACCGGGTTCCCGCCACAATCCCTGGGCTTTGGCGTAGTTTTCAACCAGTTCCAGCAGTGCTTCATCCCGCCCGGTCAGGCGCATGTAGTTGATGGTTTGTTCATCCACCGGGAAGAAACCACAGGTAGCACCGTATTCCGGCGCCATATTGGCAATGGTGGCACGGTCGGCCACTGGCATGTCTTTCAGGCCGTCCCCATAGAACTCCACAAACTTGCCCACCACGCCTTTCTTGCGCAGCATTTCCGTGACGGTCAGCACCAGGTCGGTCGCCGTGATGCCCTCCCTCAGCTTGCCGGTGATCTTGAAACCGATCACCTCCGGAATCAGCATGGAGACCGGCTGGCCAAGCATGGCGGCTTCCGCTTCGATACCGCCCACGCCCCAGCCGAGTATGCCCAGACCGTTGATCATGGTGGTGTGGGAATCGGTGCCCACCAGCGTGTCCGGGTAGGCGATGGTTTTACCGTCCACCTCCTTCTGCCACACCGTTTTGCCCAGATATTCCAGATTCACCTGATGGCAGATGCCGGTGCCCGGCGGCACCACCCGGAAGTTGTCAAAGGCCTGCTGGCCCCAACGCAGGAACTCGTAACGCTCCTGGTTGCGCTCCATCTCGATGGCGACGTTTTCCTTGAAGGCCGACGGGTTACCATATTTGTCCACCATCACCGAGTGGTCGATCACCAGATCCACCGGCGATAACGGGTTGATCAGGGCGGGATCTTTACCAGCGTTCTTCACGGCCTCGCGCATGGCCGCCAGGTCCACTACCCCGGGCACCCCGGTGAAGTCCTGCATCAGCACCCGGGCCGGGCGGAACTGGATTTCGGTATCCGAGCCCCGGTCTTTCAACCATTGCACCATGGCATCAATGTGGGAGCGGTCGACCGTGGTGTCATCTTCGTTGCGCAGCAGGTTCTCCAACAACACTTTCAACGAGAACGGCAGGCGATTGAGGTCGCCCAGGGTCTCCGCTGCCTTCGGCAAACTGTAGTAGTGGTAGGTCTGGCCACCCGCGCTAAGGGTGGAGAGGGTATTCAGGCTGTCTTTACTCAGGGATGAACTCGACATGCGATGCCTCCTCGTCGGAAATCTCCTTTAACTATTGCATCGAATGGCGAGAGTTCAACTGCAGTCCCGTGAATGTTCCGCATTACCACGGTGAATACTGTCAGTATCATCCGTAACCTGGCGTATACAAGTTACACAAAAAGACGATACTGAAGCCAATCCCGTACTGATACCGTACATACCTCAGCTTTCCCCGACTTTTACAGGAATCTCGCTTGCCGGCGCTTGATCACTTCTTTGTTCTGAATACCGAGACTGACAAACTGGTGTCGGGCCAATACGACTATGGCCTGGTGATGTTGTCTCTGCTGATCGCAGTGGGCGCTTCCTACCTGGGGCTGACTCTGGCTGCCGCTGCGCGCCGCAGCAACACCCTTTACATGCAGCGCCTGCACCTGTTCAGCGGTTCTGCTTCTCTGGGCTTTGGCATCTGGTCCATGCATTTTATCGGCATGCTGGCCTTTGAAATGCCCACCCATGTGCACTATCACCCCTGGATTACCGCGCTTTCCGCCGCTCCGAGCCTGTTTGCCTCCTGGGTAGCGCTCAGCCTCCTGGCCCGGCACGACCTGACCGGGCAGCGACTGATCGGTGGTGGCGTGGTGGTCGGGGCCGGCATCGGTGCCATGCACTATCTGGGCATGGCCGCTATGGAGATCGGGCCGGCACTTCGCTACGACCCAACGTTATTCGCACTGTCGATTGTGGTGGCTGTGATGCTGGGCACCCTGGCGCTGTGGATCAGCTTCGGACTGCGCCACAGAACGCGCCTGCGCGGGTACAAGCGCCGTTTACTCGCCGGTACCGTGATGGGGCTGGCCATCGCCGGCATGCATTACACTGCGATGGAAGCCGCCCGGTTTATCGGCCAGCCCGCCCCGGATTTTCTGCCCGGGAGCAACAGCCACACCATTCTGGCACTGACCATTGCTTTCGTAACGGTAACCCTCAGCCTGCTCGCATCCGGGGTCAACGCGGTAGCCCGTTATCGCGCTCTGATGAGGCGCAGCCAGGAAACCGCCAGCGAACTGCGCACCATTGTTGATGCCGCCGTAGATGGCATTATCAAAATTTCCGATCGGGGCATTGTGCTCTCCTTTAACGAATCCGCTGAACGCATCTTCGGTTACCGCGCTGATGAAGTCGTGGGCAAGAATGTCAGCATGCTGATGCCGAACCCCCATCGTGATGCCCACGACGGTTATCTGAAAAACTATTTGCGCACCGGAGAACGTAAAATCATAGGCTCTGGCCGCGAAGTATGGGCTCTTCATAAAGATGGCCACCAGATTCCGGTTCGGCTCGGCATTGGGGAATCCCGGCTGGGCGGCATCAGCACTTTCGTAGGCTTCATCACTGACATTTCCGAACGCCATCGAATGGAAACCGATCTGCGCCGGGCGAAAGAGGAAGCTGAGCAGGCTGCCGCCGCCAAAAGTGCGTTTCTGGCCAACATGAGCCATGAAATCCGCACCCCGATGAACGCCATTATCGGCTTCACCGACCTGGTACTGGACACACCGCTGGATGAAACTCAGGCACGGCATCTTGGCGTGGTGAAAACCTCGGCCCGGTCTCTGCTTAACCTGCTCAACGATATACTGGACACCGCCAAACTGGACGGTGGTCATACCGAACTCGAACTGCGCGATTTTAACCTGCGCCGCCTCTGTGACCAGGTGATTGCCACGCAATCCCTGAATGCCGCGCGCAAAGGGCTTTATCTGACACTGGATTACCAGGCCGGAGAATACTACCAGGGCGATCCCTTGCGCATTCAGCAAGTGGTGCTGAATCTGTTAAGCAATGCCGTAAAATTCACCCAGACAGGCGGCGTCACCCTGAAGGTGCAGGAGCCCTCTGTGCACAATGTCGTTATCCGGGTTGAGGATACCGGCATTGGCATTTCTGCCGATCGCATCGACAGGATTTTCGAACCGTTTACCCAGGCCGATTCCAGCATGACCCGTCGCTTTGGTGGCACTGGCCTGGGCACGACCATTGCCCGACAACTGGTGGAACTGATGGGTGGCACCATCAGCGTGACCAGCAGCCCGGGTGAGGGCTCGGTTTTCCAGGTAGAACTGCCTCTGCCTAGCGGCCTGGCCGTGGACGAGGATACGCTGGCAGACCAGGAAGTCGCTCTTCCCCCTTTGCGCATTCTGGTGGCTGATGACGTGCCACAAAATCTCGAACTGCTGAAAACCCTGCTGCTTCACCGCAAACATGAGGTCACCACGGCCGGGAACGGACAAGAAGCGATAGACCTCTATAGTAACCAGGTTTTCGATCTGATTCTGATGGATGTGCAAATGCCCGGAATAAACGGCCACGAAGCCACCCGGGCGATACGTCGACATGAAGCAGCCGCCCAGCGACGATACACGCCCGTAATTGCTCTTACCGCCAGCGTGCTGGAAGACGATCGGAGGCAGGCTTCGGAGGCAGGGATGGACGGTTTCGCCATCAAGCCACTCAATCTGCCGGAACTCACTGCCGAGATGGCCAGAGTCCTGGGCATAGAGGCTTCGGCTCCGAGCAATGCAGGCGATGATGTCGACGACAGCACGATAGATACCGTCACGCTCAGGCAGCTCTGGCCGGACACCCAAAAACACCTACGGGCGGCTGGACGTCTGCTGCAAGCTCCAGAGAATCAACCCGAAGCAATCCGGCTCTGCCCCGATAACCCGACAGCCGAAGCCCACCGGGTTCGCGGCATTGCCGGTAATCTGGGTTTCCGGCGTTTAGCGGCAACGCTGGCAAACCTGGAGACCCGGCTGAAATCGGAAAAACCGGTGCCGGAGGCCCTGTGGCAGGAGCTCCAGAACGATTTTGATCGGGCACGCCAGTGGCTGACCGAACAAGCAGCGGACTCTGAAACGCGCCCCGCAAGCTGGACTGAACCGAATGCCATAGACCCGAAAACGCTGGCACAAGTGATCGAACGCCTGAGCCAGGGCGAAATTCCGGAACGCGCTATCGACCAGCTGAAGCCAGGACTGCCCACGGAGATCGCCGATGCGATGAACGAGGCTCTCGACGACTTCGAACCAGAGAAAGCGGCCGAACTTCTGATCACTTTTCGCGATACCCTGGAGGCCTCGCAATGCTGACCGACACCAAGACCCTGCTGCTGGTGGACGACGAGCCAGCCAACCTTCAGGTACTGCGCAACGTACTTTCCGACCACTACCGGCTGCTGTTCGCCAAAGATGGTGAACGGGCGCTGGAACTGGCACGCAGCGAAAAACCGGATCTTGTTCTGCTGGATGTGATGATGCCGGGCATGTCCGGTTACGAGGTGTGCAAAACCCTGAAGGCCGGCCAGGATACCCGCGCTATCCCGGTAATCTTCGTCACCGCATTGTCTGATGCCGATGACGAAGCCAGGGGCTTTGAGCTGGGTGCTGTGGACTACCTTACGAAACCCGTGAATGCGGCGATTGTCCGGGCCAGGGTGAAAAACCATCTGTCGCTGGTGCGTATGGACGAGCTGATAGAGACCCGGTTGGCCGTCGTTCAGCGGCTGGGGCGCGCGGCGGAATACAAGGACAACGAAACCGGCCTGCACGTTATCCGCATGAGCCATTTCTCGCGGTTGATCGCGCTGGAGGCCGGCCTCGGCGAAGCCTGGTCCGACACTCTGCTCAATGCCGCCCCGATGCACGATATCGGCAAGATCGGCATTCCGGACGCCATTCTCCAGAAACCTGGCAAGCTGGAGCCGGATGAGTGGGTCATCATGCAACGCCACGCGGAAATCGGGGCGGAGATCATCGGTGAAGACGGCTCAGATCTGCTCAACATGGCGCGGGAAGTGGCCATGAATCACCACGAGAAATGGGACGGCAGCGGCTACCCGAAAGGCCTGAAAGGAAGCACCATTCCCATCTCTGCCCGGATCGTGGCCCTGGCTGATGTCTTCGACGCTCTCACCAGCGAGCGCCCTTACAAGAAAGCATGGTCGATAGAACAGGCAACGGATTTGATTCGCGAGCAAAGCGGCAAGCATTTCGACCCCGAGTTGGTCGAAGCCTTCTTCCGCTGCCTGCCGGCGATACTTGAGGTGCGCCAGCGTTGGCAGGAATCCTGACTAGAGCAACCGGTAACGGCTGATCAACTCATCAACCCGGATGACGCTGTTCTCCAATTCACCTGCCAACCCCTGCACACTGTCGGCCTCGTCGGCCACCTCACTGTTACGGGTGGCCACTGCATGAATGTTCTCGTTGATCTGTAATGACGTGGCAGCCTGTTGCTCACAGGCTGCAGCGATCTGGTTGTTCATACTGCTCACAGAATCAATGGCCTGCTCGATACGGCTGATAGCCTCAGCTGCCTGCTGAATCGCCCGGTTGGATTCTGTGGAGCGGGTCTGTCCCATTTCCATGGCGGCGCTGGTGGCCTCCGACAGGTTTTTCAGTTCGTCCACTGTCGTACGGATTTCCTCAGTGAACTCCTGGGTCCGACGCGACAAGGATCGTACTTCATCCGCCACTACTGCGAAACCGCGGCCATGTTCGCCGGCCCTGGCTGCCTCAATAGCCGCATTCAAAGCCAGGAGATTGGTCTGATCAGAGATATCGTGAATTGAACCTGTAACTCTGGCGATAGATTCCACTTTGTCAGCCAATTGAGCCACCATCCGAGCGCTGTCTTCCAGTGCCTTATTGGTTGCATCCGTCATTGTTCGGGCACTGGCCATAGCCTGGCTGCCCGCAGAGGCAGAATCGGCGGCATCTTTGGCGGCTTCCGATGCCAGTTGCGCATTGTGGGCCACTTCCTGCACGCTGGCCGACATCTGATTGGTGGCTGTCGCTACCTGATCAGCCTGTTGCTGTTGGTCATCAACGTATTGTCGTGTGCGCTGACTTGCCTGGAGCAACTGCCTGGAGTTGCTCCCCAGTGCACCGGAAAAATCCCGCATCTGTTGGATCAACTCGCTGACTTTTTCCATCATCTCGTTGAACGATGCACCACTGGCAGTTCGATCATCAACAGGAAGGCGACCCGACACATCGTGGTCACGGTCAAAATCCTGAACAATCGACATCATCTGGAAAGCCTGATTACGTTCTTTGTTCATCAACAAGGCAAAAAACACCAATACGCATGCCTCAAATACCACAAAGCCAGCATGAAGGAACACCACCCCCCAACTACTCCCGTGACTGAAGACCATCACAGGCAAGGAACCAATATGAGCTCCGGCCATTTGCAGCCCATTGAATACGAGATGGTGTACAGCAATCGTCAGTGCCGCCGCGACCACGGGCAACCAGTCACGATAGATAATGACCAACGCCAACGCTGCGAATATGTGGAAATGCATTTCAATGCGCCCAAGCTGAGCCTGAATCATCACCGCAGAGAAGAGCATCAGACACACAGCGAATAGAGTTGAGCAGGTCCTGGTGCCTCGCAGAAAGCGGTAACCCATCACCGCCAGCGCACCAATCAGGCTTGACGAAACCAGAGCAAAACCATGGGTGTCATAACCCAAAGGCACCAGCAGACCTACGACAGGAACATGGGCCAACAGAATGAAGAGCAGTTGCCGATCCGTGGATACCGCCTGTTGCCGGGACAGGTCCTGGATACGGATAAGGTTGGCCATGTGATTTTCCTCAAAGCGAAAAAGAAGTGGGCGGGCAGACAAAATACTAACGGCCAATCAGGTTGGCGATTGATAGGGTTATTCCGAACATCACGGACTTTTGTTACATACGCCTGTCGCCCTCGTCAGATCACTGGCTTTTGCTGCCCTCAGTAGTTATACATACGCCCCCGAGGCACACTCCCCATCCACCAACTTTGAACCCGAAAGGTGCGGCTCGGGACGAGTTCTGTCATGATTGGCGGCTGATTTCTGACGGATCAGGAACTGTCTCACGTGAAGCACGATTGTCATTACCATCCGGGCGACCCTGCCAAGTGGCATTGTGGCGAATGCCAGATGCACTACTGCAGCCGTTGTATGCCGGATGCCGATACCCGCCAGCGTCGGGGGCTTTGTCCCCGCTGCAGTAAAGCCATGCGTTATCTGGGCGCAGCCACCGAAGTGGTGCCCTTCTGGCAGCGGGTCGGGGCCTTTTTCCGTTACCCCTTCCACACCGATCCGCTGATTGTCATCGCCATCTGCACGTTGGTTCCTGTAGTGGCGCCAGCCAATATTATTGGCCTGATCATCTGGCTGGTGCTGGCGCTGGCGCTGTTCAAGTACACCTATGCGGTGATCAACCACACCGCGGAAGGCCACCTGAAACCGCCAGCGGTGTCGGTGGCGTTTACCGGCAGCGGTTTTGACATTGTGGTGCTGCAACTGTTGGTGTTTGTGCTGATGGGCGGCTTGGTAGGCGCCGCCGCCATGCTGGGCGGGCCGATACTGATGATGCTTGCGGTGGCGTTTGTGGTACTAGCACTGCCGGCCAGCATCATGGTGCTGGCCATGGAACGCTCGGTAGGCGCTGCTGTAAACCCCATGAACCTGGCGATGCTGATCTCACGCATCGGCACGCCCTACTTCCTGCTTTACGGGTACCTGATTCTGCTCACCCTGGCTTCCGGCGCGGCGCAGGATTTTGCCGTGAACCATTTCCCCATGTGGGTGGCCCAACCCCTGGCCGGTTTCCTGAACAGTACCTTTACCCTGATCCTGTTTCACATGCTGGGCTACCTGCTGTTCCAGTATCAGGAAGAACTCGGATTTGCCTCGGACATTCAGGACGAGATTTCGGAAACGGACCAACACCAGCGGGATCGCAGCAGCCGGTTTGATGCCGATCTGGACATGAACCTGAAAGACGGCAACTACGACCGCGTGCAGAGCATGCTCAAGGAAGCCCTCAAACGGGACCGGACCAACCCTACCCGCATCGGCCAGCTCTACCAGTTGCTGACCGCCCGCAATGATGCCGAAGAGCTGTACCGCTACCACCCCAGGATTATGGCCTGGCTGGCCCAACGGCATGATGGAGACGGGTTGAATCAACTGTTACAGACGTTGCAGGTGGTGGAGCCAAGATTCCAGCTGGACGACCCGGAACTGGCAGTGCAGTGTGCGGGCACACTGTACCATCGGGGCCACCATAAAGCAGCTATCCGTTTACTGCAGGATTTCCACAAACGCTTCCCGGACAGCGATCAGCTGGCACCGGCCTACCTGATTGTCGCCCAGGCCCTCGCCAATGGCCTGCAGCAATGGGAAAAAGCCGGTGCTTTCCTGTCATTCATCAAGAAGCGCTGCGTGAATCATCCGGCCCACGAGCACATTGATGTCTGGCTGGAACAGGCGGCGAACCAGCAACCGTTGAAAGGTCCGAAAGCAAGCTTTCAGGTATCAGACTGAGGGCTTGCCTGCCACGCCTCAGCCGTGCAGCTGCAACAGCTGCCGGTAATGGCGCGCTTTCGGCTCCATTTGCAGTTTCTCGAACTCTGCCACCAGAAGCCGGCAAGCTTCGTTCACCATGTCCGGTTCGGCCTTGGCTCGCATGCGCTCAAACGCCTTCTCCGCGGCTTTGAAATCATGGCGCTTCAGGCTGGCGAACAGCACACGGTTGTGCGCCTCCGGTGCCAACGGATGATAGGCCTCACCTTTGCTCAGGTACTCCTGCCAGATATCCACCATCTGTTCCGGCTGCCGCCGGGCGATGGCGTCGGCCATCATTTCCTCGGCGAGCAGACGGTAGCTGTCCAGGTCCGGCCTTAATTTAGCCAGTTGATACAGGTGCTCCAGCAGCACGGGCCGTTCCGGATAACGCTCCCGCAACGCCTCGAACTGGCGCCGGGCCAGGTCGAACTCCATGCGGCCAAGGCTGGCCATGGCCTGGCCGTAGGCCTTGGTGAACTGTTCGTCCTGTTCTTCCTGCTCCGGCTCAAAGAACTCTTCTTTCACCTGCAGCCAGCTCTGGCCCAGCAACCACACCAGCCCGGCACCGGCCGCCAGGCCACCGGCGTGGGCCATGTAGGCAATACCGGTGGCACCGGCAAACCAGTAGTCATAGATTTCCTTGCCCAGCCAGACCGGCAGCATGGCGATAGCGGGCGCCCGGAAATAGTTGAAGTAAACGCCCAGGAAGTAGAAGAAGCGGATGCGCTGCAGCCCGTATATGGCGACGTACATGCCCATCAACCCGGAAATGGAGCCGGATGCGCCCACCAGCGGTACCTGACTGCCCATGGAAAAGGCGGTAAAAACCAGTCCGGACAGAGCACCACACACCAGATAAGCCACCAGAAAGCGCCCCGGGCCCAGCGCTTTTTCCACGGTAAAACCCAGCAGGAACAGGAACAGCAGGTTACCGATGATATGGCCCCAGCCGCCGTGCAGGAACTGGTAGGTAATGAGCGTGTACAGCGAGAGCTCTGCCGGCACCAGTCCCAGCTGATAGGCGCTCATCCGGCTGATCCACTGTTGCTCGATCGCCGAGCGCTGCTCCAGCCACAGGTTACGCTCGGCCGGGGCCCAGATCAGATCCCGGTTTTGCTGCAGATACTGGTAAAACTCACGATCCAGCAGCAGCGTCACCGCCTGCCAGAGTTCTTCCTCATTTTCCTGAAGCTGCTGGAACTCCTGCAACTCCAGAACCCGTTGCTGGTTGCCTTCGAACTGGATTTCCCGCTGCAGGTAGTCCTCATAGGCGGGGGCCTCCAGGGCCAGCAGATCGCTCTCCAGATAGTCTTCCAGTGCGGCTTCGAGCTTGCGGTCGTCTCCGCCCTGGTAGAACAGAAACACCAGCAAACAGGCCATGATCAGGCCCAGGGTTACCCAGGGCGGGCGTTTCCAGTTAACGGCATTCTCGGCAGGAATAATCAGCATGGGCGGTCACAATTCATCATAATCTGTCCCTGAAAAGCTGCTTTTTACCACAGCGGGGCCTTCTTTTCCCGGTGTAATCACACAGTCACACAAATGCCATTCAATCGGTAGCTATAGAACCCGGGTGGCTATCGACCATTCGCCAATTGCCGTTATGGCCTCTGACATCAATAGTGAAGGGGACATAACAAAAAACGCCGGGCACTCGACTCGAGGAAGCAGCAAATGACCGTACTCGTTCTGGACAACCCCGATATGCTGGCCAAGGCCGCCCTGGCCTTCGCCGGCGCCAACGGGCAACTGTCGGCCGACGCCGACCGTCCCCACCGTACCCGATTCCACTACGGTTTCAACAAACACACCCTGGATGCCCAGGATATCGACATGCTCAAGCGGCACGCGGCTTATATCAAAGGGCACCCCGGCATGCGGGTCCGGATTCACGGCCACGCCGACAATTTTGGCTCTGCCGAATACAACCGTTTTCTGGCCCGGCTCAGGGCCAATGCTGTGGCCCGGCTACTGATTCAGGAAGGCGTGTCGCAATCGGCCATCCTGCTTGCCACCTGGGGCTCCGATCGCCCGCTGACCCGGCCGGAAGATCACGCTGCCAACCGGCGGGTGGAACTGGAATACCTGAGCCTGGATATCGCCCAGGCACTGTAATCGCCAGAAACACAAACGGGGCCTCGCGGCCCCGTTCTTCAATGGCTGGACACCGTCTCAGCCATAAACCTGCCAGACGTTCCAGAACAGCAGCAAGGCCGCAACCAGAATCGCCAGCCAGGTCAGCAGGATACCGATCATGCGCGCCTTGTGTGGCCCGCCCTTGCCATTGATCATGCCCCAGGCGTGGAGAATGCGGCCCACCACCAGCGCCATTCCGGTCCAGTAAATCAGCGAACTGGAAACGCCATTGAGCTCGGCAATGGCGAGCATGATCAACCCCAGCGGTGCGTATTCCACAAGATTGGCGTGGGCGCGCACGGCAGCCTCGAATTCCGGGTCATCATTAACCCCAAGGCCCTTGCGGTATTTCAACCGGTACTTGACCACCTGAGCCGACAACACCAGCAACAACAGGCCGGTGACAGCCGCGAAAACAGCAGTGACAGGTACGATCATGTCAGCCCTTCTTGATCTTGTTAACGATGGCCAGCAGCAATACGGCGCCTACCGTTGCGGTCACCAGGCGGCCAATGGCGCCGTGGGCCGACAGCTGCAACAGGCCAAACAGGAAGCCGCCAATAAACGAGCCGACAATCCCGATACCAATGTTGGCCAACACGCCAAAGCCCTTGCCCTTCATGATCAGCCCGGCCAGCCAGCCGGCCAGACCGCCAATGATCAGAAACCAGATCAGGTTCATTATGTCACTCCCCAGATGTCCAGAATCAGCGTCAGTTTCGTCCGAAAGACTGCCCTGTTTTCACTGGCTGTTCAAGCAGTTCCGTGGGTAAGTGCGAGGTCAGTAATGGCCTCTTCCATCTGTTGGCGACAACGGTGCATCAATTCGGGAATGTCCTCGCTGGTCATGCCCTGTGTTTCGACTGGCGGGAGAATCCGCAAAGGCACAGGCTCCCGTCGTCCGGTCCAGCCTCTGGATTTGCCATGGTATTCGCCCGCACACACCATGGTGATGGGTGCGCCAGCGGCAACGGCCATGTGAAATGCCCCTTTCTTGAAGCTACCCAGGCCACGGCCACGGCTGCGGGTTCCCTCCGGAAACACCCAGATGCTCTTGCGTTCCAGGTTAATGGCGTCGCTGGTGGCCTGCATGGTGGCCACAGCTTTGGCCGCACGGCCGCGATTCAGGATGATGTTGCCTCCCAGCCAGAATACCTGCCCGAAGAATGGCACCCAAACCAGTGAAGATTTACCAACCGCCACCCCACGTGGCGGTAACAAATCACCCATTACAAACAGATCATCGTTCTGCTGATGATTGGCGATAATCACGGTCGGCCGATCCTTGGGCATGTTTTCAGCGCCGTAGAGGGGGCGCTTCATTCCCAGAATACATCGGCCGATTCTGGCCACAACCCAGCCCAGGATGCGGTTGTTGTCAGGATTGAAAGGCCGAAAGAGGTAGAGCAACATCATAACCAGGCATACGACAGGAACGCTGAGCCAGGCCAGGATTTTTCGAACTTGTGACATTCTGTTTGATCCGATTCACTGCATTTTGGCGCACAAGTGTACGCCAACATCACAGAGCGGCGACAGTATCAATTTGTTCCATACCGTAAGCCGGTTTTGCCTCCACCACATAACGCAACGGGCCGGAAGCGTCCAGGCTGTCAAACGGGTAACAGGTGATCAATACCAGGGTATCCCGGGCCAGAGACCGGGTATCCAGAGACTCACGGGAACTGTCCACCACCCGGGTGGCTGTCACCTGATAACGTCGCCACTGCCGATCCATGCCCTGCAGCCTGACCGCATCGCCCGGTTCCAGATGCTGTAGATGCCGAAAGTGGGTATCACGGTGGCCCGCGAGCACCACCGGCGCACCGGGGCCTTCACTACCGGGCACCCGCCCCGGACCAAACGCGAGGCTTTCACCATGAACGCCCTCCAGCACGATCATGGACACGCCTTGTTCCGGTATATCCAGCTTCGCCACTGGCCAGGTATCGGCCCAGGGCCAGGGCCTTGCCTCGCTCTGTCGGGCCTGGCTCTCGGCCCAGGCCAGCTCCAGCATTTCCTGGGCCACCAGTGCCTTGAACGGAATCCACAAACCAAAGACCAGCAGGGTGGCGGAACAACCCACCAACAATAGCAACGCCCGGCTCATAGCGTCTGCCTCCGGCTGAGCATGACAATGGCCAGTGAGAACATCAGCCCCACCAGCCCCAGGGCGGTCAGCAACGGACCGAAGGTGGCCGTTTGCGGGTAACGCAGCATTCCTGGCTGGCTGCCGGCCGGCAGCAAGGTGGGCACGGCCTCCTGATTGAGGGATTCTGCCTGAGGCCGAGATACACGCTCCTCAATGGCGACGAAGCTGGTGAACGGCGACATCACACCGTGGCTCAGTGATAGCTCGACGATGGCCGCCTCATCAGGCTCAGTGCCCGCCAGGCGCGCGCTGTCCATCACTGCATCGATGCGCCCCCGGGCCCACTGTCGGTCCAGGCCCTTGCCCGGCGCAGCACTGGCAAGATCCAGGCTGGTGCGCCACGACCGGCCACCGGGTAAACGGCCGGAGACCGTGAGTTCCCCTTCAGCCGGTGCGCCACGAACCACCTGCACCATAGGCTGACCATGGAACAGATCCCCCGGTTTGGCCGGGACCGGTTGTGCAACAGTACCGGGCCATTGCACCTCGACATCCGTCATCACCGGCGCTTCCATGGCGGCAAACAGCTTACCCAGGGCTTTATCCACTTCCGCTGCGCTGTGTACCGCGGTGTACTGACCCCGGCCCCAGCGCGCAGCTTCCCGGAGAAAATGCATATTTGGAGCAGTACCAATGGCGACGGTAAACAGCCGGCGGTTTCCAAGCCCGGTGCGGATCTGATCGAACAGGGCCGATTCATTGCCGACGGCGCCGTCGGTCATGAACACCATCTGCTGCACATGGCCGGACGACTCCGAGCTGTCCATACCCATCGCCAGTGACAGCGCACCGGCCATTTCTGTGCCACCGTCGGCATTCAGATCCTGCACATAATCCCGCGCCCGAGCCAGATAGTGGCCATTGGCAGGCACCGGTTGCGGATAAAGGGCATGGGCCTGGCTGTTGAACTGGATAACATTGAAACGGTCACCCGGGCGCAGAGTGTCGAGCCCCCTCAACAAAGCCGAGCGAGCCTGACGGATAGACTCCCCGGCCATGGAGCCGGAGGTGTCGATAACGAACAGCAGCTCTCGGCGAAGAACCTGGCCGGTGGTTGCAGGCGGCATGACCATGGCCATCAGAAAATCCTCGCCTTGCCATTGCTGACGGAACAACGCGGCCGTCGGAGCCTGGTTGTCAGCGGGCCGCCAGCGCACAATTACATCCCGGTCCATCAGGATTTTCCCTTGTTCCGGCGCTACTGTTGCACGACTACCCTCCAGCTCGACCTGCAGTGGGTGGCTGGGGCTGGTCACCTCATCAACAGGCAATCCGGCTTCGATATCCAACTGAATGGTTGCGCGGTGACTGCCGGGGTTTACGTCATCCGGAAGCACCGTGAACGGACTGATTTCATCGGCATCGGCTACTTGCGTTGTGGGTAATGACCAGCCGGATTGCCATGCACTGGCGGGCGTGGCAACAGGGGCGCCCGGCATGTATCGGGGTGTAAGCGTGGTAGGCAAACGCAACTCGAATTCGCCATGACGATAGTTTACCGGCTGCTGATATTGCACTTCCACGGTCACTTCCTCGCCCGGTGCGATGTTGGCAATCCGGCTGGTGAACAGGTTCGGCCGGTTCTGCTCCACGGTCGCTGCTTTCTGGCCAGCCTGCTTTGCCTTTTCATAGTTCTGGCGAGCCTGGGCCCGGGGCTGTAGCTGGCCCACAATCCGCCGCTCGCCAACGGTCATGGTGAGGCCATAGACACTGGCCTGCTCCGGTAACGGGAATACAAACAGGCCTTCCTGCCAGACATCGCTGGTGTTGCGAAAGGTCCGGGTCAGGTGCGTCTGCGCCAGCAAGCCGGTCACCTGTACTTCAAACCGGCTGTCCAGAACCAGTGCCGGTTCCTGCCACGCACTGTTGCGCTCAACCAGATACAGCTGCCCGGGCTGCTCGGATTCCATGGCGCGGGCCTCGGCATACAACGGATGCACAAACAACATCAGCACCATAGCCAGCCAGAGGCTGATGCCCTCGGCGCAGCGGATCATGTTTCGTCTGGCCCGGGTCGACAGCGACGGTTTTAAGGACGGTTGGTGACATTCGGGCCGAACGACCGGGTTGGCAAGCAGCGATAGCAGCATCATTGGATTTTCCTTGTCTTGATGGTGATGCCACTATTTCAGCTCGGCCACAGGGCAACCCGATGGCAGAATCCGGCACGCTGACGATGAAAAATGATGAATTATGGCAATGGCGTCGACATCGCTTGTATGCCATGGTCAGCGTGATTTAATGGCACTGCGATTTCGTCAACAAGGCAGACTGAACCGACCATGAAGAAGCACATCGTCCTGATTGAGGATGAGGCCGGCATTCGCGACAACTATCGCGCGGCCTTCGAACGCCGGGGCTACCGGGTATCCACCTACGGCGACCGGCCGGCGGCCTGGCAGGTGCTGCGCCAGAGCCTGCCCGATCTGGCCATTATCGATGTCGGGCTGGGCGAGGAAGCCGAGGGGGGCTTTACCCTGTGCCAGGATCTGCGCAGCCTGTCTGCCACCTTGCCGATTATCTTCCTGACTGCACGCGACAGCGACATCGACTCCGTGCATGGCCTGAGGCTGGGCGCCGACGATTACGTCACCAAAGACATGAGCCTGGAGCACCTGCTGGCGCGCATCACCGCCCTGCTTCGGCGCGCGGAAGCCTGGGCCGAAGCACTGCAGAAACCCGATGACATCCTCACGCGGGGCAAGCTGACCCTGAATGTGGACCGGATGACGGTGGCTTGGCAGGGCCAGCCTGTGGACCTGACCGTGACCGAATTCTGGATGTTGCATGCCCTGGTTCAGCACCCGGGCCATGTGCGCAGCCGCGAACAGCTGATGGAAGCTGCCAGCACCGTGCTCGATGACAATACCGTGACCTCCCACATCAAGCGCATCCGCCGCAAATTCAGCCAGCTGGATGACCAGTTCGATGGCATCCAGACTGCCTACGGTATGGGCTACCGCTGGAATGCCCGTGAGGTCTGAACCTTGACCCTGAAACGGCAGTTGCTGCTGGCCAGTTTGCTGATGCTGCTGATTCCCTGGGCAGGGCTGCGCTTCGTGCTGGAGCTGGACAACGCCCTGCGCCAACAGGCCCTGCAGCAGCTTCAGGCCCAGGGCACCCGCCTGGCAGACGTGGCCGGCGACCGGCTGCTGGACACCCCGGTCGTCGCCGACCAGGCCGCCATCTACGCAAGCAGCACCGACCAAGCCATCACCATTGACGGCTATGGCCATGAGTGGCCCGGATTCGACGAGGGCGATCAGCCTGCCCCCTGGCAAACCGCCGGCACAACATCCCCAATACGCTGGCAGGCCAGTCACGATGATCAGTTCCTGTATTTGCTGATCCAGCGGCTGGATCAGGGCCTGGCGTTCTATAATCCGGCCCGGCCTGACCAGGCCCATGAACACTTTGAATTATGGCTCCAGGCGCCGGCGCGAGAACTGGGCGCTCGCAACCAGGACCAACGTTGGTTTATCCGGGCGGTGGCCCCCGGTGACGTGCCGGTGTATCGGGCTGAGCCAGCACAAGCCAGAGATCACCGATTACAGGCCAGCTGGCAGGACAAAGGCGCAAGCTGGGAACTGGAACTGAAACTCCCCTTGCCATCGCCCGGCAGCCGGCTGGGATTTCAGGCCACCCGGGAAGGCCAGCCAGACAGCAACGCGGGGACAGCACTGGCACCACCGCCGCTGCTGGTGCAACAGGACAGCCGTCTGGAGCACCTGCTGAAGAGCCAGATCAGCCTCGGGCAGCAGGCCACGGTACTGGAACCGGGAGCCTGGATACTGGCCCACAGTCGGGTCGCTGCGCCAGCCCCAGCCTCAGTGTTTGATGACTTGTCCCCCGGGCAGATTCTGGAACAAATCAGCCTCAATGCACTGAGCGGGCTGATTCGCCTGTATCAGCCGGAACCGATGCACTTGTCAAAGGAAAACAACCGGCTGGAGATGACCAGGCTGCCCGACAACGGCCTGGTTCGGCACGACGATGGCTCGGTCTGGCTGGCCACCCGGCATGAGCTGTTCGGCGGCCGTACCCTGTTACTGGAGCAATCGCTGGATCAGTTACTGACCCTGTCCGGGTCGACCCTGGGGAGCGTTCTGGCCCGGAGCCTGTTGATCATTCTGGCATTGATGCTGGTGTTACTGGGTTATGCCAGCTGGCTTTCCTGGCGCATCACCCGGCTGCAGGCGCTGGTTGAGGCCAGTGTCGACGACGATGGCCGCATTCTGGCCGCCATTCCCTCACCCCGGAGCCGGGACGAACTCGGGCAACTGCAACAGCACTTTGCCCAGATGGTGGCCCGTCTGCAGAGCTACAACCAGTATCTGGAAAGCTTTTCCAGACGCCTCTCCCACGAGCTGAAAACCCCGGTCGCGGTGGTGCGCTCCTCCCTTGAGAACCTGGCCCAGGGAGTCGCCGAGAAAGATCGGGAACAATACCTTGAGCGCGCAGCCACCGCCACCGAGCGCCTGCGACATATCCTGCACAGCATGAGCGAAGCCGCCCGGCTGGAGCAAAGCTTTGAGGACACCGAAAAAGAGCCGTTTGATCTGGCCCGGGTGCTGGCCGAAGCCACCTCCGCGTACCAGCAGCTGGATACCCGGCACCGTATCGTTTATTCGGGCCCGGCCTCTGATTGTGTGATGAACGGCTCACCGGAAATGCTGGTACAGATGCTCGACAAGCTGGTGGACAACGCCCGGGACTTCACGCCAGAAGGCGGCGGCATTGATGTTTGCCTGCACACTCGCGATAGCCATTATCTGATCGAGGTGTTCAACGAAGGCTCCCGGCTGCCGGACCATGACGGCGTCGATATTTTCGGTGCGTTCGTCTCGCAACGCAGCGGCGCTCACGACGGGCACCTTGGCCAGGGTTTGCTGATCGTGCGACTGATTGCCGACTACCATGGTGGCCGGGTAGAGGCCAGAAACCAGCACCAGAGTGGCATTGACGGGGTCTGTTTCCGGGTTATCATCCCCGCTACCGAGGCCAAAGCAAGGACATCACCGTGAGTGCCGACACCAACAGCCTGGATTTTCACCCGCTCCGGGCGGATCTGTATCAGGAACTTCATTCCCGACCGTTCCAGATCATTCCGCCCCATGCCCGGGTCACCCAGATTGCGGTGATCACCACACCGGAACAGCGAACCCGGCAGTTTGAACATCTCCAGAAACTGCACCGGCTGCTGGGCGAACCCTGGCCGGAGCAAGAGGTAAGCTGCTACGAACAGAGCTTCGGCAAGCTTCGCATCCGGCGTGAAGTGCACATGGAGTTTACCTCCTACACCTTCATCAATCTGGCCGATTCAGACGCGGATCCGTTTGCCGAAACCGGCCTGAGCCTGTTGCCCGACGGCTGGCTGTCGCAACTGGAGGGTACCGTGGTGGGGGCCTTTCACGTTGAGGTGCGCGCCTCCTCCGAGGACGCACGCAGCGAGCTGGCCTTCATGCGCAAGCATTTTGAAGGTATGCGCCTGGTGGGCAGCAGCCCGCAGGAAGGCGCCGCCCGGGTACTGGGCTCATTCCAGTTGCACAGCGACAATTTCGGGCGGTTCATGGTGCTGAACCACCATATGTCCAACAGCCAGCTTGGTCGTCTGGTTCAGCGTCTGATGGAAATCGAGACCTATCGCCTGATGTCCCTTCTGGCCTTACCCGTGGCCCGGGAAATCACCCCTTCCCTGAACGACATGGACCAGCAGCTTGCCCGCATCACTCAGTCCCTGGCGGACAACGAGAGCCTGGATGAACAGCAGATTCTGGCAGAACTGACCAACATCGCAGCCCGAATCGAAGCCTACCGTGCCCATACCACCTTCCGGTTCTCCGCAACCCGGGCCTATCACCGGCTGGTGCTGACCCGGTTGGAGGAACTGCGGGAAGATGAAGTCTCCGGCCACCTGACCATCACCGAATTCATGACCCGGCGACTGACCCCGGCGGTAAAAACCTGTGAAGCCGTCAACGAACGCCTGGAAGATCTGTCACGCCGGGTCGACCGGGCCTCGGAAATGATGCGCACCCGGGTGGAACTGGCCATCCAGAGCCAAAACCAGCAACTGCTCAGTTCCATGGACCGCCGTTCCCGCATTCAACTGATGATGCAGCACACCGTGGAAGGCTTTTCCGTGGTGGCCATTTCCTACTACCTGATTGGCCTGCTGAAACTGGCGCTGGACGCCCTGGCGGGCACCGGCCTGACCATCAACGAACCCCTGGTGACAGGCCTGGCCATACCGGTGGTGATGGTGCTGGTGTTTATCGGCATCCGCACCATCCATCATCGTTTCATCCGCATGGCCCGTCGGCAGTAGCGGTTCAGCAGAACCGGGGGTCGCCAGCAAACTGGCGGAAAAACTGCTGGGCGGTGCGGCCGTTGCGCACACCCTTGCCGGTGGCAAAGCGCACCGCTTCGATATGCAGCTGTTCCCGGTCTGCCACTTGCGGGAACAGGGCATCCACCGCCTGCAGGTAGATATCCTGGGAGAAGGGATAGAACGACAGCTGCAAGCCAAAGCGGTCTGCCAGCGACACCTGCTCCTCGATAGCCTCCGCCGGATGCAGCTCGCCATCCCGCACTTCGCTTTTCACATTGTCGCTCATGAACTCCGGCATCAGGTGCCGGCGGTTGGAGGTGGCATACACCCGCACATTCTCCGGCGGTAACTCCAGCGAGCCTTCCAGCACGCTCTTCAGTGCCTTGTAACCGGACTCCCCCACATCGAACGACAGGTCGTCGCAGAAGATCACAAACCGGAAGGGCAGGTCGCAGATGTCATCGACAATTTCCGGCAGGTTTACCAGGTCGTCTTTGTCAACCTCGATCATCCGCAGCCCCTGATCCCGGTAACGGTTGAGCAAGGCCTTGATCAGCGACGACTTACCGGTCCCCCGGGACCCCCATAGCAGCGCGTTGTTGGACGGCTCGCCGGCCAGGAAGCGCTCGGTGTTGCGGGCCAGGGCCTGCTTTTGCCGGTCGATGCCGGTGAGATCGCGCCAGCTGACCGGGTCCAGCCGACGGATAGCCCGCAGGCCTGAACGGTGGCGGCGCCAGACCGCCGCCGCAATGTGCGCCCAGTCGAAAGGGGTTTCGCTCATAACCTTACTCCGTTTGGTTCTGAATATGCCCGCTTACAGTCTGGCCTTGGCCAGACCTGAAGGGGTAGGATCTGCAGATCTTATCAGACACTAGGAGCAAACCATGGCACGCATCTATAACGACAACTCCCTTTCCATCGGCAACACCCCCTTGGTGAAACTGAACCGGGTGAATGATGGCGCCACCATCTGGGCCAAGATTGAAGGCCGCAACCCCGCGTATTCCGTTAAGTGCCGCATTGGCGCTGCCATGATCTGGGACGCTGAAAAACGGGGCGTTCTGAAACCGGGCATGACCATTATTGAGCCCACCAGCGGCAACACCGGTATTGCCCTCGCCTACGTGGCAGCCGCCCGGGGTTACAAGCTGGTACTGACCATGCCTGCCTCCATGAGCCTCGAGCGGCGTAAGGTTCTCAAGGCCCTGGGAGCCGAACTGGTACTCACCGAACCCGCCAAGGGTATGCCGGGCGCCATCGCCAAGGCCGAGGAGATTTTTGCCTCCGATCCGGACAACCACTTCCTGCCGCAGCAGTTCCAGAATCCCGCTAACCCGAAGATTCACGAGGACACCACCGGCCCGGAAATCTGGGACGATACCGACGGTGAAGTGGATATCTTTGTTGCCGGCGTGGGCACCGGTGGCACGCTGACCGGCGTATCCCGCTATATCAAGCAAACCAAGGGCAAGGCCATCACCACCGTGGCAGTGGAACCCACCGATTCGCCGATCATCACCCAGGTACGCAACGGCCAGGACCCGAAACCGGCCCCCCATAAAATCCAGGGCATTGGCGCCGGCTTTATTCCGGGCAACCTGGATATGGACCTGGTGGACCAGGTTGAAGCCATCAGCAACGAAGACGCCATGGCCATGGCACACCGGCTGATGAAAGAGGAAGGGATTCTGTGCGGCATCTCCTGCGGCGCTGCGGTAGCCGCGGCCGTCCGGGTGAGCAAGCAGCCGGAGCATCAGGGTAAGAACATCGTGGTAATCCTGCCGGACTCCGCCGAGCGCTACCTGTCTACGGCGCTGTTTGCCGACACCTTTGGTGAGCTGGAAAACCAGCAGTAATACCACCTCTGTAAACGCAAAAAGCGCAGCCTTGCCGGGCTGCGCTTTTTGGTTTCAGACGGCTCAGAACTGGAACTTCAGGCCCACCCGGCCAGTATCGAAGTCCGGGCCGTCATTGGTCACCTGCCCGTTGAAGTCGTCTTCATCGATATCCACGTTGTAGCGGTTGTATTCGGCGAACGCGGTCAGTTGCTCGGTCACCCGGAAATCGACACCGGCACCGACAAACGGACTCACCTCATCGTAGGTTTCGCTTTCGTCAAAGGCGTCTACATCGAATGCTGAGGCAAAGGCTCCGGCCTTGGCATAAACGCCAAAGCTGTCGGTCAGTGGCAGGCGACCGATGGCACTCAGGCCCGCGCCTTTAAGCTTACCTTCCACGTCATCATCGCCGAAATTGCCAAAATCGATGTATTCGGCTTCAAGGGCAAAGAATTCGTTGAACTGATAGCCCAGAGCTGCACCAAGCAGATCGTTCTCGTCCTCGAATTCGCCGCCGTGAGCCTTGTATCCCCCGTAACTACCACTGATGTACGGTCCTGACTTGTCGCGGCTGACATTATCCTGGGCCCAGACAGCAGGGGCAGTGAAGACGGCGGCAGTCAGAACAGTTGCACACGCAAAACTGGCTTTATAGCTCATAACGCGTTTTCCTCTGTGGTTGGGTTTCCTTTCGTCGAAACGATCAACCGGAATCCTTGTTTCCCGATTGCGTAATGACACCCTACCGAGGATTGGCCAGCTTTGGGGTTAAAACCGGACTAAGAATTATTCACCTTTTGGTCATGTCGTTCGCGCAATTGGCGACTTGTGAGCGTGGTGACCAGCTGCCCCGCCATCGCCACACTACCGTAACTCAGCCGGGAAATGCCGTGATGCCATCCCCGAACCACTCGCGCTCCGGGCCGGGTAACCGGCACAGATTCCAGTATCCGAAAACTTTCTTCGGCCACCGACAAATGAACCCGCTGCAGTTTCACGGCACGGTGGTGCACGCCGTGAGGATCAACCGCTGCACCGGAACGGGCCAGTTACTGACCAGGGATTCAAGCAGTGCCGCCAGCTCCTGGCCATTACGATAAATCGGCCGACCGGTGTTGAAACGCAGTTTCAGGGCGCTGGCATCGCCAAGCTGTTCCGCCAGGTAGCTGCCATAGTGGTAACCCGGTCGCGAGGGAAAATCCCATACCGACTCCAGTTCCATGAGGCCGTGGATCGACAGGCACAGGGTACGGCCGGGCGCCTCGGGTTCCGGTTTCTCTACCTCAGCTCTGTATCTCCGGCAAATACGGACATAGGAACGGCAAGACTATTGCCACGATGCTCCAGCCAGTCGCCAAGAAAACCACTGGCGATGGCCGCTACCTGTTGCTGGATTCGCCCGGTTGAGGCCTGAGGTGCCATCATCATTCTCCTGTTGATAACTCCAGTGTACGCCTGCCAGGGACAATGGCTATGGCGATAATCGGGCCAGAATAAGGCTCACGGGCGAATGGCTGCCAACGCTTCGGCTCAAGGAAGTTTAATCTGCCCGCAAGGGCGACAGAGAAGGAATCCTGATACGCTTTCGAACCGTATTTGTCGTTTAACCGGGAAAATACAAGGAAGCATCCAATGCGATCTGCTGTTCTCTTACTCACTCTGACAAGCCTGATTTTTTCCGCGCTTCCGGCATCAGCCGAAAGCACAGAAGAGGCCACACCGGAACCCGAGGTTATGGGGTTTGTGGAATGGGTGGTAATGGGCGAAACCGGCATACGCCTGAAAGCCCGTCTCGACACCGGTGCCAAGACCTCCTCTCTGCATGCGGTCAATGTTGAACCATTCGAGAAGGACAATGAAGAATGGGTGCGGTTCCAACTGCCCTTGGGCGACCATGAAGACCAGCCCAGTGAAGGAGATATTGATCACGAAGAAGTGATTCTAGAATTCGAACGGCCGGTATACCGGACCGTTCTGATCAAGCGCAAGGGCGCGCCGTCACAACGCCGATACGTGATAAAAATGGACTTCTGTATTGGCGGCAAAACCCATGAAACCCAGTTTTCACTGACGGATCGGGGCAAGTTCTCTTATCCGGTGCTGCTGGGCCGTCGCTTCATGCGCGATGACAACATCCTGATCGACTCAGGCCGCAGCTTTATCGTTGAAAACGAGTGTGAATACAGCACCCTCGAGGAACTCGCCGAGAGTAAGAAGGCGCTGGCAGGCTGAACTATTCGATACTCTCCGGTTCGTCATTACGAATTCTTAGAAAGCTGGCGAACCGGGGTAAGCCTGTAGCCGTGAGGCCGCGATAGCGGAAAGTAACCCGGGCGCCAATAGCCGGCGGATTGTGCCGCTCCTCATCGGTAAACCCGGTGCCAAGCCGGAACCGGCGACCACTTTCCAGCTCTACCTCCAGAGCCCCCAATAATCCCTCATACTTGCCCTTGCCGGGAAGATGAGCAACCACTGTGGCTTCCGCATCCTGATGTTTTTTCACCTTGAGCAGGTCATCTGAACGGCCCGCCTGATACCAACTTTTGCGGCGTTTCAGCATCAGTCCCTCACCACCGGCCGCGACCGTTTGCTCAAGCCGGGCCATCAGCTCATCGTGGCTGGCAACTACCTGCTGTTCCACCAGTACCAGATAACGCGAATCTGCTGCGGTCACCAGCTGTTGCAAGCGTCTATAGCGTTGCTCAAAAGGCCGATCTGGCTCGGGCAAATCAAAGACGTAGAAGCGCACCTGACGCCATTCCTGGTCTACTGGCTGAACTTTGCGGACTACGCCAGATAGTTCCGCAAAACGGCCACGACCGCTCCAGAGTTCGCCATCCAGCGGTTGAGCGGGAAACTGACGGGTAAACCAGGCCGGTGCGCTATACCTGTACCCGCCCCGAGACCAGAGCGTCTCGCCATCCCAGAATGCCCGGACACCGTCCAGCTTTTCACTGACCCAGTACTCTTCCAGATTGACCCCGGGATGGTAGACATTGGCGAGCGGAAGAGCCGGCGGCCGGCCACTGGCGTGCCCAAACGCTGAAAGGAAGATTGATACAACAATAAAACTGAATGCCAGAGGCATCGCCCTGACACGGGTGGTATTGCAGAGTGGCATAGTCCTTTGCCCTGTTACGTCCCTGTTTACAGAATTCCGATATTTCGGCTCTTAAGCCGTTACATACTTCAGCAGCTCTACCACCTGTTCCGGCGTTTGAGCCCATGCCATGGCGGCGGCGTCCACTTCTTTGAGCGGATGCACAATGTCTTCGTCATGCAGGGTAATGTATGGCGTACCCATAGCCGCACAATAACCGGCGTCGAAGGCCGCGTTCCACTGCTTGTACTTGTCGCCAAAGCGGATGACCGCCAGATCACACTGCTCAAGCAGGGTTTTGGTGCGGATGGCGTTTACCTTGGACGACTGGTGGTCACGCCAGAAATTGTTTTCCGGCTTGCCCAGGAAGTCACCTGCGGCATCACTGGATTCGTGATCGGTATTGGCAGACGTGAACTCTACCGGCAGGCCGGCCGCCTCGGCACCCGCAGCAATCTGCTCGCGCCAGTCGGTGTGGATTTCGCCGGAGAGGTATACGGTCCAGATCATGTTGGGCTCCTTACGCCAGTTTAAAGCCGGCCAGTCTAACCTACGGGCCGGCTTTAATGTAGGCATCAGACAGGTGTTACAGCTCCAGCTAACGGCGCCCTTTCGGGTTCATCATGCAGTTGGCGTAATAGGTGGTCGTGGCCGGCCAGTCCGAGAATACACCAATGACGCCCACCTCCCGAGCCAGCACATCAATCACATTCATGACATCGCCGTCGTTATTGATGGCATCCGAAACTGTCTGGTAATACCAGCCACCGCCATTTGCCAGGGGACCACTACGCTCCACGGTCCAGGCGATCAGATCAAGACCAGCCATGCGGGCATTGCGGGCATACTCAGACGGTTCAATCTCGCCATAACTATTCAGCGCCAGCATTTTCCAGAGCGCTGGCGCCAGAATGTTCACGCCCCGGGACTTCAGGCTTTCCATGTGCGCCAGAGACTCTGTCTCCGGCATGATCGGCGACTGATCCAGAAACACTGCCTGTTCACCAAAGCGCGGCATTTCATTCACCCAGAAGAGTACGTCGTCCAGATTAAACGATTGCGGCCACACATCTTTCGGGTTAATGCCAGCGTCGATGTAATCCTGAATCATCTGACGGGCGTAGTCCCGCTGGCTGTACTCGCCCTCAAACGGCATATCGACCACTGGCGTTTTAAGCTCCGGTGTGAACTTGGCGCCCAGTGACTTGAACAGCTCTATACTCTCGCGGTGGGTCATCAAGGTGCCCCGGCTGGCATACAGATCGGTGCGCCAGTCAGCAGTGCCGCCGACATACTCTTCCGGTGTGGTCGCCATCGGATCGTAGGCATCCATCTTACCCTCGAGGGTCTTGAACTCCGCCAGGGTGATGTCACTGGTCCGGCATTCAGCCTTGGCCGGAGTGCCGGTCGCCGGATCAGCAGGGACGAACGGCTGGGTACACTTCGCGTTCAATTCCGGAATGGTGACAATGTTGGTGGTGGTGTGCAGATCATTCTGGGCGTGGCGACACACCAGCTCGCGATCCTTGGTGAATGCAACATCACATTCCAGAATGCCGGCGCCCATCCGAGCGGCTGCAAGATAGGACTCCCGGGTATGTTCCGGGAACTGCAGGGGCGCTCCCCGGTGACCAATCGAGAAGTCCGTCACCTGGAAGTTGCGCACGTCACAGCGTTTGAGACGTTCCTTGAGCGGGCCGTCATCCATATCCTCGACCAGCCAGTAGGGCCGCACACCCACCTCAACCGATGGCTTGCCCTGGTACTTATACCAATCCTTATGACCCCGGTGCTCGTGCCATGCCTTTTCCAGCCCAGGCGGCATCCACTGACGTTCATCATGCCAGCCCGGTGTGGCATTGGCGGCTCCGGCCATCAGAGTACTCAACACCACACTTGTGATAACGCGTAACTTCATAACCTGCTCCTTGTGAAATGAATGATACTGCAGCGTCAGTGTTCACAAGAGCCATGACCACCGCATGACGTTTTTTTGACCAGCCGATCAACTTCTCCTCATATGCAGACTTTTCCTACAAGGATCTGACTGATCTTCCTACACACTATTTACAACATTCCGGTACATTCGGCCGCCCCAAGAACCCATCTGGAGTATCGAATG
Organism: Marinobacter sp. tcs-11; assembly: GCF_002049515.1. Classification (NCBI taxonomy): domain Bacteria; kingdom Pseudomonadati; phylum Pseudomonadota; class Gammaproteobacteria; order Pseudomonadales; family Marinobacteraceae; genus Marinobacter; species Marinobacter sp. tcs-11. The sequence continues at coordinate 27,262 of NZ_LLYU01000003.1, read as the reverse complement.
GACGCCCCGGCAATCTCACGGACAGAGAAACTGCTCTCTGCTGTTCTGAATAATCTGAAAAAATATCTGTTGGCCATCGCAAGCTCGCTGTTCGCGGTCTTCCTGGCCATGTCTTCCTTTTTTACCACGGAGCTGGGCTACACCTATGTGGTTCAGGACACCCTGTTTGGCACCATCCGCGTGTTCACCGAGCCCGGCCTGCACTTCAAGGTACCGTTCTTCTCAAACGTTTATACCTACAATCAGGCCATGACCCTGAGTTTCGGTAACCAGGAGAGTGGTGAAAAGATCAAATCCACCCGCCAACTGGGCGAAGTGGAAGTGCAGTTCGCTGACACCTACACCGCCCGGATTCCGGCCACTTTCCGGTTCCGACTGTCAGCAGATCCCGAAAAGATTGTGGCTATGCATCGTGAGTTCCGCAGCTACGACAACCTGATCGATTCCCTGCTGATCAAGAACGCCAAGAACGTGACCGTAGTGACCGCCACCCAGTACACCGGCGAAGAGTTCTTCCAGGGTGGTCTGAACAAGTTCAAGGTTCAACTGGAAGACCAGTTGCAGAATGGCCTTTACGAAACCGAGCGACAGCAGGTGGAAGTGGAGCAGACCGACCTGGCTGCCGTATCTTCAACCAATGACGACGGCGACCGGCTGGAGCGGAAAGTGCAGCTGGTCTGGAAGAACATCATCCTGCAGGACAGCGCCGGCCAAGCCAAGCGCATTGCCAACCCGCTGGATGCTTATGGCATTCAGGTACGCCAGGTGACCATTGGCCGTCCGCTGCCCGAGAAGCGACTGGATGAGCTGCTGGTGAAAAAGAAGGACCTGGTCGCCAAGCGGATCACCGCGATCCAGGCCCAGGAAACCGCCCGCGCCGAAGCCAAAACCGCGCAGCTGGAAAAAGAGATCGAGAAGGCCCGGGCCATCCAGGACGCCCAGCGCAGCAAAGAACTGGCCATTATTTCCAAGCAGAAAGAAGTGGAAATGGAGCGCCAGCAGGCAGAACTGGAAACCGTCCGCAAAGAAAAAGAAAAGGCCGTAGCCGTGCTGGAGAAACAGAAGCAGCTGGAAATCTCGGTTGCTGAAAGAGACATCCAGAAAGCCAATGCCGAAGCCGCCACCTACGCTGCAAAAGCCATTCGTGAGCAAGGCCTGGCGGAAGCCGAAGTCGCCAAGGCACACCTGCTGGCCAAACAGGCCGCCCGGGATATCTACATGGCCGAAATTCAGCGCGATATCGCCCAGGTAATGTACCCGGCCCTGAAGGACGTAACCATCGACATGCCGGACTACTATGTCGGGGCCGACGCAGGCGCCAGCCCAGTCAGTAGCCTGGAAGTATTTACCAGTCTTGGTGCTATGGAGCAGTTGCGCCGGTCTTCAGGACAGACCATCCCTCAGTAAAGCCAACGCATTGATACCGGGGTGGGCGATCCAGACATTCGCCCCCGGTATCAACGTGGTCAACCGGCCAGCAAACGCTCCTGCAGCTCCCGGATCACCCGCAACACCCGGCTCATGTCACTCTGGGTTTTCAAATCCAGATCCAGCTTGCCATCCATGGTTTTCACCAGCGGCACAATGGATTCTTCAAAGATCCGGGCGAAGGCCATCAGCGCGTCGCCCACCTGGGGCGGGCTGTCCAGGTTGACGGTGACAGCGGGATTCAGCTGTACCGATTGCAGGCCTTTGGTGAGGCCGGTTTCGAGGGAACGGGACAGCTGGCTCAGAGCCTTGTCCAGGTCCGGTTCCGGGTGTTTTCGGCTGTCCAGTCCGGCAACCAGCTGTTGCCCCAGTTGCTGCAGATGTTCCGAGATCAGCCCCAGCTGGCGAACCACTTTCACCCCGGTTTCTTCGTCGCCACCGGCTTGCTGACGGCGGCGGTATTCCTCACAGATGGTCTGCCAGCGTGCCGCTTCTTCGTCATTCATGGTGCCGCGCATCTGCTTGAGCTTGAGCAGGTTTTCTTCGGCACCGTAGGTCAGCAGCTGAGCCTCGCCCTGGTAGTGGTCATCAATCAGGGCTTCCAGCTCTTGGTCACTCATCACCGGCGACAGCTTCTCCGCCAGTTTGTTCATGTTCCGGTAGCTGCCCTGCAGCTTGAAGGTGGGCTCGGTACGGTATGCTTCTGCCTGGGCGCTGGAGGCAATGTAAGCCTGATTGACCCGCAACACGGTTTCCCGCACCCGGATCATTTTCTTCAGCAGGGCAACGATTTCATCGCGCTCGGCGGCACTGTAGTCGTGTTCAAAGTCCGAATCCGCCACCGTTTTGCCTTCGGCCAGATCGGCGAACCGGTAAAAGTCCGCCATGCCCCGGGTGGCCAGCGGTGCCAGCAACCGGTTGGAGCTCAGGCTGTTCTCGATGTAGGACAGCGCAAAGGCATGCTCCATGCCCGAGAGCACGTCACCCAGGTTGTAGATGTCGGCCCGGTTGGCGAGCATGTCGGGGACCTTGAAGACTTCGCCGCTCTCGGTGTAGGGGTTACCCGCCATCACCACACAGAAACGTTTGCCACGCATGTCGTAGGTGCTGGTCTTGCCGCGCCACACCCCTTCAATGCGGCGCGTGCCGTCACACAGGGAGATGAACTTCTGCAGGAACTCGGGGTGGGTATGCTGGATATCATCCAGATACAGCATCACGTTATTGCCCATCTCCAGCGCCAGGTTGAGCTTGATCAGCTCCGCTTCGGCGGTGGAATGGGGTGCCTTCTCCGGATCCAGCGACATCACGTCGTGGCCCAGGCTCGGGCAGTTGATCTTCATGAAGATCAGGCCCAGACGGTTGGCCACGTATTCCATCAGCGTCGTTTTACCGTAGCCCGGCGGCGAGATCATCATCAGCAGCCCAGACTGGTCGGTACGGCGGTCTTCACCCGCCGTGCCCATCTGCTTGGCCAGGTTATCGCCAATGATCGGCAGGTAACTCTCGCTGATCAGCTTGTTACGTACGAACGACGACAGCGGGCGGGGCCGGAACTCGTCCAGCCGTAACTGGCCACGCCATTTCTCCAGTACCTGTTGCCGCACCTCCTGCAACTGCTGCCAGCCAGGAATGATCTCCTGCTGGTGATATCGCAGACGCTCGTCAAATTCATCCAGTTGCAGACTGAGCGTGCGCTCTTCAATGCGAGGGTGTTGGCCCAGCAGACCCTCAATCTGGAACGCCAGTTCCACACTGCGAACCGAGGTTTTCACCGTTTCGCCTACGTTCAGCACAACCACGGCCTCCGGAAGATAGTGCAGCAGATGCTGCTGATCCGTCTTGGCCATCCAGGCTTTCAACCAGTGGCTGGTGATGCTCCAGCGAGCAGCCGGCTGATCGGCCACGACCTCCAGTGCCTGCTGATACTGGGCAAACTGGTTATCCCGTTTCAGTGCCTCGACAAAGCCGGTCGCCAGATCCCCGGCATAGCGAGTGATATCGAAGGCTTCGGATTCTTCCGCCAGCTGCCGCACCAGGTACTGGGCTGCGGAATGCACCAGGCTGCGACCATCGCTGCCCGGCCCGGCCAGGCTCAATTGCTGTTCTTCCACAAAGTTTGCGAGCTGCGGTTCCAGTTCCTGTTGCAGGGATTCCAGCAGCTCATCGGACTGCATCATGCGGCTGAGGATGCCGGCAGACAGGCACCGGGAACGCAGTTGTTGGCCCGCGCTCTGTTGCTGGCTCAACTCGGCCCAGAACAGCATGGCCAGTGCCCTCGCCCTGGGGCTGAAACGGAGCAACCCGGCGTTCTGAATCGCCGGCCACAGCGTACTGACAATCAGCGCTGCGTCGTGATCGTGGATGCCTTTTTCGTAGCCCTCCCGGTAGCGGGGCGAGGCGAATTTGCGGATGTAACCGGTCAGCTCATCCAGATCCGCGACATTGACCGGCAGGTCTCCGGTCTTGCGGAACTCCTCAATCACCAGTGCCGACAGATACTCCGCCCGGTACACCCGGTCGGATTCCGAAGGCTGGCTCATGTTCCAGTAGCCCCGAAGGCGGTCCAGCTCGGGCTCCTCCAGGCGTTCGTAATACTGGGTTCCGGTCAGGTGCAGCAGGACATGATCGTCCCTGGGAATCAGGGTCAGATCCAGCTCCCGCTGGTTAACGCTGAACTTGTGCTTGCCCAGCCGGATAACGGCACCGCCATCCTCAAAGATATCGGCCTTGTCCCGAACGCTGCGCAGGGCCGTGTCCTGAGCCGCTTTAAGCTGGCCCAGGCAATCGTCCGCCTCCATGGCGGCACCCAGCTCCCGCAACTCACCGGCCATGCTGCGCAACCGGCTAACCATGGCATCAGAGGCGAAGAAGGCATGCAGCTCTTCCGGGCTGCTGAAACGTTCGGTACGGCGGCCCAGATTTTTGAGAATACGGGCAGCGGCATCGGTGAGCGTGGTTACCCGGCGCTGTTGCTGATCCTGGAGCTGCTGGCGCCGTGCCTCGGTGCTCTCATGGGCGTTCTCACGCTGCTCCAGAATAGCCGCCAGGAACTCGTCATATTCGCCAAACTGGCTTTCCAGCTCCTGCAGCTGATCCAGCATCCGGGTCATCAGACCATCGCATTCGCGCACATCCGACAGCGCGCTGACGCCGTTCGCCAGGCTCTGCTCAAACAGCCGGATACGAGCCGCAAACTGGGCCCGGGCTTCCGCACTGCCCTGCTCTTTCAGCCGGATTTCCGCTTCGGAACGCTGCTGGTTGATGGTCGCGTAGATGCCCGAGATGTTATCGGTGATCGCCGTTTCCAGCGCGGCATCGTCACCGCCCATCGACGCCAGCATGCCCTGGATCATGTCCAGGCCTTCGGTCAGTTCCCGATAGCGATCGACAATCTTCTTCAGGGCATCCCGGCTGTCGGCCTCGGCCAGCGCAGTCTGCAACTCGGTCAGGGTCTGGCGGTAGCCATCCAGCGCCTCCGGCGACGCCAGGAAACGGAAGGTGCGCTCGGTCAGCCGGCCCTCAGCCTCGGCCAGCTCCTCTTCAAGACTGTCGATACGGGCTTTGTCGGCATAGCGCCGATCATTGAGAGTTCGCACCCGGCCGCGATGATCGCGCAAACGTGCCAGGTAACTGACAAACTGATCCGGTGCTTTCCAGCTATCCGGTTTCAGGTCCCGCATCAACGCGCCCTGGTCCTGAGCGACCTCGGTAATCGCAGCTTCAGTCTGGGCGCGAATGCTCTGGACTTTTTCATACTCATCCAGCACCAGCTCTGCGGTGCTTCGGATGGTACTGAGCTGTTGGTTTAACCCGGCAAACAAGGCTTCTTCCTGGCGCGCTGACAGCCAGAAAAACTGGTCCAGAATACGGTCCACGGTACGAATCAGGTTGGTGAAATGCCGCTCACTGGCGCTGGCGCCCTCCACCAGGGTAACCACCGTATTCAGCTCGGCAATTCCCCGCACCAGCTCGGGATTGCCAATGCGCGCCAGCTCGGAATCGTTGGCGACGTTCGCCGCAGCGTGGAAACTTTCAGAAGTGAACGGCGTTTCCCACACCTGCAACGGGTGCACCAGCGTAGGTTCCTTGTCGGCATTGAAAATCACCAGATGCCCGTTTTCGAACAGGGCGTAACCGTGGCCAATCAGTGGCACATCCGCCTGTTTGCGAATCAGGTTGTAGCGGAACAGGATCACCTGACCGGTGCGCTGTTCGAAGAAGACATACAGCATGTCTTCGCCGTTGGGGGCCCGCAAGGTACGCTTGAGCCGGAAATCCCCGTCGGGAATCTGGAAGGTTTTCAGCTCGCCGGTACTCAGGTAGTAACCCGACGGAAAAATCAGGCCGTGATTGTCCGGCAGCGACGCGACGGAACCGGCCATGGCGTCAACCCGCTCGATCTTGCGCTCGGTGCGATTGAACAGGTAATAGCGCCAGTGTTCTTCGTTAAACGGCAGAATCCGCACCAGCAGAATCTCGCCCAGATCGGCAAAATCGAAGCTGGCGTCGTCCAGTGACTGGGAATCGGACTCCACCGGGTCCGAGTAGATGCCTTCGCCGGTGGAGGTGTTGTTCTCCACCTTGAAAGTAATGTTGCCCCGCAGGTTATCCACAAACAGGGTGTCGGCGATGTTCAGGTGCGGAGAGCGGCCCTGAACCTGGCTGTCGCGGCCCACGGTTTTCCAGGGAAAACTGAAACGTTCCGGGAAAGACAGATCGCGCTCGCCGCGATTATCAATGTAGCGGCTGACCTCACCATCGGGCTTCAGTTCCCAGCGAAACACCCGAAGATCATCAAGCTTGTCACCGATGCGGAACGCCATCAGCAACATGCCTTTGAGAATCACCAGTTGCGACAGCGTGGCGGTGTTGTAGTACTGCTGGAGTTCCCGGAAGTCGGTGGCGAAGCGTTCATCCTTGAGAAACGAACCCTCAATGGCCGCTTCGGTCATCTCGAACCCGCTGTCGCCGTCGTTCAGGTGGTACAGCCTGAACACATCTTCAATCACCAGCGTCTTGCGCAAGCCCAGCTGCAGATTGAAACCGAACAACAGCTTGTCGCCCAGACGCACCACATCCCGGGCGATGGCGTTGTTTTCGGTTCGCACCCGGGCCCGGCCCAGCACGTTCATGCCGGCACTGCCAAAGATCTCTTCGCGGGCCTGGTTCAGCCCGGACACCTGCTCACGCAGTTGCCCGCCCTGCTCTTTCAGCCGGCGCTTGATGGTTTCAAAGGCTGAACCTTCCTGAACAATGCTTTCGAGCTCGGTGCGATCCGTCGACATACCAAATCATCCTGAACCAAAGAGGGGAATGCGGTTAGGGGAAAGCACTCCCGGCACCTTGGGTCCGGTACCGGGAGCCATCGGCCTTATCAGGCCGTCTCGGAACTGCGGTTGGGCTTTTCACCTGCCACCCGGCCGGCAATGTTCGAGAGCGCCGCCTGCAGCGAGGGGGACTTGTCCAGCACGCCCTGAACACTCTTGCCGTAGCCAAGGCCCTGGGCAAACTTCTCGAAAATGCCACCGTCGCCGCCGATCATTTCGAACTTGGCGTCTTTCAGGGCAGCAGCCATAACCCGGCCATTTTCCAGCATGCCAGCCTTCTGGGCGTCGATCTGGGCCATCACTTCCTTCTCATGAACTTCCAGGTTCATGCGGAACTCTTCAAAGTGACGGGATTCCTCAGACATGCCATCGTAGGCCTTGAGTTTCTCAACCAGACCAGCCGCTTCGGCCTTGGCCATGGCTTCGCGGGCTTCGGCTTTGGCGTGGCCCATGCGCTGCTCACCTTCGGCTTCGGCCAGAACCATAGCCTTACGGGCATCGGCCTTGGCAACACCCAGTTTCTCTTCACCCATGGCTTCGGTTTCCAGACGCTGCTCAAGCACCCGAACCTCGGCCATGCCGGCTTCTTCATCGGCCTTGGCGGTAACCGATTTAACCTCGGCGCGGGCCAGACCATCAGCCCGGATAGCAGACGCCTGGGCTTCCTTGACCTGCGCTTCGGCAAGGCCATCGGCCGCGGCCATAGCCTGGCGACCGCGGGCCAGCTTCTCGTCAGCCACCGATTTCTTCTCGGCTGCGTCCATTTCCGCCTGGGCGGTAACCCGAATCTGCTCAGCTTCCAGCTTGGAGCGCTCAAACGCCGCCTCGGCCGCTTTCACATCTTTCAGCTTCAGTTCTTCGGCATCGGCTTCAGCCGCCACCACTTTCTTCACCTTCAAGCGGTCTGCTTCAGAGCGGTTGCGAACATCCTTGATGTTCTCTTCCTCTTCCGCCACATTGCGCTCAACAGCAATACGCTGGCTGGTGATATCGGCAATTTCCTTGCGCTCTTCTTCCAACGCCTTTTCCATGCCAATGCGTTCAATTTCTACCGCCCGCTCACGGTTAACATCCTCGAGCTCCCGGGCCTGACGAATACGCACTTCTTCAATCTGCACCGCACGCTCGCGGGCTTTCATGGCCATTTCAATCTGGCGCTGCTTGTTTTCGTCCGCAATCGCCAGTTCTTCATCCGTCTTGATGCGAGCGGCTTCGGCACGGGCCCGCTCCTGCTCACGCACCTGCTCGGTTTCCGAGGTTTCCCGGGCCTGCAGGGTTTCGATTTCGCGGCGCTGGCGCGCTTCGGCTTCGGCCTGGCTGCGCTCCAGTTCCAGCGAGGCTTCCCGGGCCGAGACGTTCTTACGCTGGATTTCCAGCTCCTGGTCCCGCTCCAGACGGTTGGTTTCCACGTTGTGGAGGGCAGTAATTTCGGTAATCCGCTTGATGCCCTCGGAATCCAGGATGTTGTTCGGGTCCAGCGAGGTCTTCGGCGTTTGCTCCAGGTAGTCGATGGCCACGTCTTCCAGCACGTAACCGTTCAGGTCTTCACCGATGGTCTCGACGATGGAATCGCGGAAGCGCTGACGCTCCTCAAACAGCTGCATGAACTCGAGCTTCTTACCGACGGTCTTCAGCGCTTCACTGAACTTGGCATTGAACAGCTCGTTCACGGCATCCCGGTCTGAGGCACGGCCCACGCCCACCGATTTGGCCACGCGCAGTACGTCTTCCTGGGTTTCATTCACCCGCAGGTAGAAGGCAACGGTAATGTCGGCCCGCAGGTTGTCCTTACAGATCAGCCCTTCCTTGCCGGTACGGTTAAGCTCCAGGGTAATGACCGAGATTTTCATGGTCTCGGCGCGGTGGATAACCGGCAGCACCATGGCCCCGGTGAAATACACCTTGGGCGTGGGCGACAGGTCGTTCACGATCAGGGCCTGGCCCTGGTCCACCTTGCGGTAAAACGCCTTGAACAGGGCCAGTATGCCCAGTATCAGCAGAACCAGGACCCCGACGGTCATGATTGCTGGCATCATCCAAGATAAGTCCATTTAGTCATTCTCCTGCGCTGATTGAAGGGAGTAGGTGCGGGGATTAACCGGCCGATTCGCCGGCAAGGAATTCAGCTTCCGGAACCACCCACCAGGCGTTCTTGTCCGGAATATGTTCGATCAGCACCGCGCGCTCGCGATGCGCCAAAGGCGTATGACTACGAACCTGCAGTACCAGGTGGGCACCATCCAGGATCGCTTCAGCCCGGCCTTTGGTTTCCGTAACCGTTGCTGAGGTCACGACACAGGCGGTACCGATAATACGTTTCTGAAGCGGGGGTAAATACGCCCGCCGGAACAGTGGCCGCAGTGGGCGGATAACAACCGCGGTCACCAGAACACTCATCACCAGAGCGCCGGCGATGATCGCCAGGCCGAACAGTGCATGCAGGAAACCATCAGGCACCAGTGCACCGAGCAGCAGCTCCGCAAAATAGCTCGCCAACCAGGCAATCAGGAACAACAGAGTAAGCACGAGTGGCAGCGGGACACCCTGGAGCCCCAGGGTCACCATCAGGCCGGAGAAGTCGCCGGAGGCATCAATATCGCCATCGGCCTCGATATCGCCCAGACCCACAAGGGAAATCAGCCAGTAAACGATGGCCACGCACAGCAATACGGAAAAAATGACCGTGGGGAAGGAGAAGGCAATTGCAAAGAATGTATCCATACGCGACCAGACATCCGTTCTGGTAAATCCACTGGGCGACAGTCCGTGTCAGACTGACGAGTTGTTTATAACGTAAACAAACTATTTCTTGCAAATGTTTAATTGCGAGGTATAGACTCGGATTATTGACATAAAATGTCAAGCGACAGGACAAGGTTCGTCCGGATCGGCCGAACCGATTCAACGCCACAGGAAGGAGCTATTCGTGGATACCCAATCTCTCACCCTGGCCCTGGGTGACGCCACCCATGCTGGCCGAACCTTCGATGTCATGCCCATTGCCGGCGAAGAACCGGTGCTGCAAGTGATCGTGTCCGGCGCCGAAGAAACACCGGTGTATATTACCGTAACCGACACCCAGATTCTGTGCCTTGCGTACCTTTTCGACGAACAGGAACTGGCCCCGGAACGTCTGAACGAGCTGCATGAAAACATGTTGCGCATCAGTGTTCCCATGCCCTTAAGCTCTCTTGGCAAAACCGGCCAGCACTATGTGGTCTATGGCGCACTGAGCCCCACGTCCGGCACCAGCGAGATCATGCAGGAACTGGTAACCCTCGCCGAGAATGCCATCGACCTGTTACAGACTTTTGAAGACTACCTGGCTTGAGTGAGGGCTGAGACATGAGAACCGTACTTAAAAAAATCCTGACCGCCATGCGCGGGGGTGTGAACGAACTGGGTGAAGCCGTTGTCGACGGCCAGGGCAACCGGATTCTGGAACAGGAACTGCGCGATTCCGAGCATGAGCTGAAACAGGCCAAGCAGGAGCTGGCGTCACTGATGGCCGAAGCGGCCTCCCTGGCCCGACAGATCCGTACCGAGCAGGACAGCGCCGCCAAGCGTGAAGACGATGCCCGCAAAGCCATCGCGGCTGGCCAGGAAGACCTGGCCCGGGAAGTGGCGGAGCGAATTGTTGGCCATGAACGCCGCGCCTCGGAGCTGACCCAAACCCGGGAACTGCTGCAACAGCGCATTGTGGGCCTGAAAGAGCGAGTTCAGAAAGCCGAGAAACAGCTGGCCGACTACCGCCGGGAACTGCAAGTGGTGAAGACCAACGAGCGGGTGCTACGCACCACCGCGCAGATTGACACCAACATCAACAGCCAGCAGTCCTCCCTGAGCACCGCGAAAGAGACATTGGAACGGATTCGCGAGCGCCAGGCCCGGGAAGAAGACCGCCAGACCGCCAGCGCCACCCTGGAAAAAGAGCTGACCGGCGCAGATCTGGACGAAAAACTGAAAGCCGCCGGCATTGACGGCGAACAGGATGCCGTCAACGATGTGTTGGCTCGCCTCAAGGGCGGCAACGCAAACCCGTAAACCCTGAGCGCCCCGAGTTCGGGGCGCTCACTCAAGCACCTCAAAGGCGCTCTCACAGGCAACCCCATGGCGAAGAAACAGGACTGGTCCCGAGAAGAACAGGCCGTTCAGGCGGTACAGATGGCCTTCGACCTGTCCAACGACATCCAGCGCGCCTTTCGCGTGTCGGCGGCCATGCAGGATATGACGACCGCCGACATGGTGCGCAAGGTGCTCCACCTGCCCTACCGTAAAGGCCGTGCCCGCCCGCGACTGACGGTAACCCTCAAAGACGAGGATTTCGAACTGCTGGCACGCAAGTACGAACTGGATCCGCAGGATCGTGCCGCTATTCGCCAGCGCGTGGCGGAGGAGTTGCAGGGATTTGCCAGGCAGTATCTCGCAGACTGAGCAGCTATTTAGTCACAGATGAAATGCGGCACAAACCGGGAGGTATCCTTGGTAATCACCGAGCTGTCCTCCCGAATCCCCATGGCAACAGCCTCACTCCCGACTACCCAACTTCCGATCAGGCAATAGTTGCCGGAAAATTGCGGCGGCGGACACCAGCTCTGGATGATCGTCGGGCAATCGCCGTACGGCCCTTCCACAACGGACTCTACGCCCGATGACGTCTCTACAGAGATATTGGCTCCTTCCCTGGAAAAAAGCGGCTTGCGCACCCATCGTTCAACGTTCGCGCCATTCGCCACTTCATGTTCAAACCAGGCTGGCAGCAGGTTCGGATGCCCGGTGTGCCGTTCCCACAGTAGAGGAAGGATGCCCTTGTTGGAGAGAATCAGCTTCCAGGGAGGTTCGACAAACTGCGTTCCACCCTGCGCGATAGCCTTCGAAAAGGCCTCCTGCCAAATCCATTCCCAGGGATAGAGCTTGAAAAGCTGATCTACCGGAAGGTCGTCAAGGTCTACAAACCGGCCCTGATCATTAAGACCCAGTTCATCCATGAAAAGGCTTGATGGCTTAAGGCCCGCCTGTTCGGCACAATCGGCAAGATACTGGATGGTTCCCGCATCCTCTGGATGGTCCCGGCAACATGCCAGGTGCAAGCTCTGACCAGCCCGGCCAATAAGTTCCAGCCGTTCAATCAAGGCTTCCTGCAATCGATTGTATTGGTCAGCCTCTTGAGGCAACTGGCCGAGGGCGACCTGCTGCTCCAGCCACAACCACTGAAAAAAGCCGGTTTCGTATAGAGAGGTGGGGGTATCGGCATTGTATTCATAAAACTTGGCGGGGCCTTGGCCGTCATAACAGAAGTCCATTCGTCCATAGAGGGAAGGCTCCGAAAACTTCCAGCTCTCGGCAACCAGATCCCAGGCCCGCTCCGGAATGGCCAGCTGCTTCATCAAGCGCTCACTGGCCACCACCTCCGCCACCAGCTCCATACACATGGCGTGCAGGTTTTCGGTGGGCGCTTCAATATCCTCTTCGATCTCCCGAAGACTGAACTGATAGGCCGCAGTTTCATCCCAATAAGGCTCGCCTTCGAGCGTGTGAAAGTGAAAACCGTAGGATTCCGCCTGCGACACCCAATCGGGGCGGGGCGTGAGCTGAATACGCTGCATGGAGGTTCCTTCTCCTGGAGTTGAGGATGAGCGGCGGGAGTCTACCCAGAAAGTAACTGACAGGAAAGCCGCCAGGTTTGACCTTTTCTCTCGCTTGCTATAGATTCGCCGCCCAGACCGCTTTGAGGAGAAGGATGCTCCATGGCCGCCCAGGAAGGGATCAGCACCGCACTTAAAACCCGCTCTCGCCGCCAGAAACGCTCCCAGGCAGCCACGCTTGTGCTGATGGGCGCAACACCACTGGTTGTGCTTGGGTTCGATCCATGGCATACCGACGTTCGTGTTTTCCGGACTATCGATGCTTGCCAGAGCACCCTGTCATCAGCACAAGGTTACTGTGAAGATCTCGAACGGGAAGTCGCATTGCGGCATGCCGTCATGGCGCCGAAGTACACCTCACGGGCGCAGTGTGAAGCTGACTTTGCCCATGTAATCAACGAGGAATCCTGCAAAACCGGATGGTGTAGCGCCGACAACCTGGCCACGTGTGAGCAGGCAGACAACGGCCTCTATCAACCGCCCTATTCCGGCTTTCTGGTTGACCAGTCGGTACTGGATAAAAGCTACCACGGCGAACAACCTGACCCTTCAGCTTTGAGTGATAGCCAGCTCCAGCCGGTTTACGGAATCTCCGACGAGACGCTCAAGAGTGGAGACGATAGTGACGACAGCTATTCGCACCATAGCCACGTCCCGTTTTTCTGGCACTATGTGACGGCGAACGGCCAATATCTTGGAAACAAAAACCTCCGTGGCCCCGTCACTATGGCGCGTACTCAGCTGGCGGGCAGTTCCGGCAAGGTCTATAACGGCAAAACCCAACGAGGCGGTTTCGGCTCGACAGCCCGGCAAACGATGCAAGCCGCGAGGAGTTGATAGCCATGCCAGTGCCAGCATCCCTTCATCTTAGTTTGATTCTCTGTTGTGCATGCCTGTTTTGCTCTCCAGCCCTGGCCGCACCTTCGGTGGGCGAACTGGCCGAGGCGCTGCATCAAAAACTGTTGAACTCTCCCGAGTCATTGCAATGGCGGATGCCAAACGAGGCCGAACCGGTGACCACCGAAGAAGTCGGAATCAGGCCCGGAGACTGCACCAAGCCCCTACCCGCTCGACTCAGCCCCTCGCCAAGATTTCTGCTTCGCTGTGTAACGCCCCAGTTTGTGGGTTTTACCGTCGTTGGAATCCAGACCCTTTCTTCTTGGGAATATCAGAGCGATCAATGGGGGCCGGGACAAATCGTGTCCATTCACGACGTATCCGGCACCTCCCGCACCCGATTCTCGAAAGAAAGAAACCAGTATGAAACCTTGCGCTACGCCCCGGCCAGTCGGAGTTTTGAGACCCGACGGCATAATGGGGAGCCACGGGGCCCCTATGAGAAGATGCTCACCTACATCTCGGCACAGGGGCTGGAAGAGCTGACAGAATACTGGCATTCGCTGGACATGCCGGAGTCTCCATCACTTGCCGAACTTGAGCAATGGCGCGCTCTGTCCTGGCCCTCCGGCATCGTCGGGATAGACCGCGACGGCCAATTACTGCTGCAGGCCGGGACGGTAGCCGGAGCCGGACCACTACTGGAAAAAGCGGCCGCACCCGGTGCAATCCCGGAGTTTGCCCAGGGCCTGATTCGGCCCGTCAGAACACGAATGTCCTGGGAGCCGGAAACGCCTCCGGGCACCGCCATGTACCTTCTGAGAATGGTCCGTGCGAACAACACCCTGTACGCCATCGCGCTCTCCGACAAGCTGCCGGAGGATTCTGATGATGATCTTCAGGTGCTCAGCTCGAATCCCGATTCCGATCTCGTCTTCTTCGCGGTGGAAAGGAACCTGTAACCATGTCGATAGCTGACGAAAGACTTCAAGCACCCGATCCGCTGGACGGCCTGAAACAACTGGCCACCAACCCTGGCCAAAACAACACTCTATTTCTGGTAGGCAATGCCAGTGGCTGGACCTCCCTTCTGGTGATCTGGTTTCCGGTGTTTGCCGCTCTTTGCTACGGTTTTGTGGTCCCTTTCACCTTTACCCAGTGGGGTGAGAATAACCTGCTGCTGATTCTGGCAGTCTGGCTCTGTGGCTGGGCGGCTCTTGCCGCATTCACATTGGTGGCTGGAACAGGAAGGCATGTTTACTCACTGGATTTCGACCAGCGTGAAATTGGTCATCTGAACTCAGGCCAATCTACCTCGTTGGCGTTAAGGCTCCGCCGAAGCAACGAGGGTGATACTCTGACGTTGTATCAACCGCTTCGCTCAGGCTGGCATCTAACCGCCAACGAACGCACCCTGGCCGAACTAGAGCCCGAGCAAGTCGAAGCCATTCCCCATTGGCAGCCTCCGACGTTGAAGGCGCACCTGGAAGAAAAGGCGAAGGATGGCTCTTTGCTCGTTCTGTTTGTGTTTATCAACATACCACTGGTAATCATGCATTTTGTCTTTGCCACTGGTGGCATCTTCTTCATCGCGCAATTCAGCATGCTTGCCGCCTGGGGTGCCGGCCAGATATTAGGCTGGCTACTGGAATGGCGAGATTACCGGGTACTGTCCAGATTATGAAATCACAATGCCCCGCCTGTGGCACACCCACTCTTCGGTTCGTCAGAGGTGGGGATTCCCGTATTGCTGACTGCAGTAGCTGTCACGGCCTCTGGTTTGAGGACGGAGCCCTGAATGAGGCAATTTCTTCGGAACACGATCATGTGGATGACTATGATCACGAACTCAATCTGGGAAAACGCCTGCGCACCAGCGACCGGCAATGCCGGCGGTGTCGGGTGCCGATGGCGCATTACCAGCTGCTCTCCAATTATCGGGTAGAGATTGATTGCTGCCCATCCTGCGATGGCGTCTGGCTTGATCACGACGAAGTTGAGCAGGTGATGCATTCTCCTCTGCTGAAAGATGCACTGGCCGATCTTAACAAGAAGGTCAGCTGGAAATCCTGGCTGTTCCAGTTTTTCACGGCCATGCCTGTTGAATACAACGTTCAGCCTCAGAAGGCTCCGTTCGTTACCTGGACCCTGATTGCACTTTGCACCGTTGTTTTTCTGGGCAACCTGAACGGACCGGAAAGCGAGCACTGGATCCTCGTGAACCTGGGGCTTAACTCCGATGCACCAGATCCGATTCAGATTGTGCTGCAGCTTCTCACTTACCAGTTCGTGCATGGCGGGCTCATGCACTTGCTGGGGAATATGTACTTCTTGTGGATTATCGGAGACAACCTGGAAGATGCCCTGGGTCACTGGGCATTTCTCGGGCTCTACCTGCTATCCGGTATGATGGCAGCCTTGGCAGAACTGCTTCTGTTTGATTCGTCTCAGGGCCCCCTGCTGCTGGTGGGCGCGAGCGGCTCAATCGCCGCGCTGTTTGGCCTCTACCTGATGTGGTTCCGGCACGCGAGCCTCACCTTCATGATCGTTGTGTATCAGAAAAAGCTCGCCCCTCACTGGTACTTCCTGATCTGGTCTGGCATCAACATCTTTGGCATGTTTACCAGCCAGGGCGGGGTTGCCTGGGCAGCGCATCTGGGCGGGTTCGGTTTTGGCTTGCTGCTCGGCTACCTGTTGCGGGACCATGTTATGCGCAGAAACCCTCTGATCGCGATGCTAAATCAGCCGGAAGCTCAGATCCGCCGCTGAGAACCCCAGCGGCGGATCAGCATTTGCGACCCAACAAGAGGAGGTTCAGGCCTCCATAAGCATCACAACGAAAACAAATATCACTGCAATGCCTCCCATCCATTTCAGCAGATCCTTGCCTCCAGACTCCTTGAGTTCATCCGGTTCAGGTGCATCGTCGGCCATGACATAGTTGATGAGATGCAGATTGTTACTCATATTCAACACTGCATGTCTTGCCGAAACCCTGGCCCCCCTGTACCAGCCCTGCGGACACTCGATCAGTTGCTCGGGTATCAATACCGAGCCTGACAGGGCCCACAAGGTCATCGTGCCATCGACAATCAGATCATCGCGCAGCGGCAACGTCTCGGGTACCTGGGCCTCCGGCACGTTCAGGTCCACTAATGGATTACACACCAGGTTGCCATCCTGATTTCCAAGCACCATTACCGGCACCCGCTTATGATCGCATCGAAACGCCGCAAGGAACGGGAATGTTCTGTCGTCAGGATCGCAGGTGAAGCGTTCATCAGCGTTGTCCGGAAACGCAACAAGAAGGCTACGGAGCAGGCCATCCAGGAGCGACGCGCCGCCGTCCAGCTGCCGTGAGGCTGAGAACAGCCCCCAGGCCAGCCGACGTCTCAACATTCCCAGCAAATTCTCGGGCATCGGGTGCATCCCCGGTGCCGTTGGCAAGCGGAATGGCAGGGCGTTCAATACATCAAGCGTCAGCGTTTCCTGGGCAATCGACAACGGAGTAATCCGGTCATCCAGGCTGTTCTGCTCGAGGTAAAGGAAGGTAAGTCTGATTACTTTCATTGATGACTCTGCATCCGACTGATCATCGTCCAGCGCGAGCTTGTCATGCTTCACTTCCAGCTTGAAATTCCGAGCATTCGGAAAAACTAACTGCCCCATCAAATGGCAAATTTTTCTCGGCCCTTCCAGGCAATCTTCGCCAAGCCACTCATTGGGGGGAAGCTGCACATCCACATCGGCATCAATGGTCTCTACATCACCGAACTCCAATGGCAGACTGGGGCGAGCCCACCGGTCATAGACAACACGCTCTTCAGGAGAAAGGAACGACAACGGGCGCGCATTGTCCGGCAGAGCCGGCAACACGGAGTTGTCTTTCCACCGCAGGCTGTCGTTGTAGATCAACACACGCTCGGTTGATTCAGCGCCTGAATCACGGGTCCACCACTGAAGATCACCCGATACCAAGGAACTCTCTCCCCCGCTATCCAGAGGCACTACCTGCACTTTGACCAGGGTTTCCGCACCATCAGCATCGCAAACGAAAGCCTTGTAACCGACAAGCTCAAGCGCTTCCCTGGGGAATACCAGATCCTCTTTGGCCCACGCCAGTATCATGTGCTGCGAATAGGCAAACCGCGCCAATTCCCAGAGAGGAACAGACTTTATATATATCTCCTGGCTGCTGTCGCTGCTGACCAATGACTCAATCAGGCTCTCCGCTTCCGTTTTTTCCAGCGTAACCAGCACCGCCAGGTCTCGGCCCCAACGCACGCAGGCTCCGCGCTCCTGCCCGTGTTCATCAAGAGTGAACAGGGCGTAGAAGGGCCGGAGCGCCCAATCCTGCAGCAGCGGTTTGGGGTTATCGCTGCGGATAGCTCGCTTAAGTACAGATGCGTTCGACACTTTGCCAACGGTATTCATGACCTACCATCCTTGTAGCTGACTGACAGCCGGTTATTCCGAGTAATCAACCAGCAGGCTCAGGCGCTTTGCTCAGACTCGGCAGGCTGATTCAAAGAGACAGCAACCACGCTCAGGTTGCCACCGGCCTCCGACTGCCAGGTAATGACCGCATCCATGACCGGAATACCGTTATCGTCAACCAAGGCAAAATTCTCTTCAATAAAGGCGTCCAGCTCCTGAATAACCGGAGGCAGAATCTGGCTGCCAATGAACAGCAACAACATGCCAATGGATATGATGGGCCCGGGGCTCAGCAGGATCAGTTCCCAAAGACTGGGGCCATCCCAGCCAACCTGGATAGAGCTCGGCCCGCCGATCAGAATCAGGCCCCCGATGATAGCGACAGCAATACCAATGTATGACAGCGCTGTGCTGATGCTCTGGCGTGATTCAAACTTTCGGGCGAGGGGAGATTTTTCAATACGATAGGGCAGATCGGCCAGGGTAAGCCGCTGCTTGTTGGAAGATTCCATTCCTTAGACTCCATGTCTACAGTTCCATTTGGAGCGGCTATGGTATAGAGACGACAGGTCGTCTTCAACCCGTAAAACAACGTGTCAGGCGCCACCACACTCTTGCTGAACCTTGGCGCGGAACTGCTCACGGATTCTCAGGTTTTCCTCCTCGGACACGTACTCCCGCTCACCCTTCTCATTGATATCATAGAAGGTTGAAACACTCTCCAGGTGCTTGAGACGGGCCTGGAGATTCCTGCATAGCTCCTCCTGCTTTTCGGCCTGTTGCCGGGCTTTCGCTTCTTTGGCCTGACGCTCCTCCCGCTCCTTCTGTTGCTGTTCCAGGAACTCCGTCATTTTCTGCTGCCGGTCACGGGCTGTGGCATCAGCCTGGGCCGGCGCTGCATTGACGCGCACTTCCTTCGAACTGGCCTTCGCCGGGGGGCGATCGCCGAAATGGGTCTGACCGTTGGCATCTGTCCACTGGTAGACGGCAGCGTGAGAAAACGGACCAAGGGATAGCAGAAATAAAGAGATGAGAAGCTTGCGTGTCATAACTGAATTCCTTTTCGAATAATGCTTTTGGCGACTTTCGAAGGGGTAGTCTACCCGATGATGTTATTGGGAACTTTGATCTGGTCATGAATTGGGTGGACCGCCTTTTATTAAAGACAAGTTCTTGGGACATTTATTTTCATTGCAGATGACCACCGAACAAATTGCCCGCCCTCTTTCGCCACGCAAAGTTGCTCAAAAATCTCGTTGTAATCGCCCTTGTAGTTGTAAAGGTTGGTGGCAACAATGCCACCATCCCTGCGCTGTTTCGATATGAATCTGCCAGGCTTCGGGAGACGGTAATTGTGTCCGTCCTTCAAATAGATAATCAGTAGCGCAGATCGCGCGCCCTGTGAACTGGAACGCTTTTCCAGTTTAAGTTGAGCAATATCCCGCCAGGCGATTTCCTTTAATGGGCAGTCATCGACTCGCAAGAATTGAGGAGTCACTTCAACCATGTGATTGATGTTTCCGAAATCCAGCCGCAGATACCCCCAAAAAACAAAGCTCGTGAAGATAATAAAGATGATTGCCGGTACGACTGATGAGGTATCCAGGTAAAACCAGTAGGCGAGACCGCAGATCGTAGCGAACAGCAGTCCAGCCGTTTGGTACATTAATGCCCGGTCTTTCCGGTACACGTCATGTCTAACAACGGGAAGCTTGGTATACGTCGAATGCATGTTGGTCAATCCATTAACCAGATACGTGTTGGACCGTTTCAATCAGCGCGCCGCTATCATCTGATAACAATCGGTTCCCACATCCGACAGCAGCCCATTAATCAATAAGACAATCAGGCTCGGAAACGACCTTTTCCTCGCTTCTGTTGTTGCTTCTCCTCACGACCCGCTTGCCATTCAGAGACTGGCCCCATCTGGGTAAACTTCAGGCCACGTTCATAAGCGCGTGCGAGTTGTTGATTCAGGTTCTGCAGTGCCTCAGACGGTTTGGCCCATTGCTCTTTTGGCAAAGGCGCGGACCAGGCTTTCAGTTCCTCGGGCAGGCTCTTTAGGGCCAGGGTCTTGATGCGGCGTTCAGTGATGATGTGAGCCAGGTAACGCTGGAAGAACCAGTCGCCCACCTTCTTGCTCAGCCAGGGCAACAAGGACATCTCTTTGCGGGCTTGTCTGCACTTGGCTTTGTAGTGGGCCAGGGTTTCGTCCTCTTTCGGATCCGGGCAGGCCTCGGGACCGTTTTCCATAAACTGGCGAATACACTCCCACTGGGCCAGGCCGGCGGTTTCATGGCCGACGTTGATGCTGGCAGCGGCCAGGGCCGATTCCGGGTCGTCCGGCTTCGGAATCGCCAGGGTGAGAACCGTGTGGGTAGCCATAAGTCCGGGACCGATGTCCTGGCGGGTTTCGATGTAGGCGACCAGTTTCTCCCACGGGTAGATTTCGTAGACGAGTTTGGGGTCATGTTTTTTCTTTAGGCGGAGGCCGAAGAAAAGGTAAGTGCCGACCACCAGAACCTCAATTACCAGAGCTGTCAACAAGTAGTTCCGTACACGTTGAACGTATTCCACCGGATTGTTTTCCAAACCAATAGGCGTATACAGAACTGCGGCTATTGTAAAAGCGATCACTATATAGGCTATTCCAGCTGCATTATCTGTCCAAAACGGAAGCTTGAATTCCTTTCCTTCAATCCAACGCGGGATGGCTACTTGCCGGCGTTGTAGGTTAAATCGCACCGGTGGGGTTTCTTTCACGGCTTTGTTACCCAGGAAATGCATGTACAAGCCCCAGGGTAAAGAAATCAGGAGGTTTCCAATCAGCATTATAAGTGGCGACTCCCAATCCCAACGGCCCAGCGAGTCGGGGCCTAGCGCAAACATCAGACCAAAACCCAAGATACCAGTGGATAACACGCCCAAGCTCAAGAACATCAACGCAAATTCGGCACCAAACAGCAGGTTTCCGCCCTGCAAATCCAGCCAGCCATCGGTCTTTCTCCTAATCCAAGCGTTGACGTCCACCGCTCGCGCCCCTGTCATCACCGGCTCAGGACTCAGAACTAGTAACCGACGGTCCTTGGTTGTGCGGCGCACACCGGCTTCCCAGTTGGATTCAGCCGATGGATGAGATGACAAAGTATCGTTGCCATTGTGCAGATTGGTCATTCCATTAACCGTATATTAATTGGTCTTTTGCAATCAGTAACGAGACCAAACTGTCGACCTCACCCCACAAGCATTGTGGGAAGCACATGTTTTCAAGCAACCCCAAGATTGGCCGGGAGGGCTTCCTGCTCGCTCAGGACGCATAACTCAGCTTTTCCGCCATCAGGTCTGGCCTGCGTGTGGTATCGATGATAGAGACATCGGTAAACATGTCGTCCACTTTCCGCTTGAAAGTTTTGTCATCCATATCCCGCCAGTAACGCGCAGGACGGCCCGCCGCCTGATCGTGCTTTGCGGTGGTCGGGTCAAGGTGTCGATACTGCTCCAGCATGGGCAGCTCCGGCAACGGCTTTGTGACATCCATGTAGTTCTGAATGAAATCCCAGTAGGCGTAACACATGGTGGGACTGCCGTGGGCGCCGAGAATATCGCCAACGGTAACATCCAGTTTGCTGTAACGGTGGGAGAGCACCAGGTCAAACAAAGTGCCAAAGCGATCCACCCTCGCGCAGCACCAGGCATCGAATTCGTAGAAGGGCTTTTCAACCACTACCGGCGGCTTTCTGGGGAGAAAAGGAAACTTTTTCGGGTATTGCCAAACCTTGATCATGCCGGTGCGACGGTTGAATTCCCATTCAGGGCCTCGGCCATTCCGTAAAAGCCATTTCGGGAAGAGGCGTAACGCCAGTTTGGCCATCAAAATGAGAATCCAGCCGCCTCCAAGCATGATAAATTCGAATAAACCAAGACTTTGTATGTACTCGGAATAGTTTCTACTAATGGACGTAAACAACGGCGACATCAAAATCAGTGTTATCAAATATCCGGGAGAAACAATGTAGGCCCACAACGCACCTGTAACACTAATTATACTTACTAATCGAGCCTGGAGAGCCAATGGTGCATGCCGGAAGCATTCATGATTACTCTCAACGTGAAGACCGTACTTCTCTGCCAGATCCTCTTTTTTCTCCAGTCGCCGCAACTTCTTGGGTGGGTTTCTTGACATGAAGGTGGGCGGCATCACTTCACGGGTATTACCCCACGGTAATCGTAAGCTGGCTGAGCGATCTAATCCGGTTCGGTTCAATTCCTGAGTTTGATTGCTTTGCTCGGGAATCGAGTCAGAACGGTAGCTATGCGACCCATAATAATCACTCGAGCTACCATGTGGAGAAACATCAATCGACATTTTCTTGAACTCTTTGACTGTACCAAAATGGCTGGTCTTCACTGCTAAAGTCAGGTTGGGTATGACGCTCGTCCGATTTACTAAACACGAGAGGGTCTTGCGGTGGAGGCGCCGGGAAGACCATCAACATGGATTCGAGCGATTGCCTCGCCTGAATCTGGACTTTGGCCTTCCATCTATATGTTCGCGTTTCCCACGTATCGCTCTGCCAGACTGCAGTCTCTAATTTGCGTCTCGCGCTCTCAGGTGCATTCAGATAAATATGCAAACCCGTACCAGACTCCTCTGTCATTAGTACATAAGGCTCCAGATCAGCCCCTTCTATTCGGTTATTCTGAACGTGACCCGATCTACCTTTAGCGACAGCAATCGTTTCGTTGAGCTGAAGCTTCGGTAAAACAGTGACAACCCCGCCCGAATTGAACAATTCAGGAATGGCGCTCTCAATCACAAAACGCTCACCAGCCATCGACAAAGCGGCCACCTGATCATCGCTGTAGCCCTCCAGAACGCCGTCTCGCGCCATTCGTCGCAAGGGATTGTATTCAAGTCTGACCGTGACGCCCATTAACTGGCTGATCAAGCGATAGTAGGCTTCATCTGGTTTTTTCAAGAAGGGCTTCTCCGCCAAAGGCCCGAAAGGCCCATGCCGCATCCAGATGTCGAGCGGTTCGTCGCTGAATGCGAAAACCGTCGCCAGGCCCGCTACGGCCAGGATAACACCTACCGCCAGCCAACCTTTCGGCCCTAACACCAAAAGAAGTCCTGATTTACCTACAACACTTGCGAATCCGAAAGCGATCCCGCTACCCGCCAGCAATCCATAGCCGAACGCCGCTTTGTGATTTCCCATCCGATACTCGTAATAGGCATCCCACCCGGCATCCAAGGCCATAAGAAAACCGGCTGCAGCGCCAAGCCCACTTCTTACTGTTAGTGGAGCACCAAGAGATTTAACGAAAACTCTTCCAATGTCTTCTGGCAGTTCGAGCGCCAAGATCTTGGATGGCCCCAGCACCCACCGTTCACTAATTGCCGTGCCCGCAACAAACAGATCAAAACCCGCACTGAATACTCGGAGGCCGGCACGATTGTTCCCTTTAATCCTTGCATCTTGAGACCGCCCTGACCAAACGCTCGCTGAGTTAAACACCTCAATCAAACCAACAAATACCGGAAAAGCTGGTTTATTCAACACCCGATATAAACGACTGGATCTGTTACTGTTAATTTCTGCCTGATCAATCTTGTTCGCCGCATCGTTCGCGGCCTCCAGGTCACGGATATACTGTTCTTTCTTCGCAACACGGCTTCTCCGGCTATCAATCTCTTGCTCGAATGCTTTGAGTTCCCGTTCCGCTCGGGCAACTTCAGCTTTTGCCGCCTCGATTCTTTGCGCAGCGGCAGCCATTGCCGCGGCGGGGGTGCCGGGACTCGGCCCAACGAGCTCGTCGAGTTCAGCTAACGCACGCACCGCTTGCCGGAAGTCAGACTCAGCTTTCCGGATATCCTCAATTAACGTCACAACCGTTTCTGTTTTAGGGACTGCCAGCACGTATACATCCTCAGCAACCTCGGATGCGATACCCGCAGCCTTGCTGCGTCTTCTACTTGTTGACGCGCGAACGTCAGGTTCTTCGCCTGCCTGTATCAAGTCCCCAAAAAGCTCTACAGCCCGCTTTCCAGTTCCAGACCTAAGTTCAGCCTCACTAAACTCGAAGATGAAATAATCTTTCTGACGCGCTTTCGAGAGTCGCATCAACTCCACTTTCCCTAGAAGCTCCGGTAGGGACCGACGTAATTGCTCCAACGAAACAGAATAAAGCTTCATTCTGCCTGCAACCGCCGTTTTCATGATGGATTGTTTCTGCCGGCTCAGTTCTTTGAAGCGTACGTCGAGCTCGATTAGTTTGTTCCGGATCGCCTCAAGCTCAGCTTCTTTCCCTCTGAGGTTGTTAATTCTCCGTTCGATGTTCCAGCGTTGGTTTTCAAGATTGGAGATTTCTATTCGAAGCTCTGCCAACTGCTTTTTTATAGCCGCCAGCTTTGCATTTCTCGCCTCAATAGCTTGGCTGGCATGATGAATCGCAGCCCACATATTGCCGTGGACACTCATCAAAACCTGACTACCGAGCCTCATGTTCGCCGTCAGAAGTGTTTCGTAGGACCCTGCGGCAGCTTCGACTGCTAATTCAAGTCCATCGATCGTTTTTAGCTCTTCAATATCGGGAAGGTCGGTAATAGACATGGCAGCGAGTTCCGTTTCGCGGAACTGCCCATTGCCATGATTGACCTGAGGCTCTGCCGGAGGTTGATACGGTTTTTTCTGATCTTCCGGGCTGAAGCGGGGAAACAGCAGAGAGTAGAGAACGCGACTGTGCCGGCCCTCACACAGTCCCTGTAACCAGTGTTTTCCTTCACCATCGACCGCACCTTCAACGTCAATGTCGAGGGCATCACATTCCGCCGGTTCGGTGACAAGGTTCATCACCAGAGATGTTACGAAATTGAATGCACCAGCGTAATCATAGCTGTCATGAGTGAACAAATCCGTCAGAACATGATGGGTGCGTTCGTTTGATAGCAATTCCAATAGCTCAGAATGCACCTTCTCGAGATAAGCTCGCCCCATCTGACGCTCAGAAACCGCAAGCGAGCGTTCAAGCTCTGCTCTGCCCTGATTATTTATTTCCGCCATGTGCTTGTGAAGCTGATTAGGCTCCGACGCAATGTGTTCTGGCTCGATTACAGAATGGACCAGCAAGGCAGAGTCAAAGTATGGTCTTGCCTTGGCGCGCCGCACAGCGGCATTCATATACCAGGCCGCCACCTGTCGACGACGCTGATTGTATCTAAGCTGGTAGATCGGATCGTCCAGCAGAATAACGCCAATGCCACGTTTTTTTGCATTGATCGTAGCATCCGTCTCAGCAGTTCCAGAGCCAGGCCAAGTGAAGGGCTCTGGGTCCTCTGGCCGACACTGCTGTATCAATGCCTCCTCAGCCTGGTGCAATGATCGATGCAGGCAATTGCTGAGAGCAGTCATCTCCGGTCTTTCGTCTTCGGCGATCGGGTCTTCGGGATCCGGACTTTCCTGCCTCTGGTGAATGGACTTTGCTTTTTGCATAGCCCGATCCGGATAGGTTCCCTCTAAATCCAACAGATAGTCATCTGGGCGGTCAAACTGCCACTCCAATGCGGGCACTCGGGAACGTTGCGGTGAAAGATACTCAGCAAGAAATGCAACACTGTTACCGTTGGAAGTATTGGAGTTCTCTACACTTTCCTTCGTTTCTGATCCAAAACGCATATCGATGCTAACGCAACGATTTTCCCGGTCTGTAGCGGAGCGCTCCAAATGCATCACGCGCTCTCCCGGCCACTGCGATTCGCTGAAGGCCATCTCCAATGTCAGCCAATCACTGTTAATCCGGGCCGGTATCCAGATTTCACTCATTGCGGACCCAGTGACTTTCCGGTATCCAGGCTCTAGCTGACCACTGCGCGAACGATACTTGGTAAGCGCCACATCGTGATACGAAGTTTGCCCTTCTTCATCTATGCGGATTTCAATTTCACGCCATAGCTTTTCCTTGTAAAAGATATACAGGAACCCCGCACGAGCCAGAACCTGGCGGGCAGGCTTCTGCCCATGTAGCTCTATGCCTGACAACAGGGTCGCCGGCACGACCGGCAGTACGACGTGGCGTTGATGCTCAACCTCCCTTTCGGTGCTGGTCGCATCATCCAGAAAGGGCACCCGAATCGGGCCATCTTCAGACTTGATTTCTATCCAGACATTCCTGGAGGGCTGCCCCTTCCAGGGCCAGACATGCAGAATGGAATTTTCCAGAGGTTCTATTTCAACCTGTTTCTCCAACCACTCTTGCTGCTCGTAGTTGGTTTCATCAAAGATTCGAAAAGCATGCCCATCCGGATGCTCTTTGCCGATAACCTCGATAATCAGCGATTCGTCCTCGCAAGTCTGGCTACAACCAGCTGTAGACTGCTTTGCACTATTCTCAGACATCCCTGTCATTCCTTGCGTTCTAAACGTATCAATTCAGACTCAGGCATCAGGCGTGTTCAATGCCTGCCACTGAGTTTCTGAAAGCGTTGGTACGGGCAACATAGTGAACAGATTTGGTCTGTCGGTGGTTTGCCAACGTTCCTGACCACTTTCTCCGTACCAGTAAATAACCCGTTCAATCACATCCGCCTGGTCTTGAGTCCCCGGAGATAAGCGTTGCCATACCTCAGGGTCGTAAAGTCGCAGCAGGCCCTGTCTTTCCCCGTCAAAGCGCACTGTCAAGCGAGCCCTTAGCCAACCCGTCACGGAATCAAGGCTCTCAGAGGACTCCAGAATCAGCCCGATAAGCCGCCCTTCTTTCAATCCTTTCAAAGCCCACTGATACTCCGGGCTCTGCTGTTTAGCTTCCAGAACAACGGGGCTTTCGGCCAGGTACTGTTGCCAGTCAGTCTCAGCAAACAGATAAAGCCACTTCGGAACGTCTGTCTGCTCATACAAAGACCGCACAACCGATGGTTTCTGCTGCGCCTCCAGCACTAAAAAACGCACCTTGTCAGTCGAAGGTTGTGCAAATACCACAATGGGCTCCTTCACGTATCACGCTGTCTGATTCTTACCGCAAGGACAGTTCCCAAGCGGACAAGTGCCATCGGGTTTCTGCTGGCACTGCTCAACAATAGCCGTTCGATTCATCCGAGCCTGTTTCAGTCGGTGGGCAACGATGGCTTTTGGCTGAGCATTCGCTCTCTGGCTAACCTCCGCCAACGCCTCCGGCGCCTCTGCCCCGCCAGCAGCCGTCACCAACCCCGGCATCTCAGGCACCTGCACCTTCTGCCCACTGCCTTTCCCTGCAGCCCCACCGGCGTTCATCTTGATGCTTGCGCCTCCCATGGCCACGCCGCTGGGATCGATCTTCACGAAGCTGCCGCCGGCTTTCAGGGTGATCTCAGCGCCGGCTTCGATCACGGCTTTCTGGCCGGCTTTGATGTGCAGTTCGGTGCCGGAATTGCTGAGCCAGGCGGTGCCGGCTTTCAGGTGTAGAGTACCGGTGACATTGAAGCTGTGGTCTTTGCCGGTTTGCTCCCGCTTTTCGCCATCCACGGTGTGATGGCGGTTGCCTTTGGTGTGGCTGACGCGGTTGTTCTCCACCGTCAGGTGGCTGTCGTTCTTGATGACTTCGGTGCGGTTG